>JABTUB010000001.1:600000-900000 GCA_015075585.1 Chloracidobacterium sp.
GGATTATGCGGGTCCAGTTCGAGCGCCAGCTTCGAGAGATCGTCGGAAAGCGGGCATCCCACTTGTCGGCAAATTCGTCGAGCCGCTGTTCGGCCTCTGCGTCAGTCGCCGAGCTATAGATCGTTTTAAGGTCCCGGGCCACTTCTTTACGCTCCTTCCAGCCGACGTAATTGAGCGAATGGCGTACCATGTGGACGATGCACAACTGTACCTCAGCTTTCGGAAACACGGTCTCGATCGCTTCGGGAAAGCCTTTGAGCCCGTCAACACAGGCGATAATGATGTCATTAACGCCGCGGTTCTTGAGTTCGGTGACGACCGAAAGCCAGAACTTTGCCCCCTCACTCTGAGCTATCCACATGCCCAGCACTTCCTTCAATCCGTCCATGTTGACACCGATCGCCAGATAAACGGCCTTGTTTCGAACGTGGCCCTGGTCTCGAACCTTGAACTGAAGAGCGTCCAGGTAAAGGATCGGGTAGACCTCGTCAAGCTGCCGGTTCTGCCACGCTTTTACTTCATCAATGACCGCATCGGTGACTGTCGAAACAAGCGTCGGCGAGACTTCCACCTGGTAGATCTCTTCGATGTGCTGCTGTATCTCGCGGGTCGACATCCCACGTGCGTAAAGCGATATGATCTTCTCGTCAAAACCCGTGAATCGCGTCTGATGCTTGCCGACGATCTGCGGCTCGAACGTCCCCGCCCGGTCACGCGGCACCTCGATCGGTACTGTGCCAAAGTTGCCTTTCAGCGTCTTTCTCGATGTCCCGTTGCGCGAATTGCCGCTGCCTCTGCCCGACGCCTCATGCTTTTCGTATCCCACGTGCTCGGTCAGCTCTGCCGCCATCGCTCGCTCCAGCAGCCGCTTCGTCAACTGCTTCAGCAATCCGTCCTCCCCGATCAGATCCTCCGGCTTCTTATAGTCCTTCAATAAATTGTCAATCAGCTCGTTGTCTATGGTCATCTTTCCTCCCTCGCCGAACCTTATCCCATTCGACCGTTAATGACCATTTACACAAAATTATTTACACCCTCATTTCCTTGCGTTGGCGTTGTCGAAGCCTGCCTTACTGAGTGCAATACCGCAATCCCTGTAAATGGTGTACTTTTCTTTGAGCCGGACAAAATCCGCGGTGTCGGCGTTCGCAATTTGCCAGATATTCCAACTGATCCAAACGTCGATTTCGGGGTTCTGCTTCCAATACGCCTCGGCGAGGCCGCTGTTCTCAGCGTGATGGACGATGTTTGCTCTGATCTTTCGAAACGCGGCCATGTCTTTCATATTGCCGAGGATGTCTTCCCAAACGCCGGTCAGCCCCGCACCGTTCACGACCAAGATCTTGATGTCGCTTCTTTGGAGGTCTGCGAGGCTTTTTATCTTTTTCGGATTGCCTTTTCTTACGATAAGCCCCGAACCGCGGTAAAAAAGAGGATAAACGGTCTCGGGCACGATCGCATCGCCAAAAACGCTCAGGAAGTTGGCCATCATATTTTCCGAGCCGCTGTAAAAGATATCGCCGTCCTTTTTCGCCTTTTCCTGCCAGTTTTTCAGCGGCCCTTTTGTAACGCTGACGTGTATGTTGAACTCTTTTTCAAAATTTCCTGCGATCTCTTTTATAGCAGGGTACGGCCCGCCCGGCCCGTAAACGCGAACGGTTCCGGTCTGTGCCGCGCACATGCATACAGAAAAAAGGATAAAGAAGGTTAGCGACAAGGTGTATCTCATTTTGCTCGTGCGCCATTGATTCAATTTATTTTCGCCGCATAACGCGGTAGCGCGGCTTTCATTTTAGCAGTTTTCGGGCATACGCGTGACGCATCGGCGCTTTGCGGCGTGCGGCTTCGCCTGTGATCTCTCTGTCCGGCGATGTTATCTGTTAGAATCTTCGGGACGTTATCGCCGGAAGCCGGAGTGATATCGACCGAGGATTTATGCCGACCACTGCCTTGATCCAACATCCGATCTATGCCGAACACGACACGGGGCCGGGGCATCCGGAGACGCCTTTGCGCTACAAGGCTGTTATGGAGGCTCTTCGCGGCGATGAAGAGTTTTGGTGTTCGCTGAAAGTGATCACACCCGACGCTGCTTCGAAGGGAAGTATTCAAGCTGTGCACACGGCAAGGCATTTCAAAGAGGTCGAGAACGCATTCTCTGACGGGCTTACCGCGCTCGACGCCGACACAACGATCTCGATGAGGTCGTTCGACGCCGCTTTATATGCCGCCGGCGGAGCTATTGCCGCGGTCGATGCGGTGATGCAGGGCGAGGCTGACAATGCTTTCGTCGCCGTACGCCCGCCGGGTCATCACGCGACCGCGGAAAGAGCGATGGGCTTTTGCCTCTTTAACAATATCGCCGTTGCCGCGAGGCACGCACAGAATAATTACAATGAGATAGACCGCATTGTGATAGTCGATTGGGACGTTCACCACGGCAACGGAACGCAAGGCATCTTTTATAACGACCCGAACATTTTCTTCTTTTCAATGCATCAATATCCGTGGTACCCCGGCACCGGCAGCCGCGGTGAAACAGGCCACGGGCGAGGCCTCGGGGCGACGATGAACGTTCCGATCAAGGCGGGGACGAGCGCTGCCGAGCAGCGGCGTATGTTCGAGGCGGCGATCGAGGATATCGCAAAAAGGTTCACGTCCGATCTTGTGATGATCTCTGCCGGCTTTGATGCACACCTCAACGATCCGCTCGGGCAACTGCGGCTCGAGGACGACGACTTCTGTGCGATGACGCGCGTCCTGCGTGAATTCGCCGAAGGGTCAGCCGCGGGCCGCATCGTATCTTGTCTCGAAGGCGGCTATGATCTTGCGACACTCGGCACGACGGTCAAGCGCCACGTTGAAGCCTTATCGCAGTAGCGCAGGTTGTGCTACACTTCCGTTTACAGACATTATTGAACTGTCTTTAGAGGTGACGTTATGCCCGATGTCGAGATCTCGTGTTTGCAGTGCAAAGAGATATTCATTTTCAGCGAAAAGGAACAAGAGCTTTTTTATCAACGCAATATGATGCAGCCGCAGCGGTGCCCTAAGTGCCGTTCGAAACGCGCGGCTTCGAGGCCCGATGCGCCGGCCCGGTATGAGATAGTCTGCGACAATTGCGGTAAGCATGACACTGTGCCGTTCCAGCCGCGCACAGGCCGCTCGATAATGTGTAAAGATTGCTACGAGTCGAGCCGTTCGCGTGCGAGGTACGCCTGAAAAATGGAGTTCCAGACCGTTCACTACGAATTTGACGGCTTAGTGGCGACTGTCACCATGAACCGTCCTGATGCCCTTAACGCCCTGTCGATGCAGTTGACGATCGACCTCGGCAGTGCGTTTCGCAAAGCCGTCGATGACGGCTCATGCGCGGTCGTCCTGACGGGCGGCGGCCGTGCTTTCTGCTCGGGTGGCGACCTGCGGGAAATGAGGACAATGTGGGAGAAGGAAGGCCGGATCGAGGCCTTTCTCGAAGAGCCGCTCGGCGAGCTTCACAGCGTTGTCCGGTTCATACGCGAAGCGCCGATCCCGTTCATCGCCGCCGTGAACGGCGTTTGTGCCGGAGCCGGTGTCAATTTTGCCCTCGCGTGCGATATCGTGATAGCTGCCGAAGATGCTGCGTTCAGAGAAGCCTTTGTACGGATCGGCTTGTCGCCGGACTGCGGCGGTACATTCTTTCTTCCGAGAGCTGTCGGCGAAAAGCTTGCGGCCGAACTTTTGATGACAGGCGACGCGATATCAGCGCAGCGCGCCTCCGAGATCGGTATGATCAACAAGGTCGTGCCCGCGGCCGAGCTTCTGTCTGAGGCTCGGGCCTTTGCTGCCCGCCTCGCATCCGGTCCGACGGGTTCGATCGCCCGCATAAAACGAATGCTCAACGCCTCGTTCTCAAACGACCTCTCGACTCAGCTTGCCCTCGAGCATGAATGTCAGATCGAGTCCGGCAGATCTGCGGACTTCAAAGAGGGCGTCTCGGCATTCTTCGACAAACGTGTGCCGCAGTTCGAACGGCGCCCAGCCAAGGACTGATCCGCTGTATTCCTAAATCCGAAAGTGCCGTTTGACAGCGAGAAGTGATCCGTCGTAATTTATGTTCTGAAATTGAAAGTCGTTTTCAATAGATCGCATCAGCGATCGGTTCTCGAAGAACAAATAATGAAGGTATTTAGAAAGGTCATCTTTTGGCTGCACCTCATAACAGGTGTGATCGGCGGCATTGTTATATTCGTAATGTGTGTTACAGGTGCGGTGCTGTCGTTCGAAAAGAATATTGTCAATTACGTTGAAGGCGATCAGCAGCGGGTGGCGGGTGTGCAGGGCGAAGGACTGCCGGTCAGCGCCCTGCTGGCGTCGGCTTCGAATGCTCGGCCCGATGCAAAGGCTGCCTCGATAACGCTTTCAAGTGATCCGAATGCAGCAGCCGTCGTGTCGCTCGGGCGTGACGGAAGGCTTTTTATCGATCCGTATTCGGGCAAAGTGCTGGGCGAAGGGAATGCGGCGGTTCGAAGTTTTTTTGCGGCGACGACATCTCTCCATCGGTGGCTTGCACTCGAAGGCGACGGACGTGCGTGGGGTAAAGCCGTTACAGGTTTTTGCAATGCGTTGTTCTTGGTCCTCGCTATTACGGGCATGTATATTTGGATGCCGCGGCGGCTGAATCTGCGGCACATTCGGCCCGTTGTTTGGTTCCGTAAGACACATACGGGCAGAGCGAGAGATTTTAACTGGCATAACGTGGCAGGTTTCTGGTGTTCGTTGGTGCTGATCGTGCTGACTGCGACCGGAATGGTCATATCGTATAAATGGGCGAGCGACCTTGTGTATAAGGTAACCGGGAACGATCCGCCCGTTCAGCAGGCGGCAAAGGATCCCGGTGCTCCGGCTATGCCGCAAGTTCCGGCGTCGCCCGATAGGATCGATGCACTGTGGGCCGCTGCGATGATGCGAAACGATGGCTGGAAGACCGTTTCGCTGCGGCTGCCGGTAGTCGAAGAGGCTGTTTTTACGGTCGATGAGGGCAAGTATCTGAATATCTTCGGCCGCTCGACACTAACGCTGTTGTCGGCAACGGGCGAGGCAGCGAAATGGGAGCCTTACGGAGAAAGGAATACCGGGCAGCAGCTTCGCCTCTGGATGCGTTTTACACACACGGGCGAATCCTTCGGGCTGATCGGCCAGGCCGTCGGCTTTATAGCGTGTCTTGGCGGAGCCCTTCTTGTCTATACGGGTTTCGCACTGGTTCTGCGCCGAGCCGCACGATGGCTGAGGCGTCCGCGTACGATCCGAACCGGGCAAGTCCCGCTTGCGGAAGGCGGAATGTAACGCCCGAAAGTAATAGTCGGAAACTTTGACCATACTTCCAAGGCAGGCGTCCTTTCTTTGAAGAATGATGCCTGCCTTGCCCACTTATGATCTCGTCGGATTAAAAATTCCCTTCGCACTCGGTATTCTGTACTCAGATGCGGTCGCTGAGTTATGCAGAGCTGATCCGCGGGAACCGCAATTTCCGCAATTTGCTCGCCGGGCAATTTATTTCGGAGTTGGGCAACTGGTTCAACTTCATTGCCGGCCTCGGCTTGGTGCGCCTTGTATCTGATGCGTCTCCTATCGCAGCCGGACTGTTCTTTGTCGCAAGGCTTATCCCCTTCGCGTTGATGTCGCCGATCGCGGGTACGTTCGTGGATAGATTCTCGCGGCGGACGGTAATGATCGTTACCGACCTTCTGCGCGGCGGCGTTGCGCTCTCATTTTTACTCGTCCGCGATGACAGCGGCCTTTGGATCGCGTACGTTGCAACCGTAATAATGCATACTTCAGGAGCCTTTTTCGATGGTGCGAAGAATGCTGCAACGCCAAATTTGACCGGGCAAGAAGGGCTTTTGGCAGGAACCGCATTGATGTTCTCGACTCGATTTCTGCTGATGGCCGTCGGCTCGGCACTCGGCGGCTGGGCATCGGCGGCTTTCGGGTACGAGGTGGCATTTATCATAAATGCCGCTTCATTCTTCGTCTCGGCGTGGACGGTTTGGATGATACCTGAAGAGGCGACGCGCGATGATGCGACCGCTGCTCGGATGCGTGGAAAGACCGAGCGTTCGTCCTTTGTCACGGAATTGAAAGAAGGAGTTCATTACGCGTTCACAGAGCATTTCGCTTTGACGATCTTGCTTCTGAATATGATCTGGGCGACCGGCGGCGGTGCGGTGAACATTATCTTCGAACGGCTCGGCGGTGTGTATTTTGTTCAGGCCGAGGGCTGGAACGCCGACATGGCAGTGGCGATACTTTGGACGGCAACCGGACTCGGACTGACGGTCGGAATGCTGATCGCGCACCGCACCTCGATATGGCTCGACCGAAAGGGGACGAACCGCGCGTTCGTCGGTTGGACGCTGATAATTCACGGGGTCATTTTTGCTTTAGCGGTCTTTATGCCGACGCTGATGCTTTTCTCGGTCGCTGTCTTTATCTCGCGAACGATCATCGGCGTCGAATATGCCGTGCAGGAGACGATGTTCCAACGGAGCCTGCCGGATCATATTCGCGGACGCATTTCGACACTTGACCGCGGTGCGGAGCTAACTGTGTTCGGCATCATGAGTTACGGCGCAAGTGAACTGATGTATTACATGACGCCGCAAACGCTGACGGTGATCTCAGGAATATTATCGGCGATGGCGGGTGTTGTGTGGTTTGTAAGGGAGCGTCCGGCTAGGCAGTAACGATGACGGCCTTCGTGCCTGTAAGTTCGGTGAGGTCTTTTGTATAAAGCGTGTCAACGCGGCGGTGTTTGCCGACGGCCTCGACGATATCATCGGCGCTAATAAAGCCGGTTTCCATATGGGCGATCGCCCATGTTCGGATATTGGATGCGACCTCGAGCAGGCGGCCGAGCATTGAAAGATAATGGGATTTCGTAGCGGTCGCTCCGCCGAACGTCCCTTGATATCGCAGCTCCAGATCGTTCCAAAGATCGTCACGGCCCTGCATCCACTCCTCTTCCCATGCGGACGCGGCCAGCGATTCGCGGATCGAATGCGTGTGCGGCTCAGGCAGCCGCAGGAACAAAAGCTCATTAAAATTCTCGATCACGGCGGTATCAGCCAGGAAGTCTTCTGCTGTGTCGCTGCGAAAGATATTTGTGCTGCCGTTATCGAACGGTTCCGGCTCGATCGACCACAGGCGGCGGAACGCGACCGAGAGCGGCCGCCGGAACTGCCGCGTTTCTTCGGAAAAGCTCAATGCATACCGCCCGGCACCGATAGCAAGGTTCGCGGCAATTGCCCTTGAAACGGGCGATGCCAGGTTGTCGATATTGCGCCGCACATTGTCGAACCACCAGGCGTCCGGCTCTCTGAACCAATTCAGCAGCGAAGGATTTTCGAGCTTGTAGCCCGGAACGTACGCATCGTCGAGGACAACACCGACCTCATCATCGCTGAGCAGGTGCGAGTTATTGACGATCCGGGCATATCCGGCGGCGGCCGATGAACGCAGGCGGTCATTGGCAGCAACCTTTACTCCGCAGCGTTTCAGGTACGCGGGCAATGCTGTATCAGGCGATAACGGGATCGATACCGAGCTGAACTTCTGCCGCCGAAGCACGCTCATTTCAAAGGCAAGGAGGCCTTTCGGAAAGGTTTTTGATGCCGTGTTCATATCAGCTCGCTGTCCGAGGAAAGATCATACCCGGCGAGAGGCATTTCGAGAAATGCCTTTACGACCGACGGATCGAATTCAATGGCTGCCCAATCGACCAAATGCCGACGTGCCATCTGTTCGGTCATCGCATTTCGGAACGGGCGTTCGTTGATCAGCGCAAAGTATGAATCGACGACGCGTAACAGCCGCGCCGCAAGCGGAATGGCATCGCCCGAAAGAGCATCCGGGTAGCCCATGCCGTTCCACCATTCGTGATGCCAACGCACGATAAGCTGAACACTTCGCGGAAGTTCGAGCTTCGCCGCAGATTGTTCGCCGATCACAGGATGCCTTTGCAGATCTGTACGTTCGAGGGCGGTTAACTGCCTCGGTTCCGAGATATATTCGCGGGCCATAAGGACCTCACCGATGTTTCGAATGAGAGCGGCTTGCTGAAGTAGGAGCCTGTCGTTCTCGTTCATCCCAAAGACCTCGGCGAGCCTGTCCGCGGCTTCTGCAACTCTGGCAGAGTGGCCGGCAGGGTAGCCCTCGAACAGGTCACAGTCAGAGGCCGTGCTGATGAGCTGTTCTTCGAATTTGGATGTCGGTGCAGTAACGCTGTACACGAATTGTAATTTGAACGCTTTTGCCGGTAACTTTCAAGCGCGAGCGGACAGAACGCGCTATTTGATGCTCTGAAGCAGCTCACGCGCTTCGTTGTCGTTGGGAAAGATCGCCAAAAGACGCTTCAATTCGCCCTCGGCACGCTTAAAGAGCTTTTGGCTTATAAAGAACTCGGCAAGCATTCTGCGGTATTCGGGTTCGCGCTCGTCTAAACGGATAGCTGCTTGCAGTTCGGCCTCCGCCTGATGGCGCTTTTTGGCATCAACAGCAAGGCACTTGCCGTAGAACGCATGGTAGCGTGCATTCTCAGGCGCAAAATGAACGGCACGTGCGAGAAAGACAGCCGCCCGCTCGGTATCGCCGTCGTGCAGAAGATCGAATCCATGCTCGAAACTCTGATGGGCTTGCTGAAGCTGCTGATAGGAGGCGCCGTCCGATGTCGCATCCGCGGCGTTAGATCCTGCAGACGTTTGCTTTTCTGAAAGTTCTTTCCTGACCTTGAAATCGTAAAGCTCACGCGATTGCTCGGTCTTGAGCGTTTCATGTGCCTGCGATATCTGTGTAAAGGCACTCTGCACACGCTGCTGCAATTCGGCTTCCGCTTTGTGGAAATGATCCGGGTGAAACTGCTTTGCGAGTGCGAAATATGACCGCTTGATCTCTGAAACTTCGGCCTTTACATCAACTCCGAGGGCGTCGTAGAACGTTTGCGCCGTTTCGACGCGTGCAAGGTATTCGTCGAGAGAGATCACCTCGACATCGTTCGTCGTATCAGCAGAGCCGTCGCCTTTTGCCGTATCTGCGGCCTTCACGGCGATCATCTTAGCTTCTTGTTTCAGTTCCAATCGTGCGTTCTTGATCGAGGCGATGGAAATATCGGTAAATGCCGGGTGCCAATCCTCGCGTTTTAGACATCCGATCAGCCAAAGCATATAGACCGCACGGATCGCTGTGCTCTCGTCGATGCCGACCTTCGGTATGAGATCGCGCGCCATCATAGGCTCATCGCCGATAGACATAAATGTACGAAGCTCATTGGGCGACAGCTCGATATGTTCCCGCGGGCCGCCTATTCGCCTGAATGTCTCATCGGGCCCTCTGAAGCGCGACATTATAACGGATGCCGGCATAACACGTGCAAAATCAGCCAGCAATTGTGTTACGGCGATCTTGAATTCAAGGCCGTCACGCACGCGTGCCAGCGAGGAAAATGTCCATTCGCCCTCGATCCAGCTCATCAGGTCGATCACGATCGCACCGATCTGCTCAACAAAAAGAGCCTTTACGTCATCAGGCGATAAGAAATTCGCGGCTTGCAAAAACGCTGAGAATTCCAGGTCATTTTGGAAATTCGGTATTCGCTGCAGGTCATCTTCATTGATACGGCCGCGTTTCAGCATCATATCGAAAAGCCGCGACGATCGGGCGTTCGACACAGCAAAGACGAGACGGCCATTTCGAAAATAGGCGATGCACTTTTTCCCTTTTGCGGCGCACCTTAAGCTGCCGTTCAGCGAGGAGAGCGCGATCTCGGCGATCAACTCTGCGAACGAGTGCGACAGGAAATTTCCTGTTATCTCAAGGCTCGAGGTGTTTGACATCGGAAAATAGGGAGTTCGGCCGAGGCAGGCCGGCCTTTTGAAATGATAACAAACTGTATAGGTAAAAGTTAAGGATATTTTTTAGCCCGCGACCCTTGTTTCTGATACGATTTGAGACTGATGAGCGATACGGGACTTGAGATCCGCGAGTGCACAGCCTTGGAGCAGCTTGCCGAGTGTGTCGAGCTTCAGCGTGAAGTATTTGCCTTGCCGGAGACGGAGATCTCGCCGGTGCGGCATTTTGTCGTTACAAAAAATGCAGGCGGCTTTACGCTCGGTGCTTATGATAATGGCCTATTGGCGGGCTTTGTTCTTAGCGTACCGGCTTTTTTGAGAGGTGAGCGCGCATTCTATTCGCACATGACGGGTGTTCGGTCCGAATACCAAAGTCATGGTGTCGGTGCAAAGCTGAAATGGGCGCAGCGTGAACGCGCCCTCGCTCTGGGAGTAAAATACATAAAGTGGACGTTCGAACCGGTAAAAGCGCGTAATGCTTACTTCAATCTTGAAAAACTCGGTGCCGTAGTAACGGAATTTATGGTCAATTTTTACGGTACCGACTATGGCTCGGCGGGCGGATCAGTTCCGCTTGCCAGCGACCGCCTGTTCGCCGAATGGTATTTGGAAAGCGAAAAGGTTCGCGCGCTTGCCGCGGGCGAAAGATACGTCGAAACGCGAACGCCCGCGGCCGAGATCGTTACGCTGAATGACTGGCCGGGCATTGTCGAGCGCGACCGGCGGCAAGCGGCCGCCGAACAGGCGCGCCTGAAGAAAGAATTCGAAACGGCATTCGGAAAAGGCCTCGTCGCGGGCGGATTTGTGCGTGATGCAGACGCACCGCGGTATCTGCTTTTCAAGGGTTAAAAATATTGACCGACGGTATAACCGTGGTTATACTTTGAGTATGAAAACAGCGATATCAGTTCCCGACGAAGTATTCGAGCTAAGTGAAAAGCTTGCGAAGAAATTGAAAGTTTCGCGCAGTGCTGTATTTGCCATGGGCATTGAAAAATTAAAAGACGATATGGATCGCAATGCCCGCATCGCCCGTATAAATAGGGTCTGTGATGAAGTCGATACGTCCGTCGATCCGGTTTTGAAGGAATATACACGAAGGAAGCTCCGAAATATTGAATGGGAATAAGGCGCGGACAGGTCTATTCGGCCGACTTGGGCGAGCCGCGTGGTTCCGGGCCGGGTTTGGCTCGTCCCGTCGTTGTTATACAAGACAATGATCTGAACGACGCGCGAATACACACAGTCATTATCGCTGTGGTAACGACCAATTTGCGGCTTGCCGCAATGGACGGAAACGTTCTGCTTACACCGCGACGAAATGGCGTTCAAAAATATTCGGTCGTAAATGTGACGCAACTTTATACGGTCGATAAGACCGAACTTGTGGAACTGATAGGGACCGTTACAAAAGCGGAGTTGAATGATATCGATAAAGGTCTGCTGAGAGTCCTTTCATTAGACAATAAGCTGAACCGAAACTATGAGTCCAAGTGATAGGCAAATTGCGGTCGAGATCGAAAAACTCCGTGCGGAGATCGAGCGGCACAGCGACCTCTATTATCTGCAGGACTCGCCCGAGATATCCGACTACGAGTTCGATCAGCTGCTCGAAAAATTGAAGGCAATCGAGGCCGAGCATCCCGAACTCATAACGCCCGACAGCCCGACACAGCGTGTCGGCGGCAAGGCGGCGTCGCTCAAGCCGTTTACGCATACGGTGCCGCTGATGTCGCTTGAGAACAGCTACAGCCTCGACGACCTGAAGGCATTTACCGAGCGGTGTGAGAAGCTTGCCGAGGGCCGCAAACTCGACTACGTTGCCGAGCTGAAGATCGACGGGCTTTCGGTGTCGCTTCATTATACCGACGGTATCTTAGTTACCGGAGCGACACGTGGCGACGGTGTTGTCGGAGACGAGGTTACGCAGAACGTAAAGACGATACATACGATACCGCTGCGTTTGAAGAAGGACGCACCGGCCCACGCAGAGGTCCGCGGCGAGGTGTTCCTTTCGCGTTCGCAGTTCAAAAAGATCAACGAAGAGCTTGAGATGCAGGGCGAAAAGACATTTGCCAATCCGCGCAACTGTGCTTCGGGAACACTGCGTATGCTTGACTCGCAGATCGTCGCGTCACGCCGGCTTGATATGTTCCCGTATGATGCCTTTACGGGCAGCCGGAAGATGTTCCCGACACACATCGAGATATTCGAATGGTGCTCCGCAAACGGTTTTAACGTAAATCCGCATCATCGGCTGTGCAAAGATTTCGCTGAGCTTTCCGCGTTCATTGCGGAGATGGAAGAGCTTCGCGACAGTCTCGACTACGATATTGACGGAGTTGTCGTAAAGGTCAACTCGACGGCGCTGCAGGATGAATTCGGCACGACATCAAAGGCACCGCGTTGGGCGATAGCTTACAAATATCCGGCACGTCAGGCCACAACACGCCTTTTGGATATTGCCGTTCAGGTCGGGCGCACGGGTGCGCTGACGCCGGTCGCGCACCTTGAACCGGTGCTTCTCGCGGGGACGACCGTTTCTCGTGCATCGCTTCATAATGAGGATGAGATAAAGCGGCTCGGCATCAAGATCGGCGACCACGTGCTGATCGAAAAGAGCGGCGAGATCATACCGCAGGTGCTTCAGGCGGTCGTTTCACGACGCGACGGCAGTGAAAGGGAATTCGAGTTTCCGGAGAAGTGTCCGGTGTGCGGTTTCGACGCTGTAAGGCCCGAGGGCGAAGCGGTCCGCCGCTGCACCAATCCCGTTTGTCCGGCAAAGATAAAGGGCCGCATCGGCTATTTTGCATCCCGAAAGGCAATGGATATCGAGGGCCTCGGAGATGTTCTGATAAACACGCTCGTCGATGACGGGACGATAAAAGACGTGGCAGATCTATACAGGCTGACCGTCGAACAGATAGCATCGCTTGACCGCATGGCGGAAAAGTCCGGCACGAACCTTATCGAACAGATCGATGCGAGTAAGTCGCGGGGTTTGCAGAGGCTGCTGTACGGCCTCGATATCCGGCATGTCGGCGAGCGTTACGCGAAGATACTTGCAAGACATTTTCGCGATATCGAAAAGGTTGCTGCAGCGACCGTCGAAGAGCTTGACGAAATTCCTGAGATCGGCCTCGCCGTGGCTGAAAGCGTGACGGCTTGGTTTCGCGACGAAGCCAACCGCACGGTGATCGAGCGGCTCCGAGCCGCCGGTGTTGTAATGACCGAAGACGCAGGCAATAACGCAGAGCTTGACGAGCGTTTTGCCGGAAAAACATTCGTGCTGACGGGCAAACTTGAAAAATTCACACGCGACGAGGCGTCAAGGCTGATCGAACAACGCGGCGGCCGCGTCTCTTCTTCAGTAAGCAAGAAGACCGATTTCGTCCTCGTCGGCGAGGACGCAGGCTCAAAACTCGCGAAGGCAGAAACACTCGGCATAACCATCCTGAACGAAACCGAATTTAAGGAGATGATGGGATGAACAAAGGCATCTCAATGGTCGACACACTTCGCGATTTCGTCATCAAAATGAACGATCTTGGAATCGAATATATGGTCACGGGATCTTATGCGATGAGTGCGTATGGCGAAATCAGAATGACCCGCGATATCGATGTTGTAATAGAATTACGGGCAAGGGATGCCGATCGTTTTTTCAAGGAATTTTCGGACGAATACTACATCAGCAAGGAATCGATCCAAAGGGCTCTCATCAATGACTCAATGTTCAATATTATCAGTAACAAATACGGCGGCAAGATTGACTGTATAATAAAGAAAGGAACTGACCATGCAAAACAGAGTTTTGAAAGAAGATATCAGTTAACTATAGGCAATATTAGATATTGGATAACAACGAAAGAAGATCTGATGATTTCCAAATTAAACTGGGCGAGAGGTTCTCACTCCGAAATGCAGATACGCGATATTGCTAATCTGACGATGTCTGAATACAACTCTGATTACGTGATGGATTGGATAGAAAAACTTGGCCTCGAAGAAATTTGGGCCAAGGTTGGCGAATGGAAGACACTTCACTCGAAAACAGAAAATTAGTCCGTGACATCATAATGTCAAAGACGGTCGAAGAACGCTTTCTTATGTGCGCCCAAATGTACGAGGATGCAAAGGAGTTCGCCAGGATCGGAATGCCTGCGAGTCTTTCACAGCTCGAACAGGAACGTTACATCTTCAAACGCATTCACGGCGAATTTCCGGAGGATCTGGTAAAGACCATTCCTGACCATTGGTATTGAGACGGTTGGTGAATTTTGCGTTCTAAGCTCGGCGTTAAGATATAGTGAACGCGCCTCGTACTTAGCGACTAGATCGCGATAACGGCAAGAGACATATCTAAAAAGAGCGTAAAAGACTAATTATTGCAGTCTTAGACAGTAGTGCCTCTGTACGAACGCACTGGGCTTTTGGAACTTTATTTCTGCCGGATGCCTGACGGCCTACTATGCGTATAAACGTCGCGGCGAACGCAGACAGATCAAGCGTTTGATGCGGGCATGCCTCGATGTCCTGCGGCGATCGGGCCGAGCAAAACGGCGTCGAACTCGAATTCATCAAGCCCGGTCGCCCGATGCAAAACGGCTTTATCGAACGATTTAACCGTACATATCGACAGGCAATTCTCGATATGTACATCTTTGACAGTTTGGACGAAGTACGAGAACTGACGTCCCGATGGATCGACTTCTACAACCATCGCCGTCCGCATGATTCGCTCGGAGGCATGCCTCCAAGCGAATCAAACGAACCAGTTCTCCCTAACCCGAAAACTCCAGTTTAGATTGGTAACAATCAGGGGAGGTTTACAGTTGTAAGAGCCCTGTTTCCAAGATGGTATGGTATGATAACGCTTCGATGTTTTGTGCGAGTTTGATCGTGGTTCTTTTGAGCAAAAAGAGCTGATCGCGTATCGAGATCACTACTAGTTTCTAAAAAATAACTTCAACTAAAATGACAGGGTTTTTCACGACAAACATTTCTGAGGTTGATCCGTTGATCAGCGATGCGATCAATAATGAGGCTCGGCGGCAGGCTTCGGGGCTTGAGCTGATCGCCTCAGAGAACTTTGTTTCGCAAGCGGTGCTTGACGCGATGGGCACGGTGTTTACGAACAAATATGCCGAAGGGTATCCGGGCAAGCGGTACTACGGCGGCTGTGAATTCGCCGATGTGGTCGAAAGCGCCGCCATTGAACGCGCAAAACAGCTCTTTGGTGCCGATCATGCCAATGTCCAGCCGCACAGCGGCGCACAGGCGAATATTTCGGTGCTGCTCACGGCTCTCGAGCATGGCGATCAGATCCTCGGCATGAATCTGTCGCACGGCGGCCATCTGACGCACGGGCATCCGCTGAATTTTTCGGGGATAAATTACAAGGTCGCCGACTACGGAGTTGAACGCGAAACCGAGCGTATAGATTACGATGAGCTGCAGCGTATCGCCGAAGACTGCAAGCCGAAGCTGCTCATCTGCGGTGCGTCGGCGTATCCGCGCATCATTGATTTTGAACGCATCGGCGAGATCGCACGCTCGGTCGGGGCAAAAGTGATGGCTGATATCGCGCACATCGCCGGAATGGTCGCTGCCGGACTGCACCCGTCGCCGGTGCCGCATTGCGAATTCGTTACGACCACCACGCATAAGACGCTTCGCGGGCCGCGCGGCGGGCTGATACTTTGCCGCGAAGAGTTTGCCGCGGATATCAATCGGACCGTTTTCCCCGGCGTGCAGGGTGGACCGCTTGTCCACATAATCGCGGCAAAAGCCGTCGCATTCGGCGAAGCGCTTCGCGACGATTTCAAGACATATCAGCAGCAGATACTCGATAATGCGCAGGCACTAGCGGCGACGCTGAAAGACGCAGGGCTTCGCATTGTTTCGGGCGGCACCGATAATCACTTGCTGCTGGTGGATGTTTATATGGACGGCAAGGGGATCACGGGCAAGGCCGCCGAAAAAGCCCTCGATGAAGTACACATCACCGTTAACAAGAACACCATTCCGTTCGATACGCAGAAGCCTTTCACGGCATCGGGCATCAGGCTGGGAACGCCTGCGTTGACCACACGCGGAATGAAAGAGGACGAGATGCGCTTGATAGGGAATATGATCGCCGCAGTGATACACGATCCCGAATCCGAAGAGGTCAAGGCGCGTGTGCGCCGCGAAGTACTCGATCTGACCGAAAAATTCCCAATGTACGCCGCATGGGAATAGCTGAATTCAAATTCTAAAGGCGGCTCGGCCTACACAATGCATCGCGAACCCGCGAAAGCATGTTACGGCTTGTCCGGCCGCATTTCCGTGTATTCCAGCAGGTCTCGTGCTTCTTCCGAATTGAACTCATACGCCTTTTGTTCCAGGGCCGCGACGGCTATTTCGGCGTAAAGGGCGTCATCGAGCAGCGGAGCGATCGCTTGAACAGGAAGCTGCGTGAGCGTTTCGAAGGCGATCGCCCGTATCTGAGCAAGTTCGGTCTGGCGGGCTATTTCGGCGATCTCGCCGGGAGAATAGTATTCTTCGAGGCGGTCTGCCAGCTTGTCGAGCTTGTCGTAATCATTGTCGCGCAACGCACGGGTCGCAAGCTGTATAAATACCTCGGCCGATGCCGAACGCATCTCGAGCATTCGGGCACAGGTCGCGGCAAGCAGCTTAATATCGTTAAATTTGGCCGCATCTGCACGCACCTCTTTCACTGACGACTGCTCGTCAAGTGCCGACAGCAGCGAGCTTAATTCCCAATCGGCATGGGCGTCATAAAACTGTTTTGAAGGGGAGGATGAGGCGGCGGAGCTTGTCTGCAAAGCACCGACGATCATCTTTTTGGTCTCGGGCCGCAAGCCCTTCCAGACATCTGCTACCCTTGTTCCTAGGTTCTCGATGATCATTTCAACAGTTCAAGTGTCCTATTAGCCGCGAGCGTTGTCAAGAAATCCGCAAGAGTTCAATGCCCGTTTGTCCGGGCGGCGATCGCCGAACGAAATTCATCTTCGGTGGCAGCAAGATGCGGCTCTGACGATCCATCTGCTGCTTTCAATACCGCGACCATGGCGAACGGAGCATTACTGATATGCCGAAGTTCCCAGGTCGTATCACCGTCAGAACGCCCGCGTGAGAACCACATCGCATCGATATCGGAATCCAGTATCGCGGCATTGCCGAATGCCTCGCGTGCCGTCCTCGGCAGGCCGTCCTTCATCGCCGGCGACAAAAGGACGC
Source organism: Chloracidobacterium sp. (assembly GCA_015075585.1). Lineage (NCBI taxonomy): Bacteria > Pseudomonadati > Acidobacteriota > Blastocatellia > Chloracidobacteriales > Chloracidobacteriaceae > Chloracidobacterium > Chloracidobacterium sp. Next base: position 617,130 of record JABTUB010000001.1, read on the forward strand.
GTCGAAGTGTCCAACCGTATTTCTTGTAAGTTGCGATGATCTCGACAATTGCCGCCGGATCGATCATGGTTTCGGTTTTTGTCCTGCCGGTGCTTTAGGCGCGGTATTCGCAGGGGCAGGCGGCGGGCCTTGCTTCGGCACGATCACGTTAGCGTTCATCGGGACATTCGCCGGTATTTGCGCGGGGCCGTTAAGAGCGTTCGCCGCTTCTTTCTCGATCATATCGCGGCCCTTGCCCGGCGACTTGAATGTTCCCGCGAAAAGTTCGCCCATTGCGAATTTCCAAGTGCCGTCAACCTTTATGAAAGGCAGATCTTCCCAACGGCTGTCCTTTGAATTCCAGACCTCGACCGCACCGAATTCGTCCTTGATCCGTTCGTCGCGTATCTCAGGCATTTTCTCGGCGAACGTGGTCGCGGTAAAGCCGTTCTCGAGAACCTTTTCGACCGGCGTATTGTTTCGCTGCGCGGCCATCTGCGCAAATTCAAGCGACTTTTGTGTCATTGTTGCTTTAATTGCTTCAGTATCTTTACTTTTTACTGCGTTATAAAGGCGCTTGTAAGCCTCTGTCGGCGAATCGCTGCTCGATCCCGGCGCAGCCGGCGAATTACCACAAGCTAACACCAATCCAAGGACAAAAAGTGTCAATATCAATAATGCGATCCTATACATAACGGGCGTTCCTCACGCGATAAGAATTTGTCTGACAGAGGCAAGTATAGAGATTGGCGGCCGAATTGTACAAGCACGAAAACCCGAACGCCCGCATCTGTGCTAAGGTTACAAAGTGAGGTTCATGCACGGCAGCATTGCAGGCGAGGCGGCCGCGCATTTTACGAATGAAGGCCCTACGTTTCACGAGCGGGAAGTTATCAGTTGATGAAGTGCAGATGCCGCAGGCACTGGATGAGACGCCCGTGCGCGTCATTCTGTCGGGAATTTGCAACACTGACCTCGAAATAGTTCGAGGATACGCAGGATTTTCGGGGACTATCGGGCATGAGTTCGTCGGCATTATCGAAGGAACGGGCCGCCGCGTCGTCGGCGAAATAAATGCGGGCTGCGGAATATGCAGCGAATGTGCGGCCGGAGACGCGCGGCATTGCCCGTCGCGCACAGTGCTCGGCATTGTAGGCCGCGACGGAGCCCACGCTGAACATCTTTCCTTGCCTGAGAGCAACCTGTTAGACGTGCCTTCTAATGTTTCTGACGAGGCCGCCGTTTTTGCCGAACCGCTTGCCGCGGCACTTGGCATTACGGAACAAGTTAAGATAGCACCCGATACGAAAGTGGCGGTGATCGGCGACGGCAAACTCGGGCTTTTTTGTGCGATGGCAATGGCGCTTGAGTCAAATGATGTTGCACTGATCGGTAAACACCGCGAAAAAATGAAGATCGCCGAAGCACACGGCGTCAAGATGCTCCCGCTCTCCGACGTGAGTTCGGTTCATACGCGGATTTTCGACGTTGCGGTCGAGGCGAGCGGCTCCGAAAGCGGCTTTGCAACGGCGGTCGAGCTTGTGCGCCCGCGCGGCAAGATCGTGCTTAAATCAACATTTCACGGAACTCCGACGTGGCCGGCATCGCGTATCGTAGTTGATGAGATCACGGTGATCGGATCACGATGCGGGCGATTGCAATCCGCGCTCGATGTGCTTGCGGCCGGAAAGATAGACCCGACGCCGATGATAACGGCGGAGATGCCGCTTTCTGACGGCGTGGCTGCGATGGAGCGTGCCGCCGAACGCGGTGTCCTTAAGATCCTTCTTCGGCCATGAGGCGCGAAGTTCACGGGCATCGAATTTGTCACGATCGTAGTCGAAGTGTGTGCTATTGGTTTTTTGAGGTTTTAGCGTAATAATGCGTAGATCTACCATCTGTCGTTTGTCGTTGACATCGATCCAAGCGTCGCTTCTTATCCTTTCAATAAATGCTGGGGCAGTGCTCGCACAGACAAAGCTGATCCCGAACACATTTGCCGAGCTTGCAAAACAGGTCGAGCCTGCCGTTGTCAGCATCGATACAAAGAGCAAGGTCATCGAGCCTGTTGCCAAGGGTGACCCGCAGCCGGGCGACTCGGACAGCATTCTGGAATTTTTCCGCCGTCAAGGCCGCCAGCGGCCGTCTTTCGGTGTCGGAAGCGGCTTTATCGTCGATCCCGCGGGTTACATAATGACGAACCGCCACGTCGTGATCGGCTCGGACAGCATAACGGTGCGGCTTGAGAGCGGCGAGGAATTTGCGGGCAAGGTCATCGGCACCGACCTTGAGACAGACCTCGCTGTCGTAAAGATCGACGCGGGCCGTAGCCTGCCCTTCCTAAAGTTCGGCGATCCGTCTGGGGCAAATGTCGGTGATTGGGTGCTCGCGGTCGGCTCGCCATTCGGACTTTCGAAGTCAGTTACGGCAGGGATCATATCGCAAAAACAGCGCGAGACGCCGCGTACGTCGGCTTTTCAGCGATTCATTCAGACGGATGCTGCCATAAATCCGGGAAATTCGGGCGGCCCGCTCGTTGATCTGAAAGGCGATGTTATTGGCGTCGTTTCACAGATCGCCACGTCAACGGGTGATTTTAACGGCGTGGCGTTCGCCTTTCCGGCCGATCAGGCAAAAGTCGTTTATGAACAGATATTGAAGAACGGGCGTGTGCGACGCGGCTATCTCGGGGCATACCTTGATTCGGTAAAAGAGGAATACGCAAAGGTTTACGGCATTAAGCCCGCACGCGGTGCGATCATTACCGATATCCGCGACAAACGTTCGCCGGCCGCTCTTGCAGGATTAAAGGCCGGTGATGTCGTTGTCGAAATGAACGGTTCGCCGATCGAGAATGCAAATGACATGATCGCAAAAGTGGCGGCGGCCGACCCGGACAAGGTCGCGACGTTCGTTTATTTACGCGAGGCCGGTGCGACGATGGAACGCAAAACAGCGTCGGTCAAGCTTGGCGAGCGGCCGTCGAATGACGAGCCTGCGGCGGCTGATGTGCCGTCGCGTTTGCCGGGCAAGACAATGGTCGAGACGGTAAAGCCGTTCGGGCTTACGCTGAAAGAACTTACAGCAGCGGCATCAGCAAAGTCGCGTTATCCGGGCCAGACGGGGCTTCTGATCGATGATATCGACCCTGAGAGCTATGCGGCCGACGTTCGCGACCAACTCGGCAATATCGCCCTTGCCGAAGGCGACCTCATACAGCGGATCAATCGCCGAACAGTGAGCAGCGTCAAGGAGTTCAGCGATATCGTCAGCAAGCTGAAGCCGGGCGACCCTGTTGTTTTGAGCCTTTTGTCGTACAACCAGCAGATCGGCGCGGCGCAGCTCAAAATAGTGCAGTTCACGGTCCGCTGAACGCGGCGACGACGCTCACTTTGGACTTTTGCGCAAAGCAATTAAACTGTTCGTATATGGCAACTCCAAAACAAGCAAAGGCTGTCAAGACGGCTGTTAAGAAGTACAAGAACTACATCGGCGGCGAATGGGTAGCGCCTTCGTCAGGTCAATGGTTTGACAATGTAAATCCTGCGGATACGTCAGATATTGTCGGGCGATTTCCGAATTCCGGACGAGAGGACGTCGATCGCGCGGTTGCGGCGGCAAAGGAAGCGGCGACACGCTGGCGCCGGACGCCTGCGCCGAAGCGTGCAGAGATATTGTTCACGCTGGGCGAGATACTTCGCAAGAATAAGGAAGCGTACACGCAGCAGATGACGCGTGAGATGGGCAAGGTGCTCAAGGAGGCGGGCGGCGACGTTCAAGAGGCGATCGATTGTACATACTACACCGCGGGCGAAGGCAGGCGCCTGCACGGTTTTACGACGCCGGCCGAGATGCCGAACAAGTTTGCGATGTGCGTACGCCAGCCTGTCGGTATTTGCGGGCTTATTACGCCGTTCAACTTCCCGATGGCGATACCGTCGTGGAAGCTTATACCGGCGCTCGTGTGCGGCAACACGGTCGTGCTGAAATCGGGCGAGGATGTGCCGCTTTCAGCGTTGAATCTGGTAAAGGCTTGCGAAGAAGCGGGCATTCCGAAGGGCGTGGTCAATCTTGTGAACGGTGAGCGCGACGCGGGTGCCGCCCTTGTCGAACATCCGGACGTGCGGCTCATTTCATTCACCGGCTCGACCGCTACGGGCAAGAAGATCGCCGAGCATGCGGCCCGCGAGAACAAGATCGTCTCGCTCGAAATGGGCGGCAAAAACGCGATAATCGTGATGGATGACGCGGATATCGACAATGCGGTCGAGGGTTCGCTTTGGGGTGCTTTCGGTACCAGCGGCCAACGCTGCACGGCGTCCTCACGGCTTGTCGTACACAAAAAGGTCTATAAAAAGTTCTGTGAGAAGCTTGTCGAGCGTACAAAGAAGCTGCGTGTCGGCAGCGGCCTCGACCCGAAGACGGAGGTCGGCCCCGTGATAAACGAGCGGCAGATGGACAAGGTGCTCGGCTACATCGAGATCGGCCGCAAGATCGACAAGGCAACGCTTGCGTGTGGCGGCAACCGCCTGACGAAGGGCGACTTCGGCCGCGGCTTTTTCATCGAACCGACGGTCTTTACCGACGTAAAGCCGAAGATGCGCATCGCGCAGGAAGAGATCTTCGGGCCGGTAACGTGCGTCATTCCGTTCTCGACGCTTGATGAAGCGATCGACATTGTGAACGGCGTTCAGTACGGGCTTTCGTCGGCGATATACACACAGGATGTCAACCGTGCGTTCCATGCGATGCAGGAGCTATACACGGGCATTTGCTATGTCAATTCGGCGACGATCGGTGCCGAGGTGCATCTGCCGTTCGGCGGCACAAAAGGCACGGGCAACGGCCATCGCGAAGCGGGCACGCAGGTGCTCGACATCTTCAGCGAGTGGAAGGCCCTGTATATCGACCATTCGGGCAAGCTGCAGAAGGCGCAGATCGACGAGGTCGAGATCTGATCCTCAAATTCAACACTGTACGGAGGCCTGAGATATGGACGTATTCTGGAGCGAACTTACCTTCGGGCTTCCGGACAGTGCACAGCTCACACGTATCATCATACGGCTGGTAGCATCCGCGCTGATCGCGGGGCTTATCGGTTATCAACGGCAGGCTGCGGGCAAATCGGCCGGTTTTCGCACGCACATTCTGGTCTCTCTCGGTGCGACGATCTTTGTTATTGCAGGGCTTGGTGCGGGCCTCGAACATGCGGACCTATCTCGAATAATACAGGGCATAGTTACCGGTATCGGTTTTATCGGTGCCGGAACGATCTTAAAAGACGGGCTGCATGTTCGCGGGCTTACAACGTCGGCGGGGCTTTGGGCAACATGCGCGATCGGCGTTGTCGTAGGGCTTGGCGAGCTTGGCATTGCGCTTATCGCCGGAACGGTCGTGTTCGTGATCCTTACCTTTGCGAAATGGATCGATCACGAGATCGATAAGCAAGATCACACGACAAATTGAGGCGATATGTCGCGGTGAAAGGGAAATTCAACATTGCGGAGACGAATTCCCGGATGAATATCGCGAATTCCCGCCCTGCGGAGACGAATTCCCCGATGAATGTCGCGAATTTCCGCATTGCGGAGACGAATTCCCCGATGAATGACGCTAATTACCACATTGCGGAGGCGAATTCTCAAATAAATATCGCGAATTACCATTGTGCGGAGGCGAATTCTCAAATGAATATCGCGAATTCCCACATTGCGGAGGCAAATTCTCAAATAAATATCGCGAATTCCCACATTGCGGAGACGAATTCCCCGATGAATGACGCGAGATCCCACTTTGTCGGAAGCTGTTATCTAGATCTTCCTGCTTTTGAACGCGGCAAGGGCCTCCGATGCGCGTTCGTGCATTATCTCGGGCTTGTGATATTTCCAATATGTCTCGAATTCTTCATCTGAAAGCTCTTTATGTTCGGGACGTATCAATTCTTTGATATATTGTTCGGCCCACGCACGTTTTTCGGGGTCTCGATTCAACGCAGCACGGGCTCCGTGCATCAAATTATCTCGTTCCATATACTTCATATGATAGATTAGTTGAAATAAAATACCGCGTAAAACGCGCAGAAACGGATAATTCGATCCGATGATCTCGAACCGGGAGCTACGCAGATCACGTTATGAAAAAGATACTTCTCATCATCGTCTGCCTTCTTCTTGTGCAGACGGCTTTTCCGCAGGAGAAAAAGCTGACCGTGCTTTACACGAACGACCTTCACGCCCATTTGGAGCCGTTCATCGTGCCTTGGGTCAGTGAAACGCGAAAGGTCGGCGGCTTCGCGAATATCGCAACGCTCGTCAAACGCGAAAAGGCCGCGAATCCTAATACCGTTTACTTTGACGCGGGCGACTTCTTCGCAGGACCGAATGTGAGCATGCTGACCAAAGGCGAGGCGATCATCGACGCCGCGAATTACCTGGGCCTCGATGCCGCATGCGTCGGTAACCACGAATTCGATTACGGCTGGGAAAATGCACGCGAACAGTTCAAAAAGACAAAGTTCCCGCTGCTGAACGGCAACATCTTTATCAAAGGAACCGATGAGCTTCACTGGAACAAACCCTACATCATCAAGAAAGTGAACGGCATCCGCCTCGGAGTCATCGGGCTGCACGAGGTTTTTGCCTTTTATGACACGACCGCACCTGAAATGGTCAAAGGCGTCGAGGCAAGGGACGAAAAAGAATACCTGCGTAAATACATCCTTGAGCTGCGGCCAAAGGTGGATCTCATCGTCCTGCTGGTCCACATCGGCATTCCCGGAACGCAATCTTCGGGCGGTGAAAGAGATGTCGAACGAAATCACCAACACGACATCGACCTCGCAAAAAGCGTCCCGGGCGTCGATCTTATGATCACCGGCCACCCGCACAGCGGCATCCCGAACCCGATAGTCGCGAACGGCACCATCATCGTATCAACCGATGCATACACGATCGAACTCGGCAAACTTGAGCTGACCTACGACAAGAAGAAACGCAAGATCACTAGCTACAAGAACCATCTCGACTACCTTTTTGATGACGAGGTCGAGGACGACCCCGAAATGGTCGGCATCATAAACAAATGGAATGACCGCCTGCGTTCCATCACCGAAGAGAAGGTAACGAACATCAGCGCGCCGCTGACCCGCTCATACAGCGAAAGCTCCGTTATGGGCAATTTGGCAGCCGACGCGATGCTCGATATGTATCCGAATTACGAGTTCGCCATTCTCAACAGCGGAAGTTTAAGGGAAGAGATCGACGCGGGCGCCGTGACGGTCGGACAAATAATATCCGCGTTCCCGTTCCCGAATACGATAGTCCGGCTTGAGATCAAGGGAAGCGGCCTGCGCGAGATCTTTGAACACGCCGCAGGCCTCACGAACGGCATTCTTCAGGTGTCGGACGGCGTCGAGATCGTTTATGACGAAAGCAAACCTGTCGGCAGCCGCCTCGTGAAATTCAACGTAAAAGGACAGCCGCTCGATGACAACCGAAGTTACCGCGTCCTCGCATCGAACTTTATCGCTGACGGCGGCGACGGCTTCTTTGGCTTCAAGCGGGCAACGTCGTACGACAATACCGGCGTCGTTATCTCGCAGGCAATGATCAAGTACCTGAAGAAATTTACGAAATACGATCCGAAGCCGAGCCTCCGCATAAGGAAAGCCGAGTAAAACACGGCACCGCATTCGGAACGTGAAGACGAATATGCCGAGCTGCGGCACGTTCTTAGGGCTGAAAACAGCTCATTCGGCGGGGCAGCCGTTCGTGCTATGCTTTTAGAGCCTTTGCGGCAGTTCAGCCGGAACGAAATGCTGCCGATATCCTGCAATGAGACGGAGAAATTTGTGAAAAGACTCACCTCGATAGTTATTCTCTTGGCCGTATTGTGCGGCTTTGCCGCCGCGCAAGGCAGTTCGGCCTCCGCACCGGCACGTTCAGCGGCCGCGCCGAAGATACCGTACGTTACACGAACCCTCGCGAACGGTCTTGAAGTTATCGTTTATCCCGACAGCGGCGTACCGCTCGCCACCGTCGAGATCGCCGTCCGTAACGGCTCTTTCACCGAGCCGCCCGAGCTTAACGGCCTTTCGCATCTTTACGAGCATATGTTCTTTAAGACGAACGGCCCCGTTGCACTGTACCGCTGCGACCTCGCAACAGTCTTTAACAACAACAATTACCTGCGCGACGCGGGCTGCGACCGTACGCTGAAGCTTCGAGCGCAATACGGCGACGTGAGCTATCTTTCGCGGCTGGATGAAAGCGGCTTTATCCGAAACGGCTCGACGCAGGAGGAGTTCGTCAATTATTACTACACGGCGACCGCACCATTTCTCGACGTCATAATGCACGGTATGCGAGATGCGATGCTCTTCCCGTCGTTCGACGAGAAGGAGTTCGAGCAGGAGAAGCAGGTCGTGCTCGGCGAGCTAGACCGGAACCTCTCGGAACCGGGCTATTACCTCAATAAAACGATGATGGACAAGCTTTTTTATAAATATCCGTCACGAAAAAGCCCCGGCGGCACACGCGAAACCGTCGCTGCCGCGACTACCGCACAAATGCGGCTGATACAGTCGCGTTATTATGTGCCGAACAACGCTGCACTCGTCATTACGGGCGATGTCGAGCCGGAAAAGGTCTTTGCACTTGCTCAGCAGTACTTTGGCGAATGGAAACGCGGCGAGGATCCCTTTGTAAAGTTCCCGCTTGTCGAGCACCCGCCGCTGCCGCGGAGCGAAGGCGTCTTTGTTACGCAGGATATCGACACCGCATACCTTCAGATCGGTTGGCAAGGGCCGTCGATCGGCAAAGATAACACCTCGACATATGCCGCCGATGTTTTTTCATTCATCGTCGGCCAAGCGAACTCGCGGCTTCAACGCAAGCTTGTCGATTCCGGCCTTGCTCTCGGCGTCGATGTTCACTATTACACGCAGCGCAACGTCGGGCCGATACGCATCACGCTGATCACGCAGCCCGAAAAGGCAAAGGCCGCACTCGCAGCACTTTACGACGAGATCGCACACTTTACCGATGCTGACTATTTTACCGATCAGGAACTTGTCAACGCTATCACGCTGACCGAGGCCCGCGACCTATTTGAACGCGAAAAGCTCAGCAGCTATGCACATACGCTCTCATTCTGGTGGTCATCGACCGGCACGCAGTACTACCGCGGTTACTACGGCAATATGCGTAAGATCACGCGTGCCGATATCAACCGCTATATCAACACTTATATCAAAGGGAAACCGCACGTCGGCCTCGCAATGATGTCGGACGCATCACAAAAGACCGCCGCATTGACCCAAACGGATCTGATCGGTAAATAGGCAAAACTATGAAGCTACTCATCTCGACACTGCTCTTTTTGACGCTGCTGGCCGTAAGCGGCCCGTCCTTTGCCCAAACCGGAAGCTCCGATACGACCGAATTCGACGTCAACGGATTGAAGGTCATCTTCAAACGTCGGACAACCGCAGCGACGGTCGCCGTAGGGCTTTTCACGCGCGGCGGCGTTACGGACGAGACCGCAAAGAACGCGGGCATCGAAGGCCTTATGTGGAACACGGCAGCCGAGGCAAGCAGGTCGTTCCCGCGTGAGGTGCTTCAACGCGAACTTGCACGCACCGGCACTTCGATCGACGGCTCCGCAGGCTACGATTACGGCACCTTGGCGATGATAAGTACGTCGGAGAACTTTGTGCCGTCGTGGGATCTCTTTGCAGACGTAGCACGAAATCCGTCGTTCAATGATGCCGACCTCGCACGCATAAAGGCCGCAACGATCGCAGGGCTTCGCGACCGCGGTGCAAGCCCCGATGGTGCTCTTTCGGAACTTGAGGCGAAGGGTTTGTTCGTAGGCCATCCGTATTCTGTGCGGCCGTCAGGCACTATCGAATCAATAAACGCGATCACGGCCGCCGACCTCAAGGCATTTCATAATTCGCTGATGCAGACATCACACTTACTGCTTGTTGTCGTAGGCGATGTTGACGAGGCACAGGTCCGAAAGCTTGTCGAGACTGCTTTCGGCAGCCTGCCACGCGGCGATTACCGCAAACCTGCGGTTCCGCCGCTCAGCTTTGCAAAACCATCGCTCGATATCGAACGCAGAGCGATCTCGACCAACTACATCCGAGGCTCGTTCGCAGCACCGTCACTCGCCGACCCTGATTATTACGCGATGCGCGTCGCCGTTACGATCCTTCAAAGCCGCGTTTATCAAGCGGTGCGCGTCGAGCGGAACCTCTCATACGCACCGAACGCCGATATGTACACGCTGGCCGCGAATTCCGCGAATATTTACGTGACCGCAGTTGATGCGAACCAAGCTGTCTCGGTAATGCTGGATGAGATCCAGCGGCTGAAGACGGAGAACGTGAACGAAGATGACTTCGGCGGCATTTCATCGTACTTTCTCACACGCTATTACATCGATCACGAGACAAATGCCTCGATAGCGGGCGAACTCGCCCAATACGAACTTATCGGCGGCGGCTGGCGCCGCTCGGAAGTGTTCCTGAGAAAGATCAGGGCGGTAACTCCGCAGGAAGTAAAGGCGGCGGCCCTCAAGTATATGAAGAACTTGCGCTTTGTCGTGGTAGGCGACCCTGCGGCGATCGACCGCACGGTCTTCTTGCAGAACTAAAAGAGGCCGCCTTTGCAGACAGCCTCTTCATCACTTTTGATCGGCAACATTTAGTCGCCCTTTTTCCGCGTTCGCTCGCTGTTCAAAGGAGCCGGCCTTGACTCCTCTTTCGGAGCCGCCCGTATCGGCGCTTGCCTCACAGGCTCACGTTGAGCCGGCGGCGAATAGGTTGGGGTTTGCCTGACAGGTTCACGCTGCGTATTGCGCGGCGGCGTATATGTCGGCGTCGTTCGCACCGGCTCGCGCTGGGTGTTCGGCGGCGGTATGTACGGCGTCTTCGTTCTTACAGGCTCGCGCTGTGTATTGCTCGGCGGCGTGTATGTCGGCGTCGTTCTAACCGGCTCACGCTGCGTCATTTGCGGCTGTCGTATCGGCGTCGTACGCACCGGCTCACGCACGACCGCACCCGTATTTCGCGTCGTCGCGGACGGTAGAGTGCCTCCTGTTGCCGCCGGCGCCCGCCCGCCCATCATACGTGTCGTTCTCAACTGCTCATCAAGCGATGCTCCCGGCGTGCGGGATGTCGCACCGGTCCTTATCTCGTCAGCCTTTACGGCAAGCGGCGGGTTCTTTACACGAACGCTCCGGTTCAAGACCGCTCTGTCGCGTGTAACATCAGGCAAGACCGGCGCGGATTCACTCGCTCGCGGCATACGCTTGAGCACAGCCTGCGCGATGGTATTGTTCGCCGTTGCCGCACTGTTCTGCTTTGCACCGAACTTATCCGGCGGAACGGTGATCACGGCGATCGGCGGCACTTGCGCTATCGGCGGCTGGCGCGGCCCTTTTGTACCGAAAGGATCGGGCGTCGCCGCCGGCGTCGGTTGGGTGCCATGATGGCCGCCGCTGTGATAAGTGTTGAAATAGTAGTAATTGAAGTTGTAGTACGCGTAGTTATACGGCAGCGGATACCAGCAGTAGTTGCCGGCGTATGTCGTAAAGACCACGAGAGCCGGCGACCACCAGCTTCGGCTGTATCGGTACGAGCCGTACGGCGACCAGTTCCATGAACCGTTCCAGTAGAACCAGCGGCCGTAGTGATAGGTTGCCCAGCCCCACGGCTCATCATTGACCCACGTCCAGCCGTAAGGCGGCAGCCAACGCCAAGTTCCGTAGCGGTACGGCGTCCAATTCGCATAAGTGCTGAGCGACGAGCTGTAAGGCTGCCACACATATCCGTACTGAGCAGTGTCTATCCATTGGCCGTATGCGTCGAGATCATCAGCACCGTAAATATGATCGTCGTAATATCTGTTGTAATACGCAGCCTTGAGTTGACGTGAATTGGCATCATCGCGGCTCGATGCCCATGTATCGAGGTCATCTGCATTCTTTGATGCGTTGCCGGTCGCCCATTCGCCCGCGTTCGGCCCTGCGATATAGACCATCGCCATGCGGCCGTCCTTCAGTGTGAAGCCGCCTGTATCCGAATAGATTCGTGCCTCGCCCTTGTCGAATACCGAAACGCTGATCTGATCGTCGCCTTGCTGGCCTGCGTCAACGCGGTACATACCGGACCTTTGCAACGCAACCGTGGTCGTCGGTGCATCGATCTCAAAGAAAGATCGGTCCTTGTCGAATTTATCGACAGTTACAAGCATCGTCCCCGACGGCAGGCTTACGACAATGCCTTCGTCCTTGAGCGTTGTGAGCTTGATGTAGGCGTTCTCGGCAAGCCGCGCGAAGGTGTTCTTGTCGAATTGTATCTCGACGCGTGTGCCCGGCGACGTCGTAAGCTCATCTCCCTCGACCAGCGGAAGGTTAAGCGTTGCCGTCTCCCAATCGCTGCCGTCCGAACGCCGAACTTGTGCATCTCCTGAAATAAAACTGATCCGTGCGACGCGCGCCGTCACCTCCGGTTTATACTGAGCGTCCAATACCGTTCCCGATGATGCGTTCGGCATATCTGTCTGCGCGGAAGCAGCGGCAACTGCGCCGCCGCACATCATCGAGAGCACCAAACTCAAAATTGGCAATGCTCGCTTCGTGTCCATGGTCTTCCTCCGGTTCGATCGATCTTCCGCAAGCCCGACCGCTAAATGTTTACGTCCGGGCCTTTTATCCCATAAAGTACGCAATAATTATGCCGCCGGCAGAATGGCCGCCGATACACTGTTTTGTACCGGTGCGGCGTACTGTTTGGGCGCATTTGGTGCAATCTACGACATTTTAACGCCGAAATCGTGTATTTTCAGCCGGTGATGCAAAACTTCTTGCACATTCTATCAAAGCGATACTAAACTGAACTCGCTATGAAAAAGATAATTACGATCGTCTTTTGTATCGTTTTCGCTTCGACGGCTTCATTAGCTCAAAAGGGTGCCGCAGCATCAAAGGCAGACCCGACGAAAGGAGTTCGCAACGCCTTTGACCGCCTTGTCGAGGGCATCAAGCAGGCCGACGCTGAGAAGGTGATGAGCTCCTATGAGAAAAGCCCGAACCTTCTTATTTTCAACAATAACGGAACTGCGACGAAAGGCTGGGACGATATCAACACTGTTACGCGCGAGGTCTATGCAAAGCTGTCGAACGTTACACTCGATATCACGGGCCTGAATATTCAGATGCTGAGCAAGACGAGCGCGTTCGTAACCTGCAAATGGGTGCAGACGCAGGAGAATAACGGCAAGCTGGAAAATGCTGCGGGCAGAATGACACTTGTTTACAAGCTCATCGGAAAGGATTGGAAGATCGTCCATCGGCATACTTCGCCCGATAAGCCCGACGCGGCACGGCCGGTATTTCCATCGGAACGGCAGCCGTAAAGCCTGTTGAAGTGATAGAATTCCACAGATGACATTCGACATTGCAGCGGCAATAGCCGAAGTTCGCGGCAGGATCGAGGCGGCGGCACAAAGGTCGGGCCGCGATCCGCGGGAGATCACACTCGTGGCAGTGAGCAAAACGTACCCGGCCGAGACGATCCGCGAGGCAATGGCCGCCGGGCTGAATGTTTTCGGCGAAAATCGAGTTCAGGAGGCAGAGGCGAAGATCGGCGAGATCGGACGTGACGTGTGTTGGCATCTGATCGGCCATTTGCAGTCGAACAAGGCGCGCAAGGCGGTACAGCTCATCGATGTGATCCATTCACTCGATTCCGTCGAACTGGCCGAGCGGCTTGAGCGTATCTGTCTTGAAGAGGGCCGCAACAGGCTCGACGTGCTCGTTCAAGTCGATCTCGCGGGCGAGGCGGCGAAATCGGGCGTAACAGAGGCTGATCTCTCACTATTGACCAAGTATCTTGCAACGTGCAAGTGTTTGTTACTAAAGGGTTTTATGTTGATGCCTCCATTTTTTGAAGACGCGGAAGATACTCGGCCCTATTTCCGGCGTCTGCGCGAGATCAGGGACGAGATGCTGCCCGGAGGTGAGCTTTCGATGGGTATGAGCCACGATCTGGAAGTCGCAATAGAGGAAGGGGCGACGATGGTGCGTGTTGGCACGTCAATTTTCGGCCGGAGGTGACGGAATGGAATTGAGCAGACGGCTGAAGATATTGATCGGCATTGCGACGGGTTGGCCGATCATTTGGATATTTGCGTTCCTGTTTTTCTTCTTCGGCATAATTTTCGGGATAGATGGACCAGGTTCAGAGCCGTCGGGTTGGTTCTTTTTCGGCTTTTTCAGCTTTATTATCGTACATCTGGTCACGGTTGTCCTGACCCTTGCACTCACCGTTTTTTACATAATTCATGCGGTCAAGAATGAGAAACTGGAGAGCAATATGCGGATCGTATGGATCCTTATGTTCTTTTTTTTCGGGATGGTGGCGGAGCCGATCTACTGGTATTTTCAGATATGGAAAGTGCCTAACCGCGAGGCAGGGTATCTTCAGCCGCCTCGTGCTGCCGACCAGGTAAATCATTTTGACGCAAGACGCCCCGACTATGTGCCGCCCAATGAACCGCCTGATTGGCGTTGAATCATAAATGCTTTCGCTTACAGTCTATCCGATCATTTTTCTTGTCGCGTGGTCCGTCTTCGGCATATTTGCGGCACTTCTAGTTTTGCGGCTTATATTTTCGTATGCTGATCCGAACCCGTTCGGCAAGGTCGGCAGGTTCAGTTTCAGGATCCGAAAACTCACGGAGAAGTGGGTTTATCCGGCTGCTCGACTTTTCGCGGTTTATCGCATCGATACGCGGCTCGCGCCGCTTCTGACTTCGCTTATCGGGCTTGTCCTGACCTATTTTGTTACCCAGATCGTCGGAAATACGCTGTTTGTGATCGACGGCCTGACTGCCGGCATAGCACGCGGAAGCGTCAGCATCGTCATCGGATTTGTGCTCTACGCAGTGCTCAGCCTGCTGATACTCTTTATCTTCATACGCTTTATCGCGTCGTGGTTCGTCTTTACGCGAAATACCTTTATGGGCTTTGTCCGCCGCGTTACCGACCCGATACTATTGCCCGTGCAGCGGCTCATACCGCCGATCGGGATGTTCGACATATCGGCGATGATCGTGCTGATCGTTATCAGCTTTCTGCAGTCGCTGGTGCTTAATGTTTTTGTACGCAATTGATCGAATACAGTGAAAACGACCGCTCGGTCACCTTCAGCGTTACCGTTGTTCCGCGTGCTTCCGTTACAAAGATCGTCGGCGAACATAACGGAACGCTCAAGCTGCGGATCGCGGCTCCGCCGGTTGACGGTGCGGCGAACCGCGAAGTAACCTCAGCTCTCGCAAAGGCTTTCGGTGTGCCGCGATCGGCTGTTGAGATCATCGGCGGGCAAACGTCAAAGCTCAAGCGGGTTCAGATAAATGGTGCTGCCGCTGCCAAGATCGCGGCGATTTTGCAGGCAGAAAGTGCGGCGTGATATATTTGTCAATTCAAAATTTTCGCTTAAGGTTTTTACTCTATGTCAGGACACAGTAAGTGGCACACTATCAAGCATAAGAAAGGAGCTCTCGATGCAAAACGCGGGAAGATCTTCACAAAGCTGATCAAAGAGATCACCGTCGCGGCACGCACGGGCGGAAGCGGCGATGTCGATTCGAATGCGAGGCTTCGCAAGGCCGTTTCTGACGCTAAGGGCCAGAATATGCCGAACGACACTATCGATCGCGCCATAAAACGCGGTACAGGCGAACTCGAAGGAGCACAGTACGATGAGGTTGTCTATGAGGGTTACGGCCCGGGCGGCGTTGCCGTCATGGTCGAGGCAATGACGGACAACCGCAATCGCACCGTGGCCGAGATCCGGCATATTTTCTCAAAGAACGGCGGTAATATGGGCGAGAGCGGTTCGGTCGGATGGATGTTCGACCGCAAGGGCTACATTGTTGTCGATAAGGCGGCAAAGAGCGAGGAAGAGTTGTTCGAGATCGCCGTCGGAGCCGGTGCCGACGATATGCAGGATGACGGCGAGGTGTTCGAGATATTTACCGCTATTGAGAATTTTGATGCGGTTCACGACGCGTTGAAAGGAGCGGGCATCGAACCGCAAGCCGCCGAGATCTCACAAATACCGCAAAACTACATCAAACTCGAGGGCCAAGATGCCAAGACCATGATGAAACTCTACGACGCGCTCGACGATAACGATGACGTCCAGAAGGTATGGGCGAACTTCGATATAGACGAAAGTGAACTCGAGTAGCTGTTCCATCGCTGCGGTATGTGGTCAGCAGAGCTGCCGCGGGCCTTCAGATCATTTCCATTGCTGGCGCCGTTATGAGCAGCGGTAAAGGGTACCCGAACACGGCGCAGGCGTATCCGCATTTACCCCGACGAAAACGCTTACGAATAAGCGCGTATCGTGTTATGCTGATACTTTTCAGGCAGTAGCCGGCACACTGTGGGAAAACTGCTGCTCTTGAAGGTTTTTGGCAAAAGATGAGAGAGTGTCAGGTCTGTAGAAGCTGCTTTTCCGATACCGTTCTTTCTTGCCCGAATGACGGTACGGCCACCTCGCACACTATCGACGGCGAACCTGTCCTAGAAGGTAAATACCACCTCGAACTGCGGCTGGGCCAAGGCGGAATGGGCGTCGTTTATAAGGCCCGGCACGCCTATCTAAAGACGCTTCACGCGATCAAGATCATTCTGCCCGACCTCGTCGGCAATGATCCGCAGCTTGTAACACGCTTTCGGCAAGAGGCCCTCGCGGCCGCGGCGATCAAACATCAGAACGTCGTCGGCGTGTCCGATTACGGCGTCATCAACGGAACAGTGCCGTTCCTTGTGATGGAATATGTCGAGGGCGAATCGCTTCACGACCTGCTGACACGCGAAGGCCGCCTGGCTCCGGTCCGAGCACTTGAGCTGATCTCGGCGATAGGTGCGGGTGTTGCGGCCGCGCACCATCAAGGGATCGTCCATCGCGATCTCAAACCGCTCAACGTAATGATAATTACGGGGCGTTCTGACCTTTCGCAGAGTGTCAAGATACTTGACTTCGGCCTTGCAAAGATCAAGTCCGGTGAGCTGCTCGGCTCGTTCATTCAGGCAAAGACCACCGGACTGATGGGTTCGCCGTACTATATGGCTCCCGAACAGTGGGCGGACGAAGATCCGGACACGCGTGCTGATATCTACAGCTTGGGTGTGATGTTGTATCAGATGCTTGCGGGTGATGTGCCATTCAAGGGATCGTCAATTCCGGCGATAATGAAAAAGCATGTGTCGGATCCGCCGCCCAGGCTTGCAGAATACGGCATTAGCGTCGCACCTGAGATCGAAGCGGCACTGCGGCATACTCTCGAAAAAGATCCAGAAAAGCGCACCCCGACGGTCGAGGCGATGATAGCCGAGCTTCGGGCGGCGATCCTGCCGCAGTCAGTTGGCGGATACGCATTGCCCGTTTCGAGCGTAAACATTACCACGCGGCCGCCCCGTTCAGATGTCTTTGTTGATAATGTGCCGTTCGGATCGTCGGCGGATGACGGCAAATTGCTCCTTGAAGGCATACAGAGCGGCAATCATCATCTGCGTGTAAGCCACAAGGGTTATAGAGACTGGCTTGCGGACGTCGTTTGCGACGGCTCTCCGATAAATGTTGTAGCGGAACTAGACACCGGCTCCGAGGCTGTGCCGGGAGCCGTACCGCGGCCGGATATGGAGACCCTTATCCAATCCGTTCCGCCTTCTGTATTTCAGGCACAGACGATCGTACAGGACAGCGCGGCCGCTTCGATGCCGGGATATGCACCTACGACATCGATACCGCCGGTTACACAACCGGAGCAAGGCCCGCAGACTGAACCGCAAAAAAAGAGATCTGCGCTGTCGCCTGTCATTTTGGGAATCGCAGGCATATTCATCCTTTTTGTCGTTGGGATCGCCGGTGTTGGGGCTGCCTATATGCTCGGCCTTTTCGGCGGGCGGCAAACGGCAAACGTCGCAAATACGGCTTCGCCGAGTCCGGAACCGACCCCTTCGGCCGCTCCGGTGATAAAGGCCGAGATGATCGAGATCCCGGGCGGAACGTTCAGAATGGGCAATAACGAAGGTGAAGTGAACCAAAGGCCCGAACATGCTGTAACCGTGCCAACGTTCTTTATGGACAAGACGGAAGTGACCAACGCGGAATATTTGGACTTTGTCGAGGAGACGCAGCATATCGCCCCGAAGAACTGGTCAAATAATCGACCCGTTGCCGGCACCGAAAATATGCCGGTCGCATACGTTTCTTACAATGACGCGGTCGCATTCGCTGCGTGGCGTTCGGATCGAGACGGCGTTACATACCGCCTGCCGACCGAGGAAGAGTGGGAATATGCCGCGCGAAACGGCGCGAAAGACGACCTTTTCCCGTGGGGCAATACGTTCGACCCGAATAAGGCGGTGATGAATGTCAAAAATGCAGAGCCTTCTGCTGTTGACTCAAAGCCGTCAGGTAAGAATGATTGGGGCGTCGTCGATCTTATCGGCAACGTCTGGGAATGGACGAGTTCCGAGCCTGCCGCATATCCCGGAAGCGAACTTGATATAAAGAAGACTGCCGAAAAAAGAATGATGATCCGCGGCGGTTCTGCAAATGAAGACCCTGTAAAGCTCAAGATCACGTCAGCGTTCCGCCTTGATGTTGCCGCTGACAGAATGGAAAAGAATCTTGGCTTCCGGCTGGTAAGGCCGTCCGCTGACGCTAAGTAGCCTCTGTTATGAATAGAAATCTCCTTCCACAATTCGTTTTGATCTTATGCGGTCTGCTTCTCGCCGGCTCGGCCTCGGGGCAAGGGCTAGGCAGCAGCAATAAGCTTTTCGGCGGCAATAAAACTTCAAGTGAAAAGACAACGAAGCCCGCTGCTAAGACGACAAAACGCCCATCTGCAGCAAAAAAGGCGGCTCCGCGAAATGCTCCGGCCGCAAAAAAAGCTGCGGCTATGCCGCGACCGCGAACGCCCGCTGTAAAGACGCAAGTCGTTACTGCGTCGGATACTCGAAACAGCGGCAAGACGCCGCCGGTCGTTACCGCACCTGCCTCGACCGTAAATTCGGAGGAATATGAACGGCTGATCGACGAAGGCCGTGACGCACAGGCATTGCGAAACTATCCGGCAGCCGAGGCGGCATTTTCGCGGGCGGTAAAGCTTGCACCGCGCAAAACCGAGGCTTATACGGACCTTGGTACCGTTTTCGCCGAACAGCAGCGTTGGGAAGACGCGGAAAAGGCATATCGGTCGGCTCTTGCGATCGATAAGAACCGCTTGGATCTTATTCTCGGCCTCAGTTTTATTTTAACGCGGCCCGTGATGGCGGCGAATATCTCAGAACGTTACGACGAGGCGGAAGTGCTGGCAAGGCGCGCTCTGACGATCGCGCCGAATAATGCGATCGCGAATGACCTCTTGGGCACCGTTCTTGAACTTCGAGGAGACATAGGCCCCGAGACCGAAGCGGCATATCGCAAAGCCATAGCAGCGGATAATGATCTTGCACAAGGCTATGCGCATCTGGGCCGCCTCCTTTCTAAGCAAGGCAAGCGTGAAGCGTCGGCCCGGGCGTATGCCTCGGCCATCGAAAAGGCAACGGCGATCGGTGCAAAGTTTCATGTCGCTGAAACGCTGCAGTCGGAATCGCGATTCAAAGAAGCATTGCCGCTGCTCCTTTCGGCAGTTCAGACAGATCCGCGAAACCCGACGGCGCTTGCCATGTTGGGGCGTGTGCAGACAGTCCTCGGCGATGATGCGTCGGCTCAGCGGAATCTCTTAGCTGCGATCGGCATCACGCCTGATGCGGTATTGCCGTACGGCCTGCTCTCGAACCTGTACATACGGCAGGGAAGGCTTGCATCCGCCAAGAGTACGCTGATGCAGGTAAAAGTGCCCGGCGGCCAATTCGACAAGAGATATCTGGCGTCACAATTCGAGTCGCTCGGCGACGCCTTTGCAAAGAACAACAATACGGATGGCGCACGAACCGCCTATAAACGTGCGGCTGAACTTGACCCGCAGCGTGAGACCATTGCCGCGAAGCTGGCCCGTTTAAAATAGTCATTCCCATTTATTGAAATTCGGGTCTGATTGAACCTATCTGTAAGCAAAATGCGTGTACCTTCACGCGTCTCGTAAGTTGTGGACGATCTAATGCTTTGCCCAAAATGCGGCCAAAAATATCCTGACGGAGGCCAGCGATTCTGTGATACCGATGGAACGCGGCTCGTGCCGGATGCTCTGTCGGCGCGCCTCTCTTCAGGTGTCTTTTCCGGCGTCCTGCCTCAGGTCACTGCTCGAAAACACGATATGGAAGCTGTGTTGAATGAAGCTGAGCGTGATCGCAAAATGGAAGAGATGTTCTTCGGCGATCATGTCGAACCTGATCTGGGCAAAGGATTCTTTGCTCCCGAAACGACGTCGCAACCGACCGATCACTGTGTGCAGGCGAGTGATATCTCGGCCGGCTGCATCGATATTCGCACGCAGAGCGACGAGGCCGTGAGCGTCAATGAATTCGATCCGGATGATCCCGATGGCTTTATTGGCAAGACCGTAAAGGGCCGTTATCAGATAACGGAGATGCTCGGTGAGGACGATTCGGGTTTCGCATATCTTGCCGAAGATCACTCGGGCGGGCATCAGCGGGTGATCGTGCGGATCTTGGCCGGCTTTGATGACGAAGACGAGGTTACGCGAAGTGTGTACGCAGAGGAACGCGTAACGATGTCGCATCTCGATCATCCGAATGTGGCCCGAATATTTGATTCGGGGTCGTACCCGAACGGTATCGAGTATGTGATCAGTGAGTGCATCGACGGACTGAGTGTTGATGACCTTTTGCAAATACACGGCCGCTTTGCTGCGGTGCGCGCGGCGCGTGTCATCAAGACCGCCGCCTACGCGATCAGTGACGTACAGCGTGAAGGCGTGCTTCACCGCGATATTCGCGGCGCCAACATTGTCATTATCCCAAATGAAGATGAAGGCGAGACGGTGAAAGTAACCAATTTCGGTGTAGCGGGAACACAGCCGAACAGCGCGAACTTTCGATATCTTTCGCCCGAGGTCCTCGCGGGCAAGATCCCGAGCGTCTCGAGCGATGCGTATTCGCTTGCGGTTACGGCATACGAGATGCTTACGGGAAGCCTGCCGTTTGCGGGAGCGACGATAGACGATGTGCGATCGGCTCAAAAGAGCGGAACGTTCTTACCGATCTCAAAGGTTCGCGGCGACTCTGCCCCGGCCGTTGACGACGTCTTTGCAAAAGCATTTGCAGCCGAGCCGAAGGAGCGTTATTTGTCGGCAAGGGAATTTGGCGACGCATTCTCAAAAGCGATGCTGCAGAGAGCGGCTCCGCGTACGGTAGTACGTTCCAGCAGTTCGGTACCTGCGGTCGAGGCAGTTGTTTCAGAACCTGAGGTGCGAAAGGCACAGGAACCGTGTGAGGTTGACGATAGTCCGGCGTGGACACGCCGCTCACCGGAACTCCCCGCAGAGCCTGATTCACGCTGGCTGAAGGTCGCGGGCATCATCGCCGCAGTGTTGGTTATCTTGATCGCCGGGGCTTGGTATGTTCTCCTGAATCGGACCCCGCATGAGCCTGCACCGGTAGCAGAGCAAACGTCCGACGTTAACAACGCAGTAGCTACGATCAAGACCGCAGAGACGGTCGCGCCGCCGCTTGAGCGAAAGATACCGCAGCCGCCGAATACGATCTTTTTCGAGAATCGGAAGCAGGACCTCAAGGGTGATCTGATACGCAATTTTGTCGGCTTCAAGCTCTATTATCCGAACGATTGGACATCGAACGGGCCGATGCCGAGTGCCACCTCGACAGGACGCGGCCAATTCCTCGATATTTCAAAGTCAACGCCTGACGGCAAGCTGCTTGAGCAGATGCTGGTCAGCTACTATCCGTCAAAGGGTACATATACGCTTGACGCGGAGAAGTTTCCGCAACTCGTAAAAGAGGCAAATGACACTCTGAAAGAGCTTCTGCCGGGTTACCAGATGCTTTCTGCGGGCGAGATCAAAGTGAACGGCGACTGGCAGGCGTACGAAATGAAATTCCAAAGCAGCGGCACTTCGCCGTCCGGTGAACGTCTGCTGCTGTGGGGAAGGCGTATCTTCATCCCGGCGGCTCGCATCGGCGTCCGCAACGGATTTGAATTGACCCTTCTCGCCACCTCGAATGATGAAGAAGTGCGCGGCGTTGACGATGTCGGCGTTCGCGGCGACCTTGCGGCGATACTTTATACCTTCGAACCGAACCAGAACTTTTAAGCGGCGGCCTTGAGAAGATGCTCTCATAACGGCAAAATGAAAATGCCGGCATCAGGTTTCTCTGCGCGGGCAGCGAATAAATGATATCGAATGAGCATTTTCGAGCGGCGTTAAGCCGCTTTGCAAGCGGCGTTACGGTCGTTACGACACGAAGTGTCGCAGGCGAACGCTTCGGGATGACGGTCAGTGCATTCTGCTCGTTATCGGTCGAACCGCCGCTGATCTTGGTGTGTATCAATAAGCTTGCACCGAGCCACAACGTGTTTGTTGAACGCGGTGCGTTCGTGGTGAATATTCTCGGCCATGGCCAGCGCAATGTTTCGGAACAACTCGCTCTGCCGTCTGGTGACAAATTCGTCGGGCTGGAAACGGCGGACACGGAGAAGGGGCTTCCGGTCGTCGTCGGCTCGCTCGTTTCACTCGAGTGTGTGCTTCATTCGACCTATGAAGGCGGCGACCATTCAATAATGGTCGGTCTGGTCGAGGATGCCGTCGTTCACGACGAAGCACCGCTCGTTTACTTCAAAGGCGATTATCATCGGCTTGCCGATGAAGATTAAGCGCTACGAAAGTTTTCCTTTTACGGCCTCGCTCACTGCTTTTCCGTCAGGACTCTTGTCGGCGAGTCGTGCAAGAACAGCCTTCATCACGAGTCCCATATCCTTCATCGTGGAGGCTCCGGTCTCTCGGATCGCAGCATCGACCGCGGCCGCGATCTCTTCGTCAGTCGCCGCTTGCGGAAGATAGACCGAGATGATGTCGATCTCATTTTGCTCCTTTGCCGCAAGCTCGTCCCGCCCGGCATTACGATACTGATCGATCGAATCGCGCCGTTGTTTTACGAGCGTCTGCAACGTCTTGATGATCTCACCTTCATCAAGGTCAGCACCTTTGTCGATCTTTCGATTGGTCAGCGCTGCTTTCACCAGCCGAAGCGTTCCAACGCGGTCGGCATCCTTTGCCTTCATTGCCTCGGTCAGGTCTGCAATGATCTGTTCGCTCAAGGTCATATCAAACAGGTTAATTTGAAAGATGCGAATTTCAAAACCGCCGCTGCTATCGATTAAAATTCTTGTATGAGGATGTTCTCTGATCTGTTAGAGATCCATAAGCGGTTGGAAGAGGCCCTGCTAAAGCATCAGAAACTGTTGCTGCATTTTGAATTTGATGCGGCACTTGACGCCTTGTGCGAATACGAGCAGCAGATCCTCGCTCACATGGCCGACGAGGAAACATTGATGCTGCCCATATACTCTGAGCGCGGAGAGATACAACGGAGCGGCTCGGTAAAGTCCTTCCTTGACGATCACGATAAGCTTCGGGAACACCTGACGCTATTCAAACAAGAGGTCGCAAAGCTCAAGGATGAAGACGATCCCGACAGCAGGATCATCTGGCTGTTCGGCCGCGAGGCGTTCTTCAAGAAGCTGAACGACCATCACGACATCCGCGAAACGAACTTCCTTTACCCCGAACTCGACCGCATTACCACTGACGCCGAGAAAGCAGAGATATTCAGCAGGCTGACCTGCGATCTGAGCTGACGGCAGCCCTCAAATGAACCATTCATTAAGCTCTTCGTAGCTTGGGTCGTTTATGAATAGTTTATGCCAATCGCTCGTTGAGCGAAGATCGGCAGCTATCTCCTTGAGCAGGTGCATTGCGGCCATCGCCGGCCTTGCTCCGACGCTGACGCGTTCGACCTTCAGGCTTCTGAGGGCCTCAACATCGAGTGTATTTGTCATAAGGATATTGAGCGGCAGCTCAATACCTGATTTCAGCCCCGCGATCGTATCCATATCTCTGATAAAGGGAATGAAAATACAGTCGGCGCCGGCCTTTTGGAATGCCTTTGCCCGCTCGATACACGCTTCGATCTTTGCGTTCGGTTCGAGCGGCAGAAGCATCGCGTCAGTTCTGGCGTTGACGAAGAGATCGATGCCTTTTCGCTCGCCGACCTCCTTTGCGGCCGCGATCTCTTTGGCTTGGCTCTCGATGTCATCAAGCCTTTCACTGTGAGCATGGCCATCCTCGATATTGATGCCGATGACACCGGCGTCGATCACACTGCTGATGAACTGTGAGAATTTATCCAAGTCGTCCCGATAATATCCGCCCTCGATGTCGGCGGTAACAGGCACACTCACGCTTTGTGCGATACGCCCGACCGCTTCGACCATCAATTGCGGCGGAATGTGCTCACCGTCTTTGTAGCCCAGCGTCCACGACATTCCTGAGCTTGTCGTTGCAACAGCGGGAAAGCCGCAATGCTCGATCATTTTTGCGGAAAGACAGTCCCATGCATTCGCGAGGATCAGCATTTCGCCCGTGTGATGCAGAGCATGAAACCGTTTCGCCAGCTCGTTCTGCCGTTCTTTGTCTGATAGTTCCTTCATAGCTTAACTTCGATTATAGACCGTCTTGTAAGTTTCCTTAGCAGCGGCCGTGTGTGCCGAGTGCGTCGAAGCCGAGCTTCAGCGCGGTATTTTCGTGCTCAAAGTATTAGTATCTAGCTATGCAGGTTCCGGACGTTGGCAGATATGAATGATGCGAATGACAAGAAGGACGATGGCCGCAAGCACCGGATCGAAAAGCTCGGCCCCGGCTTGATCACTGGCGCCGCTGACGACGATCCGTCGGGAATTTCCACATATTCAACCGCAGGGGCGGCTTACGGCTTCGGATTTCTTTGGACAATGGTCATCAGTGTGCCGCTGATGGTCGCTGTCCAGTTAATGTGCGCGCGAATAGGCCTCGTTACGGGCCGCGGGCTTGGCGGCATACTTCGCAGATATTATTCGCGTAAACTTCTTCTGTTCGCGTGTTCGATCGTCCTCGTCGCCAATACTATCAACATTGCCGCTGATCTGGGCGGAATGGCCGGAGTTGCCGAGTTAGTAACCGGCATCGGCGCATTCTGGTTCATCCCGCTCTTCACCTTGCTTATCTTGGTGATGCTGTTCAAATTCTCATACGCTGCGATCGCAAAGACCTTCAAATGGCTGACGCTCGTGCTTTTTGCATACGTTATCGCCGCCTTTCTCGCCCGTCCCGATTGGAGCGATGTTCTCAGAGCGACCGTAGTGCCGCGTTTATCTTTTACGGGCGATTATCTTATGACCTTTGTCGGGGTTTTCGGGACGACTATATCGCCGTATCTTTTCTTCTGGCAGGCCTCCGAAGAGATAGAAGAGAAAAAGAAAGAAGGCCGTATCGCTGTCGGCCATCGCGTCGGGGCGACAAAAGAAGAACTTGATGATGCGCGTGACGATACTGTGATCGGCATGAGTATATCGAGTTTTGTCGCGTATTTTATAATCCTGACCACGGGAGCAACGCTCTTCCTCAACGGCCAGCATGATATCCAGACGGCTCGGCAGGCGGCGGAAGCGTTACGGCCTCTCGCGGGTGACGGCGCGTATTGGCTGTTCGCTCTCGGGCTGATCGGTACAGGCCTGTTGGGTGTTCCGGTACTTGCCGGCTCTGCGGCATACGCCATAGCCGAATCGGGAGCGTGGCGCGGCGGTATGGATGAAAAGCCGCACAATGCCAAGAAGTTCTATTTTGTCATCACACTTTCGATGACGATAGGTATGTGCCTGAATTATGCGGGACTCGATGCGATAAAGATGCTCTTCTGGTCGGCGGTTCTAAACGGTGTCCTGGCTCCGCCGCTCATCATCATAATCTTGTTCATTTGCAATAATAAAAAGATCATGGGCGGTGAGGTCAACGGAAAATTCCTGAATATCTTCGGCGTACTTGCCGCGGGCGTTATGGGGTTTGCGGCACTTGCAATGTTCTGGGCATGGATCTTCGGCTGATCGCTTTTTGCAGGATGCCGCATTATGAAAAGCAGCAGCAAAGGCAAGCAGACGGTCAAGGTTGTCGCGGTTACGGCCGTTATGCTGTCATTCATATCGTTCTGGCGAGCGGCGGCCTCGCGACCGAAGTGGACCAATTTGGGGTCGAAAATCTGGAGAAAATATCAAATGATGCGGTGCAGATAGCGACCGGCGGCATCCTGTGTCCGGTACGCACGTCGAAGCTGTTATCGAATCTGGACATAGCCCTTGAGCGAGCCCAAGAAAGCCGAAACGCGCTGATCATATTGAATATAAAGCACTTTCGCGGCCCGTTCTCAGGCTATGCCGATGTGCAAAACGCTCATCTGTTCACCAACACCGAGCAGAAGCTTTTTACAAAGGTCGTCGCGCACGCGGAAAGATTTGGCGAACACGCCGATCTTTTGATCGTCCCGGCACTCGATATTTTTCACGGCGTTGCGCGGACCGCGGCAGATCGGCAGGTGAACGAGATCATCCTTGGGCGCTTGGCGACGATCTCTGCGGAAAAGCAGATACAGGGCCTTCGAAGGGTATGGACGTTAATTCCGCACAGGCGGCTCGGTGCGGTCAAAGTGATGGTGGTCGATGAAGGTGCCGTCATTTGTGAAGAAGAGCTGAGCGCGGACCTTTCAAAACGAAACAGGCGTGGAACTTCGTCGTGAGACGGTACGCTGCGTTTCGCATTATGTGTTCCTATCCCTCATTTGTCCGCATCAGTGAACGATGCGAAAATATTGGTCTTTGTTCCTTATGAAGATACGTTGGCGTTACGGCCTGATCGCCGCTCTTTTTCTGGCTGTGTTTTCGTTATATCCGCAGATGAAGATGTTCTATCTCCGGGGCAGCGAGTGGAATGGCAACTATGCCTACAACGACATTGATGAAGTTGCCTACGCATCGTATGTAAGGGCGTTGATCGACGGCCGGCCGCGTAAGAATGACCCGTACACCGGAAAGGATGATTCACCCGAGTCGCCGCAGCCCGAAAGCCTCTTTTCGATCCAATTTGCCGCTCCTTACAGCATTGCATTGCCCGCAAGGCTGCTTGGCATCGGTGCACCGTGGGCGATGACGATCAGCGGAGCGGTGGCTGCATTTCTGACCGCACTCGCAATATTTTGGCTGCTGAGAATGACGGCCGAGGATGACCTGTTCGCGATGGCCGGCACTTTGGTGGTGCTCGCGGGCGGGGCGATATTTGCCGGCGAAGGAGCTATCGGTGAGATACTCCGGACGAGTTACGCATATCCATATTTTCCGGGCTTTCGAAGATACATTCCCGCGATGGCATTTCCGGCGTTCTTTATGTTCGTCGCTGTCATTTGGCAGATGCTCAGAGATCAGAATAAACACCTTCCGCGGATCGTTGTTGCTCTCGCCTGTTTTGCATACTTTGCGTTTTCGTACTTCTATGTGTGGACAGCGGCGGTTGCTTGGCTCGGCATTGCCGGGCTTCTGTGGCTTGGTCTAAGGCCTGAAGGTTGGGTTTCGGCGTTAAAGCGGCTCTTGATCCTCGGTGCCGGCTGCATAATGGTACTCGTTCCGTACGCATATCTTTTATCAAAACGCTCGCACACGATGGACGATGTGCAGATGCTGGTGCGAACACACTCGCCCGACCTTATGCGAGTGCCGGAGTTTATCGGGATCTTCGTGGTTATCGTCACGCTTTCGGCCGGTGTGCTCCGTATCGTTCCGCTGCGCGAAAGGCTGACGTTGTTTACGCTTTCGCTTGCACTCACGCCGCTTATCGTCTTCAATCAGCAAATACTTACGGGGCTTCAGCTTCAGCCGATCCATTATCAGGTCTTTATCGGCAACTACGTCGCGGGCTTGTCGCTGGTAATGATGGTCGGGCTAATTTGGAATACCGCAGCGTCGCGAATCGTCGCCGTGCGAAGGGCCTTGGCGGCGGCCGCAGCGTTGGCGGCCATCGCGTGGGGTTTTGTAGAATGCCATTACACGGTAAAGATCCTGGACGATGTTAATGTCGACCGGGACGAAGCCTTTCCGGTCGCCGCAAGACTCAATGAATTGTCAAAAGGTGCGGACTGGCATCGCGATGTCGTTATGCACTTCGGGATGGCTGAGGCTGACGATCTGCCGACACTGGCACCGCAGCCAGTCCTTTGGGCAAGGCATCAGCACGTATTCGCCGGCGTTACATGGCAGGAGAATAAAGAGCGCTACTATCAGTACTTGTATTATCTTGGCGTTCGCCCTGAGAGCCTTGCGCACGGAATGAAGAATGGCACCGATCTCGTATCGGTGATCGCTCTCTTCGGCTGGGGCAGGCATACAGACCGCCTGAATTCTGAGTATAAACCGCTGACCTACGGCGAGATCGATGCCGAGGCAGGACTTTATGCGAAATATATCGCCAGCTTCGACCCGCACAACGCGTTGCCGCTGACATACGCGATCACCGAAGTGAATTCGATGCAGGATCTGGAAAATATCGACAAGTGGTATGACCGTGATGCAGGTGAGACCTTTGGGCGATACACGCTCTACAAGCTCGACCTCAGATAAAAAAAAGGGCGGATTAAAAAACCGCCCAAGCAAGTACTTCTATAAAAAAAACTAAGACTAAGCTGCCAAGAGATCGTTGGAAGTCTCCGCAAAAACCCTGCGGCCGTTGATGGCGTCGTCTATGATCTCGCGGACTGCTGACGCATCCGGATTCACGTCCATACGGACGCATGCCCGTAAATGCCGAATGATGCCCTCTGTCGCGATCTGTAATGTATCGCCCGTCAACTTCGAAAAACGGCGTGCTTGAATGTGGTCGATCTGCAAGATCCTGTCTTGCAATGTCATCGGTCTAGCTGCTGCCACTTCGTATTCTCCTGATTGATTGATATAAGCCGGCCGCAATTATCGGCAGGCCTTTTGTGATCGGCGAACTGCCTCCGATCACGGTCAAGGCCAAAGAAAAAATAACAGCCTCGACATTAAATAAGTTGAACCGTTCTATGCGCAAGGACGCAAAAAACACCGGTCAACCGACACGTTCAACCTATGCCTTGATGATAACAAAGCGAAGTTCGATTTACAATACTTTTTTTCGAAAAAGGTGAGATTTTTTTCGGCACGGGAAAACGAAAGACCGGAGGGCCGTCAACAAGCCCTGCCGGTCTGACCTGATCTAACCTACAATATGTAGTATTAGCTTACCGCGTCTTTCATTGCCTTACCGACCGTGAACTTGACGGTCGTCTTAGCCGCGATCTTGATGGTTTCGCCTGTCGCCGGGTTGCGTCCCTCACGGGCCTTGCGATGGGTCTTCTTGAGCTTTCCAAAGCCGGGAATGGTGAATTCGCCGTTCTTCTTGACCTCACGAGCCGCGAGTGCCGCGAGAGCTTCGAACATTGCCTTAACGTCCGTCTTCTTGCAGCCGCACGAGTCTGCCAAATTACTGATGATCTCGGTCTGAGTCATACGAGCCATATTAGTTAACTAACCTCCGATTGGGTGATCTGAATAAAATAGTGAATCGGCTGTATGCAAAACTTGCATTCAGTTTTCAAAGACGAGAAGTTCACACAGCACGGTGGTCGGGGCGGCAAGATTCGAACTTGCGGCCTCACGGTCCCAAACCGTGCGCACTACCAGGCTGTGCTACGCCCCGAAATTTTCAACAAATAACGATTCCAAGTGTCGAATTTTAAGATTCAAATCGACGCACGTCAAGTCAATTATGAACAAAAACTGCGTATTTTAGGGAGTATTTTCAAAAAAGCATCCGCACGATGGCTTATCTTCTGCTTCACATCCTCGTCCAGCACGCCGAACGTGTCCTTGAAGCCTGTCGGTATGAAGACAGGATCGTAACCGAATCCGTAAATTCCGACCGGTTTCGGTGCGATCGTTCCTGAGCAAATTCCGGTTTCTTCGGCCATGATCGAACCGTCAGGAGCGGCAACGCACATCGCACATTCGAACTGTGCGGATCGGTCTGCCGCGTCGGTACCAAGCTCGTCAAGAAGCAGGCTCATACGTTCGGCAAATGTGATATCGCCGCCGTAGCGCGCACTCATAACACCGGGGCGGCCGCCGAGAGCCTTCACAGAAAGTCCGGAATCATCTGCAAGCGTTAGTTCTCCGGTTTGGCGGGCATAGCCCACGGCCTTTAGCCGTGCGTTCCCTTGGAATGTGTCCGATGTCTCTTCAACTTCAATGATGGTCGGGAATGTATCGAGGCCGATGATCTCGATCTCCGTGCCGAAGAATTGCCGAAGCTCGGTAAGTTTTCCTTTATTGCCGGTCGCCAACAGTAATCTCTTGAACATGATCGCAGAAACCTATTGCCAAATGTATGCCGAAAACGGTATAAATGATATGGCGCATGATGTGCCGCCTACCTTCCTTTTGCCTCCCCAGATCACGAGAACGAGGGAATTCTATTTTGACCATTATTGCGGAAAAGAGCGAGACGAGCGCGGGCACATTGCCATTGCAGCAGACGGGAGTTGTCGAAGCGGAGCCGCAGGCGCCGAAGGAGCCGGGTGTCTCACCGGCGAAGCGTGCTTTCGATCTCGCGGCTTGGCTGTCCGGCACTGTTGTGTTCCTCGAACAGTCCGTTGAGCCTTCCCGCATGGAGAATGAGTCGGAACGAGCATCGTTCGATCGCGAGCTTCGCGTTGCGCGCTCGGCACTTAGGCGTTGCTCTTATTTATGTTTCGAGTTCGCCTGTGCCGCCCGAGGAGTTTCAGAACTCCGTTTTCCTTCTGTCAACAGCATACGAAAGCTGACCGTGGAATTGCGGCCGCTGATCATCTCTGCGGATGCTCTGATCGGCTCCGGGCCGATAAGCGTCAGCGAATGGAACGGTTGGGCGCAAAATGCTTTGACCATCCTGTATGCCAGCCGCGGCGCTCAGGATCTTCGTGCGTACGCAGATTTGGTCGGCAGCGAATTCCTGCCTGAAAAGCTGCGGGAACTTTTGAACACGAATACTGTGCCGCATGTACGGCTTGATGTGCTGCTTCCGCGCTTCGGCAGGCTCCTTAGGACGCTCGACATCATCGGCGAACTGCTCGAGCGCGATGAGCCGATGAAAGTCGCGATAGTTATCTTTTTGGCGGTGTCCGAGCAGATGAGGCGGCTGATCGCCGAACTCGACAGGCAGCACGCACAAACTAAGGGCGAGGACGACTTTGCTTCAGTGCTCGACAGCGCGTCATATATGGCCTCGCTCGAGCTGAAAAAGGTGATCCAGCACGAACTTGCGGGATACACGGCTATACGCCCCGCTACACGGATCTACGCCCGTACCGAAACATCATATGCCTTGTTGAGCGAGAGTCTGCAGCAGATACTTATGCAGTTCGCAAAGATCGTCGATCCCGCGACAGATCCGTTCGCTCTGTTCCCGAATTTTGAGCTTAAACTAAATCAATCAATACTTCTTCGCGAAGAGCTTCAAATGATCTCCAAACTGGTCCGTGCCGTTGAGACTGAGCCGGAACCGCGCAATATCGAGCGTATGAATACGGCCCTTTCTGCATTCATGGCAAATACTGTACGTTTCCTTTTTTATAAGGATATCGAGACGTTCGAGCGGTTTGTCGAGGAAGTTTCAATCGTGGGCGAGCGCACCGATCTTGTTCCGCTGGTACATCGTTTTGGCGCGTATCTCGAAACACTATTCGGCCAGGTCTCGATGCGCGCGGTACTCGAAGAACGAGTCTGACCTATTTGGTCATTGCGAACGCAGCGTAGCAAGAGGCTTTTTCAGCATTACATCGAAGCTTGAGGCCACTCCAACCGCCACGACGAGAAGTGTGGTTATCGCAATACCGAGCGATGTTCCGAGCCAATCGAATTCCCATTTAATATCCATAAGGAAGCGGCATGCCGCAAAAGACAGGATTGCCGCGAATGCCGCGCCGAGAACTCCCGAAAGCAATCCGAGAATGCCGTATTCTGCCGCTTGGATCAGTGCGAGCGTGCCGACACGAGCGCCCAGCGTTTTCAGAACGGCGCTCTCATAGATTCGCTGCGATCTTGTGAGCGCAACTGAGCCGATAAGGATCAGAATGCCCGAGAGCATCACAAAGCTGCCGACAAATGAGACCGCAATGACGAAGTTCGTGATGAGCCGTTTTACTGCTGTGAGGATGTCATCGACATCGAAGATCTGAACATTCGGAAATTTTGTGAGCAATTCTCGTTGGAGCCGCTGACGGTCGGTCGCCGGCATGTGATGCAGAAGGGTTGCCGCAAAGCTTTGCGGCGCCTTATCGAGTGTGCCCGGTTTGAAAACGAAAATGAATGCCGTGCGTGTCTTTCGAAGGTCGATGTCACGGATGTTGGCCACTCGGGCTGTTATCGTCCGGCCTGATATCTCAAAAGTGATCGAATCGCCTGGCTCGACGTTAAGCCTTTTTGCCATTTCGGCCTCGACCGAGACCTGCGGCTCGTCGTCATCGGTCCACCAGGTACCCGATAAAATGCGCTCATTCTCATCAAGGTCGGTTCGATAGGTCACTGCAAATTCACGACCGATCTGGCCTTGCTGCTGTCTTACCGTCCTTTCTTGAAAGTCGAACGGACGGCCGTTCACAAAGGCGATGCGGGCTCTGACGGTCGGCACGATCTCGGGCTGCTCTGCTGTACGTTCCGCGAGTATCGCAGTAAGCCCCGCGATCTGGCTTTTTTGGATGTCAGCGACGAACAGACTCGGCAAGTGTTGATTATTCGTAAAATCGAACTCGCGGATCATGTTGGTCTCGATCGAACGGACTCCCAAGACGACGAAGGCTCCAAGACCTATGGCAAGGAGAATAACACGGGTCTGATTACCCGGCCGATATAGCGAATTGAAGCCCTGCCGTAGAAAGAATGGGCCGATCGATCGAATTTGCCGCAAGCTCGCGGTCAAAATTGCCGATAGGCCGACGAGCATGATGACCGCAACCGCAAGCCCTGAGAGAAAGACCACCCCGACCCTTAACGACCCGGCTTGCCACACCGCAACGGCCAGCAGAAGGGCTGTCGAAACAAGCCCGATGAGCCACTTCAACGGATCGAGCCGCGACAGCTCGGCGTTGTTATCGTCGCGAAGAAGAAGCCTAGGCTTTATTCCCCTGATCTGCAATAGCGGCAATGCGCTAAAAAGAAGCGAGACGAATGTGCCGAGGGCGATGCCTGAAAGCACTGTCCGCAAGCCGACACCGTAGGTCATTTTTGCCGGCAAGGCATCTGCAAATTCCCACTGAACGAACCACAGCGCAGCCTGTGCGAATACAACTCCGATCAGGCTGCCGATTATTCCGAGTGCGGCCGTTTGCAGCAGATAAACAGTGAGGATGCGTGAACCCGAGGCACCGAGGCACTTAAGCACCGCGATCGATCTGCGGCGCTGCTCGATAAAGGCGCGGGCCACATTGAATACGCCGATACCGCCAAGCACAAGGATCAAAAGGCCTGTGAGGGCCAGATAATTCTCAGTACGCACGAATTGATCGCTCAGGTTCTCCTGCTGTTCGCGGTATGAATTGACCTGAATGGTCGTGCCTTTCAGTACAGAGCGCAGTTCGCTCACAAGCGGTGTCGGATTCTGTGATGTTTCGATAAGCAGGCGACGGCGCACACGACCGTTATTGCGTCGGATACCGGCCTGATCGAACGCCTTTTTTTCGATAAAGACACGCGGCCCGAGTCTAAAACCGCTTGTTCCGCCGGGCTCCTCGTCGATGGTCGCGCGTATCTCGAAATCCGCCTCGCCGATCCGTATCTTGTCGCCGACCTTGACGCCAAGATCATCCAGAAGGACACGAGCTGCAACGGCTCCGCCCGACCCGAGAAGATTCCGGTCAAATGGTGTACCGTCTGACAATTTGAACTCGCCGACCAGCGGGAACGGCGGTTCGATACCTTTGACCTCGACAAACTTGATCCGAGAATTCCCGGCATCGACCGGACGAGCCATCACGGCAGCGGTGATCGCCTCATTCGTGCGGAGGACGATACCCGAAGCGGCGTCGGCACGTTCGATCTTTGCCATTTCGTCGGGCGTGAAGTCGTTCGTTGTCGATAGCTCGATATCGGCGGTCATCAGAGCACGGGCGTCAGTGCCGACGGCCATTGTCAGATTCCGGATCAGCGAGCGAAGAGCAACCACCGAACCGACGCCAAGGGCGATGCAGAGGAAAAAGAACAATAGCCGCCGCCATGACGAGCGGATCTCGCGTCGGGTCAGATTTAGGACAAACCTCATCGTTCGGAATGCGTATCTTTCGCCACGTTCTCGTCAGACAGTACTTTGCCTGCATCCAGCACGACCTGTCTCTGGGCTTGGCCGGCAAGAGCGGCGTCGTGTGTTACAAGGACAAGAGTTACCCTGTTCTCGGCATGCAGCCGCTGCATCAGGTCGAAAATATGGCGGCCGTTCTTCGAGTCGAGGTTGCCGGTGGGTTCATCGGCCAGCAGTATCTTCGGACTGTTCGCGAACGCACGCGCGATCGCGACGCGCTGCTGCTCGCCGCCCGAAAGCTGGTGCGGATAATGATGGCCGCGATCGTCAAGCCCGACGCTCGCCAGCAACATGCGCCCGCGCTCGGCTGCGTTAACATTTCCGGCGATCTCCATCGGAATGAGCACATTCTCATAAGCGGTGAGGCTCGGGATAAGATGAAATGACTGAAAGATAAAGCCGATCGTACGGCTGCGGATGTCGGCGAGGCCGTCCTCGCCAAGCGATGTTATTTCGCTGCCGTCAACGATGATCGTTCCGTTTGACGGAGCATCCAGACCCGCAATAAGGCCGAGGAGCGTCGATTTGCCGCTGCCTGACGCGCCTGTTATTGCGACGAATTGGCCATCCGGAACCGTCAAGGATACATTATCGAGGATGGTCAATTCTTCTGAACCGGATCGTACGGCTTTTGTAACATTTTTTAGTTCGATCATCTTGCAGCTCGCGATCCGTGCATCAAAACGGGGCGACTTCGCGTAATATCAAATATTAAGTATGCCTTTTGTTTGCCGCATCTCAATACCGCTTTGTTTCTTTTTTCTCGCACTTCTTTTGATCGGCTGCGGGCGGCAAAGCCCGCCGGCTGACCCTAACGCAATTGAAAAGAAACCTCTTGCAACGCCTGAGTTAGTATCCGACAGGCCAAAGATCGTCCTTTTCGGCGACAGTCTTACCGCAGGTTTCGGGCTGCTTGAGAAGGAATCGTATCCGTATCTCCTGCAGGAGAAGCTCAAAGCTGCCGGATACAATTACGAGGTCGTCAATGCGGGAGTTTCAGGCGACACTTCGCTTGGCGGAACGGAGCGCATCGATTGGGTACTTGAGATGGACCGTGTCGAGATACTCGTGCTTGAACTTGGGGCGAACGATCTGCTCCGCGGCGTTCCTGTCGATGATATGAAGGCAAATCTCGATGCGATCATAAAAAAGGCAAAGGCGAAGAATGTGCGTATTCTGCTTTGCGGGATGTTCGCGCCGCCAACGATGGGCATCGAGTATCAGCGCTCGTTCATGAAGGCCTTTCCGGACCTTGCGACCGAGAATCGGATCAATTATCTGCCGTTCCTGCTGCAAGGTGTTGCAATGAATAAAGACCTGAACCAAGCCGACGGCATCCACCCCAACGCAGAGGGTGAAAAGATAATGACCGA
This sequence comes from Chloracidobacterium sp., assembly GCA_015075585.1. Classification (NCBI taxonomy): domain Bacteria; kingdom Pseudomonadati; phylum Acidobacteriota; class Blastocatellia; order Chloracidobacteriales; family Chloracidobacteriaceae; genus Chloracidobacterium; species Chloracidobacterium sp. The sequence continues at coordinate 652,912 of JABTUB010000001.1, forward strand.
GAATGTATATCAAGAACTGAAAAAGATGCTTGAACCGCCTGCGCCCTCCGGCTCTGCGACGCCCGCTGCCGCGAAATAGATATGGAAGCGGCTGTTTGGTACACTTGGCATTTGCTTTCGAGCGGCTCGTAATGAATAGCCTTGTCTTTTCAAATATGCTTCACCGCCCGATGCGGACGGTCGTCTCGATCATCGGCATCGGCGTCGGGATATTATTGATCGTATTTACGGTAGGGCTGGCGAACGGAAGCCTCCGTGAGCGTGCTCAGCGTGAGGCGAATGTCGGCGCCGAAATAATGATGCGGGCATCGGGTTCGATTGGGCTTTCCGGTTCGGAATCGCTGCGGCTTCCGCAATCGCTAACGGCTGACGTCGAAAAGGTCGAAGGCGTAAAAAAGGCCATTGCGATCGCTCAAAACACCGTTTCCGTAACCGACTCAACGACGGGGTCAAGACTTGTTGACGGTGTGAACTTTGATGAATATGCAGAGGTTGCCGGCCTCGATGTTATAAAAGGCCGCGGGCTCGGACCGTCAGGCGATGAGATGATCTGCGACAGCGCGTGGATGGCGCAAAAGAAGCTGAACGTCGGCGATCAGATCCCGCTCTACGACCGCTCGTTCACGCTTGTCGGCATTTATGAGCCGGCCGCCGGAGCGAGGATAAAGATACCACTTGAGACGATGCAAAAGCAGCTCGGCGGCGAAGGCAAAGCAAGCGCGATCTTGGTCAAGATCACGCCCGGTGCTGACGAGAATATTGTGGCCGAAAGGCTGCAAGGGAAGTTCCCCGACGATCAGATCATTCTTACAAGTCAGATCGAAGAGCTTTATATGCAGAGCGTTCCGGCTTTGAATGTCTTCCTCAACGTTGTCATCGGCGTTGCCGGGGCCATCAGTGCGCTTATCATACTGCTTACAATGTACACTACGGTCACGGAACGCACGCGGCAGATCGGCGTACTGAAATCTCTCGGGATGTCGAACCTCAGCGTGGCGTGGACGATCATAAAGGAGGCGATGCTTATCAGCATCGGCGGCGTCATTTTCGGGCTTGTCGGCACGTTCCTTTTAACTGCCGCTCTTGAGCGCTGGACAACGCTTACAGTGCAGATCGAGCCGCGGCTTGTGGGCGGCATTCTCGTCGTCGGCATCATCAGCGGCATCATCGGCGCTCTTTATCCCGGAATGCGCGCCGCCAAACTCGACCCTGTCGAGGCACTAAATTATGAGTAATTGATTGGAATTTCGGGCCTTTTTGACCTATACAGACAAATATGAGGAAAGCGATCCGGCGGTGTCTAGCACTCTCGTTCATATTCTGTATCTTCTCGACGGCAGTTCCCGCGCAGAAACGCTTCTATATCGGTCCCGACGATCACACCGATTATTTTTGGCTCGCCGATGACATCACCTATCGCCAGGCATTTCTGACGATGATCGATTATTACCTCGATAAGATGGACGCGACGCAGTCTAACCCTTCCGATCGGCAGATGCGTTGGAATTGCGACGGCAGCCTTTGGATGTGGGAGTACGAGAAGAATCGTTCAGCGGCCCAATTTGAGCGGATGATGTCGCGGCTGCGTGACGGGCACATGAGCGTCAACCTGAATGCACTCGCCTTGGTGCAGGGCGGCTCGCCGACCGAAGCGGTGCTTCGCGGTATGTACTATCCGGGCCTGATCGAGCGCCGTCATAACGTAAAATTCCCGCTCGCGATCGCTATGGAGAATCAGACGCTGCCCTACGGCCTGCCGTCGCTTTGGGCCGGTTCCGGTGCAAAGTATTCATGGAAAGGAGTTTGCGGCTGTGCAACAGCCGTAGCGGACTTGAACGACCGTGACCGAGAGATCTATTACGCCGGCGGGCGCGACGGCAGCCGCGTGCTGATGAAATGGAACTCACTCTTTAGCGGCAACACGAACATAGGCGGCTACGCCGAGGCATTCGACCCGCTGGCCTCGATCCAATTTGCGGATTCGAATCCAACGTTCCGATCAAAATATCCATTTCCGGTGATCGGCGCATTCGGGCGCGGACACGACGACCTTCAGTATTTGAGTGATGAATTCGTAGATGTCGCGCAGCAGAACACCACGCCGGATCGAAGGATCATCGTTTCGGATCAGGTGGATTTCTTCCGTGATTTTGAGGCGGCGTACGGCCCGCAGCTCGAAACGTATGCGGCTGCGTACGGCAATGAGTGGGACGTGCTTACGGCCTCGATGGCCGAGGTAACGAGCCGCTTGCGGCGCGCAGTCGAAAAGCTGCGAACAGCCGAAGCAATGGCGACGCTCGTTTCGATGAACGACCCGAGTTTTATGACCGCGCGTGCCGCTCAGCGTGATAAGGCCATGCTCGATATGGGCCTGTATTTTGAGCACGATTGGACGGCTGACGGCCCCGTGTCGGCTTCTGCTCGAGCCGCATGGAGCAAACGCGTCGAGGCTGAGGTGACGGATTATGTCGAAGGCCTTTCAATGGATGCCGCCCGGCGATTGGGCGAGCAGATCTCGCGCTCCGGCCAATACCGGCGATTTGCTGTCTTCAATCCGCTGAGCTGGCAGCGCAGCGATGTCGTAGAAATACCGCATCGCGGCAATTACAAGGTCCGCATCGTCGATGTCTCGACCGGTGCCGAAGTGCCGTCGCAGCCGGTGAGGACGGGCAACAGCCAAACCATCAGGCTTCTCGCATCGAATATTCCGCCGGTCGGATATAAGGTTTACGAGATACGCGAGGGCGCCGCCGGTCAATTTGCAGGCGGCCCTGCGGGATCGGGTACGACGATCGAGAATGAGCGCTACAAACTGACCCTTGCGGGTGACGGCTCGATCACAAGCCTTATCGACAAGACACGCAGCGATCGCGAATTCGCCCGCAATATCGGCGGGCGCGTCATCAATGACCTTGGCGGCGACCGCTCAGGGAACGTCGTTATCGAAAACTCCGGCCCTGTGAGTATCACGCTGCGCGCGATTTCGGCCAGCCCTGTTGCGCACACGACCCGTGTAACGCTCTATCGCGATTTAGACCGTATCGATATCAAGAACGAGATAACGGCAAATTTCAGTGATACAAAGACTTGGGGCTTTTCATTCGATCTTAACTCGCCCGACGTATGGCACGAAGAGGTCGGAGCCGTTATTCGTGCAAAGTTGATGAGTGCCGGCGGCCATTACAGCCCGAAGAATGCAAGGTATGATTGGCTGACGATGAACCATTTCGCGGATATGACGAGCGGTCAGTCGAATGTCGGCATCACTGTCTCGAATTGGGACGACTCGTTCATGAAGCTAGGCTCCAGCACGGCATCATCACTCGACACCTCGACGCCGCAGATCAACGTGCTTGCCGGCGGTCGTGTTGACGGCCCCGGACTCGGCATCCCGAATCAGAATGGCGACCGCTATTTTATGCAGCGATTCGCACTTCGGACACACGGTTCATTCGATCAGTTGTCGGCGATGCAGTTCTCGCTCGAACATCAGAACCCGCTTGTTCCGGTGATGATAGACGGCCTTGATACGCGCACACGGCCGTATCCGGCGGAAAGTTTCTCATTCGTTACCATTTCGGATCCGAACGTGATCCTTTGGGCCTTGAAGCCTGCGGAGGACGGCATCGGACGGGGCGTTGTTGCGCGGGTTTGGAATCAGGCGGCCATGCCGCGATGGTACACGATCGAGCTTGACCGATCTATCGCATCGGCTGAACGGCTTACGCATATCGAGACAACGATCGGCCCCGCCGATGTTGAATATGGACAACTATCGGCAACCGCACAGCAGCAGCAGATTCAGACACATCTCTTGAAATTTGCGGCACAGTTGAACAGGCCGCCCGAAACGTCAGCTAAATAATGGATTCGATCTTTCTAAGGCCGCCCGAAACATCCTTGCCGAGATGTATCCGCAATGCACGCCTTCCGCGGTCGATCAGCACTTGCAGGTCGCCGCGGGCCTGTGCCGCACGCACCACGCCGAACGTATATTTCTGACCGGGAACGGTAAGGTCGATCGGGTCGTCAGCAGTGATCTGAAGAAAGACGCCTGTATTCGGGCCGCCCTTGTACGCCTGCCCTGTCGAATGAAGGAAACGCGGGCCAAAGCCCAGGCATGTCGCAGCACGCGTCTCGCGCAAGACCTTCTGCCGGATCGCTTGCAGAATGGCCTCATGAGACGCGTTCATCTCGATAAATGCGAGCAGCGCAAAGTAATCATTCGCTCCGATCTTATCTATATGCGCGGCGACCAGCGAGGCAAGCGTAGGTTCAGTGACCGCAGCAGCGAGTTCGCCGCCGTATTCCTTGCTCGCGAACATCTTCACGCCCTCACTTTCAAAGAACGGTGTCTCATCCGGCAATTTACCTTCCTTTTCGTACTCATCCGTTAATTTCCGCGCCTCGACCTTAGCAGCTTCGACATCGGGCTGATCAAAGGTGTTGATCTTCATAAGCGAACCTGCGGTTGCCGTCGCGAATTCCCATCGGAAGAACTCTTGTCCGAGCGTCGAAATGTCGTCCATATCGATAAGCACGGCCGGATGCCCTGCAGCTGTTACGGCCGTGAACTGAGCCTTTATTGCATCGTCATTATTGACACTAATAAATGCGAATACTCGATCGCTTCCGTATTCCTTCTGCCCGGGTTCGCGGTCCACGGGAATGATCGCAACGCCGCGTTTGCCGGTCGATTCTGCGATGAGTTGTTCGAGCCATGCGCCTAGATCGTAGATCTCAGGCGAGGGAAAGAACGTCAGTTTGTCGCGGCCCAATATATGGCATGTGCCAAGAATGACGCCGAGCAAGGCTCCGGGATTTTCTGCGAGGCTTTCAGCGCGGCATGCAGCGGTCATCGGTGCGGTGTTTGAAAGGAACTTGGCAACGTCAATGCCCATCGCAGCCGCGGCCGTCATACCGAATGCCGAAAGTGCAGAGAAACGTCCGCCGATCTCGGGGTCGCCGTAAAAGATATGCCGGAAGCCGTCGGCCTTAGCCGCTTTTTCCATAGATGATCCCGGGTCTGTCACCGCAACGAACTGCCGGCCCGCATTCTCCTTACCGACGATCGTCGATACGCGGTCAAAGAAATATTGCTTAAAGCAATTCGGCTCTAGCGTTGAGCCTGATTTGCTGGCAACAATGAAGAGCGTTTTTGCCGGGTCGAGCCGGTCTTCCACCGCCTTTATCTGTGCGGGCGAGGTCGAATCGAGTATGTGAAAGCGCGTTTTACCAAAGGTAACGCCAAGAACTTCGGGGCAAAGTGATGAGCCGCCCATTCCCATCAAGAGCACGTCGGTGAACCCCGAGCTTTCGACATCAGCCCTTAATGCGGCGTAGCGTGCGGCGTCTGCGGCGATCCTTTCGGCGATATCGAGCCAACCGAGCCATTTGGCCTCATCGCTGCCGGTCCACAGCGTTGCGTCCTTTGCCCAGATCCGCGAGGTGCCGTTGTTCTGCTGCCAAGCGGCGGCATTTTCGTCAAAAATTCTCTGGATGGATGAAGGTAGCGAATATTGAAGTGAATTAACAGACATGATCATTTCCTAAGCCAGTCAAGCAGCATTTGCTCTTGAGTGTGAAAAGCGTGTTCGGGACTGCCTGATACGGTCATCGGCAGTTTGAAAAACACTGAGAGTTGCTCCTGTATGCCCTTTCGGCCCTGTGTGTGAGCAAGGTCGAGACACCGTGCGATCTCGATGGCGAGCGGGGCGGCAAGAATCGAATCCTTACACAAAAAATTTACCTTTATTTGCATCTGCTGACCGAGAAAGCCGCTGATGTCGATATTATCCCAAGCTTCTTTGTTATCACCGCGCGGCCTGTAATAGCGAATATCAACAATATGATCCTCGACGTCATAGCCAAGTATTTCGTCAAGGACGCTGCTCTTTGTCATCAGCTTTGAGGCGAGAGATCCCTCGTTCGAGAGCGCAAGCCCGTCGCGGTTGCCGAGGATATTGGTCGAATACCAGCCGTCAACGCGAAGTGCGCGGCTTCGGAGAGCCGGAGCGAGAACCGTCTTAATAAAGGTCTGGCCCGTCTTGCCGTCCTTTCCCGCGATCGGCACACCGCGTAACTCGGCAAACTCGATAAGCGCAGGAATGTCAGCGGCGGCCGATGGTGTGAAGTTGCCGTAAGGAACACCTTCGGCGATCGAAGCGTACGCGTAGAGCATCGCAGGAGAGATGTTTTCGGAGTTCGAGTCGAGAGCGGCGTCGAACGCCTTGAGCGATGAGAACGCTTCGGTGTAGCCGCTCGCAAGCTTTTCGGTCGAAGCAAGATTGATGACAACGACCGAATCACATCGCGAGCGAAATTCGCTGATGTTTGTACGCAGTCGCTCGATCACCAAGCGATGCGTATGGTCTGTAAGCCGGTGCGAGCCTTCGATATTCGCCAAGAACCGTACATCACCGACAGCCGGCCAAGGCGTGATCGCCTTGAGTGCGGCTTCTGCATTTACGAACTGTTTGTGCGAGAGAACTTCGTGATCTGCAGCTGCCGCGGCAAGATCGGCGGCAAATAGATCCCAGCCTGCAATGACTATGTCATCGTACGCTGCCATATCGTCGGCTTCGATATCCGCGAGCGGCAGGCCCGTGCGGTCGATCGCACCTTGGCGAAGTAATTCAACCCCGGCGGCCATGGTCGTCCCGACCGCTCCACCGACCCCGACGATCGCAATGCCAAGCTTCTTACCCATACCAGAAACTTAAATTTTACATCTTTGAAAATAGTTGTGCGAGTTCGCGTTTTAGAAGCTTGCCGGTCGGCCCTTTCGGGATCTCAGTGAGGAAGCGTACCGTTTTCGGGCACTTGTAGTCGGCAAGATGCTCTTTGCAAAAAGCGATCAGTTCGTCCTCATCAGCTTCTGTTCCGGGCCTTAATACGACGAATGCGGCCACTTCCTCGCCGTAAAGCTCATCGGGGACGCCGATCACTGCCGCCGCGGCTACCGCTGGGTGCGTATAAAGCAGATCGTCGATCTCGCGCGGATATATGTTCTCACCGCCGCGGATTATCATATCGGACTTGCGGTCGGCGATGTGATAGAAGCCGTCGCTGTCGCGGTAGCCGATATCGCCCGTATGGAACCAGCCGTTCGCAAACGCCTTTGCGGTCGCTTCCGGATTCTTGAAGTACGCTTTACAGATATTCGGGCCGCGAAGCACGATCTCGCCTAACTCATTGTCAGGCAATGCGTTATCGTTCGCATCAAAGACCGCCATTTCATTGCCTATCGGCTGTCCGCATGAGCCGGGCCGGCGCTTTTCGCTTGGCGGATTAAAGGTCGAGCGGCAGGTCGATTCTGAAAGGCCGTAGCCTTCGATCACAAGGCAGCCGAAGGCTTCCTCAAAGCGGCGCAGCACTTCCGCAGGCACCGGAGCTGATCCGCACATCGCAAATCTGAGATGCTCGAACCTGCGTTGCGCGGTGTCATCGGCACGATTCAGCAGCATCGACAGCATTGTGGCGACGCTGCCGAAGCTTGTAACTTTGTACCTTTCAATTATCTCCCAGAAGCGGGACGCCGAGAACTTCGGGCTTACGATGGTCATCCCGCCCGCATAAAGTGCGGTCATCGTCGTTACCGAAACAGCGTTCATATGAAAGAGCGGCATCAGCGTAAGCAGGCGGTCTTCGGGGCCGAAACCCATCCAGTCGGTTATCTGACGAGCATTTGCCAATAGATTGCCGTGCGTCAAAAGGCAGCCTTTCGGCTTGCCCGTGGTGCCCGATGTGTAAATGATGATCGCCTCGTCATCGTTATCCAGCTCGGTTTCGGCAAGTTCGGATGAGAAGCCTCCGGCCGCGGCCTCGACACTGTCGAAAACAACAACGGGCGGTTTTTCTATCTGCGCGACTGTGTCGCTGTACTCGGAATTTAGAAGCAGCAGCCTTGCCTCGGAGTTTCCGATGACCCATTCGATCTCTTCGCTTTTTAGCAGGGAATTGACGGGGCCGGCCAATGCGCCGATCTTCCAGCATGCAAAATACGCAATGATGTATTCGGCAGAATTCGGCATCAGCAGGCTGACGACATCACCTTTGCAGATGCCGTGCGAAAGGAGTAAATTCGCAGTACGGTTGACGGCTTTGTTAAATGCGGCGTATGACCACTCGCGGCTGTCGGCCTCAGAGATGAGAAAGACCTTCTCGTCGTACTCGGACGAGCGGCTTTCGAGCAGTTCGCGGACGCTTGTAAAAGGCTCTGACATAAGGCAAATAATAAAGTAACATAAAATTATGACGACGTATCGCAGCTACATTGCAGGAAGATGGATCGACTCAACATCCGGTAAGACCTTGCCAAATATCAATCCGGCAGACACCAACGACATTATCGGGCATGCCCAGATGTGCACGCGCGAGGAAGCCCGCGCGGCCATCGAGGCGGCTTACGACGCGTTCAAGTCGTGGAGGAAGGTTCCGGCCCCGACACGCGGCCGTATGCTTACCCTCATGGCACGTGCGATGGAGGAGCGAAAGGAAGAGCTTGCTCAATTGTTGACGCACGAAGAAGGCAAGACCATTGCCGAGGCACGAGGCGAGGTGCAGCGTGCAACCAATGTTGTCGAATTCTGCGCCGGCGAGGCGCGCCGCTTTACGGGCGAGACACTGCCGAGCGAGCTGCCCAACAACTGGGCATATACGATCAAGGAGCCGCACGGTGTCGTCGGGCTGATCACGCCGTGGAATTTCCCGATCGCGATACCTGTGTGGAAGATCGCACCGGCACTTGCCGCGGGCAATACGGTCGTCTTCAAGCCTGCGTCAAATACTCCGTCAACCGCAGTGCGGCTTGTCGAGATGTTCATCGAAGCCGGTGTGCCGGAAGGCGTACTCAACCTTGTCATCGGTTCGGGAAGCGTTGCGGGCGATGAGATCGTAAATCATCCTGCGGTACGGGCCGTTTCGTTCACGGGTTCGAGCGAGATCGGCTTCAAATTGTATCAGCAGGTCGCAAAACGCGGCATTCCCTTCCAAGCCGAGATGGGCGGAAAGAACCCTGTCGTTGTGCTCGAGGATTGCGATATCGACCTTGCTGTTGAACATACCGCGTCGGGGGCATTCGGCTCGACCGGTCAGCGCTGTACGGCAACATCACGAGCTGTCGTTGTTGATAAGATCGCCGACGCTTTCGTCAGCAAGATCGTCGAACGTGCCAAGGCATACAAACTTGGCTCAGGAATGGATCCCGCAACGGACATCGGGCCGTCAGTTGACAAAGCCCAGTTCAATACGGTGCTTCGATATATGGATATCGGCAAAGAGGACGGAGCAACGCTGCTTTGCGGCGGCAAGCGTGCCGAGGGCGAAGGGCTTGAGAACGGCTACTTTGTCGAACCGACCGTTTTTGACCACGTAACGCCCGATATGCGGATCGCTCGCGAAGAGATATTCGGGCCGGTTCTTTCGGTCCTGCGCGTCAAAGACCTCGATCAGGCAATGGAGGTCGCGAACGACTGCGAGTACGGCCTTTCGTCAGCCGTCTTTTCGAATGACTACAACGACATCACACGGTTCGTCAACGAGATCGAAAGCGGAATGACCCACGTCAATTCGCCGACCACCGGCGGCGAGGCCCATATACCGTTCGGCGGCATCAAAGCAACGGGCATCGGTGCACGCGAGCAAGGTTCGACCTCGCTCGATTTCTATTCGGAGCTGAAGGTGGTTTACGTCGATGCGACCGGCAGAAAACGGGAGGGCAATTTATATTGACCGCTATTCATTTCCGTGTAAAATTAACGGATATCATTAAAGAACCTATGAAAAAGATCATTTCCGCCGCTATTTTTGTGTTCGCTGTCATGAACATAGCCTACGCGCAGAATATCTCATCCATCGCCGATGAGACATTCAAGTACGTCAAGGCCAGCACGTTCGGCAAGCCGAAGGTCGCAAAGAACACGAAGAAGGTCTCGCTTGGCCAAGTTCGTGTGCATTTCAAGACAGTCACCTCTGCCTCCAGAGAGGCGAATCGGAATTCTGCCGACGTGACCGTATATCTTGACAGCGACCTTACCACCGGCGACCTTCAAACGCTCACGAACAATTTCTATTCGCGGCTTGCGAGCAAGCTCAACGCCCTCGGTATCGAAACCGTGCCTTTCGATGCGATCAAGCAAACGGAATATTATGCCGAGAAGCTATCGAAGCAAGCCGAGGAGAAGGGGGCAGACTTTGACGGCAAGAACGGCCAGGCCTGGGTCTCAATGAACGCATACGACGGCCCGGTCTTCGTGCGTTGGAAGCCCGAAGGGACGGTCGAGATCATCGGCTACGGCCAGCAGAAGAATCTTGCAAAGACCGCCAAAGCGACGGGCGGCGATCTGATGACCGTCGATGTTGTTCTCGATTTTGCCTCGATAATGCTCTCCGCAGAGGTGAAGCAGGACCGGCAGGGATGGTTCTATGGCGACCCATATTTTTACAGCGATTACTCGATCGGCGGGCTGATGAACGTAACGAGGAGCTATGTGTATATGGTCAACGAGGATAACGGATTCGACCAGTATTCGTCGGAGCAACCGATCGCCGAACGGATCGGATTCGCTGAAAAACCCCGCGAGGATCCCGCACGTGCGAGCTACCGCGCAGGGAAGGCATTCGGCAGCGAACGGCATTCGTTCACACCGCTCGTCATTCCTGCAAAACGGGAAATGTATATGATGGCGGCCGGAAAGGTGCTTGACCTTTACGCGGATATGCTGGCCGAAAAATTCCGGGTTCTTCGCGGCGGTGCGAAGCCTGCGGACAAACCGGCCGAAAAGCCCGTCGATCGGACCACGCTCGCACAGGTGAATGAACAAGCCAAGAAGAACAACGACACGACCGCGGTTACGACCGGCGAGATGAAGCAGGCCGCGGCGGACGCGATAAAGGCGCGGAAATATCAGCTCGCTGCTGATTACTACGAGAAGCTTGCCTCGGCCGATCCTGAAAACGCCGCCGACTATCACGTGAAGCGCGGTGCGATCTATCTCGATTACCTCAAAGACTACAAGAAGGCGGTCGATGTTTCGGAAGCATTGATCAAGTCGAATCCGAACGAGCCTGCCGGTTATTACAATCGCGGAACCGCTTACGTGTATCTCAAAGAATGGAAGAAGGCGAAGAAGGATCTTGATAAATCGATCGAACTGAAGCCTGATTGGGCGGTTGCTTATCAGAACCGTGCGTTCGCGCTTCTGAATATGCAAAAGGCGGACGATGCGCTCGCGGACCTCGAGATCGCGATACGCCTAACGCCGCGTGTAGCTGCTCTGTATCGCCTGAGGGCATACGCGTACAAGCTCAAAGGCAACGCGGCTCTTGCGGCTGCGGATGAATTGCGTGCGGCGCAGATCGAACAAGGAAGATACTAATGATGAGGATTCTGCAGATTACTTTTAGCGGGCTTTTGGTTTTTGCTTTTTGTGTCATAGCTGCGAACGCACAGACGGCGGAGGCTTTTCTTGCGAAATGCGATGCGAGCTTTGAGGGCGGAAAGTATTCCGACGCTATAAAGGAATGCACGAAGGCACTCGACGCAAAACCGGGATTTGAGGAGGCCTTGATAACGCGCGCCGGTACGTACAAGATCCTGCGGAATTATCCGGCGGCGATCGCCGATTACACCGAACTCATTCGCGTTACTGGCGGAATGGCGATGGCGTATTTCTACCGCGCCGATATTTACAAACGAACCGGCAAAGACAACGAGGCAATTGCCGATCTGACGGCATCGATAAAAAAAGACCCGAAAGGGCTTTTTGCGGCCCGTTCATATTACGAACGCGGTCTTCTTTACGACAAACTCGGAAAACCGGACGAGGCCCAAGCCGACTATTGGGCAGCCGTAAAGATAAACCCGAACCACGCTCAGGCAAAGGCGAAGATCAAATATCCGTTCGGCGACAAGACCCTGACCGAAGCGGCGAATGACATCATTCCCGGAGTCAAGACACCGGCCGATGGCCCATCTGTCAAACCGTCACCTTCACCGATAGCCGCAGCAAAACCAACTCCTTCAGCGCCGGTCAAGACCGTACCGGCAGCCGCTTCCAAATGGAAACGAACGACGTTGACGGGCACGGGGCTGAGTGTCGAGTCTCCCTTGCCGTTCGTTCTCAAGAGCGACAAGCCCGATCCGCTGCTTGAGACGATGACCGCAAACGTCTCATGGGAAATGGAGGCCGGCGGTCTCTGGGCGACCGTAAGGTATCAGAAATGGGATCAAAAGTTCACGGCGATCCGGCAGGTTTTGGAGGAGACGGTAAATATAGTCTTTGATGACCCAAACGCAGGTGCGAAGTTCGTCAAGGACACGACATTCCTCGGCGAACCCGCGGCGGTGATCGACCAGGAGCGCTTTGATCCGTACGAAAAGAAGCAAGTGCGGCAAAAGATGATCGTATTCGGCAAGCCGGCCGATTACACTCAGCTTAATTTCGTGCATCCGGCGGGCGACAAGGCCGCGGCCGCAAAGGTCGATCAGATCGTTGCCTCATTCCAAAAAGAAGGTGCGGTTGTTGCCGGCGTCTCGAAACTTCCTCCTGCAAACTGGAAGACCTTTAATTTCGGGGGCCTGTTGTTCGACTTTCCGGCACAGATCGGCGAAGGTTCGTGTGTTCAACAGCTCAGCTCGCAAGGGCAAACAGTATGCGGCAAATGGGGCGATCCGGGGAAGGAGAACCTCAGCATCGACGTTAGCTATCGAAACTACGGGAACCTTCTGGCGCCGGAGATCAAGAAATTCGCGGCTGATTATTTGGCAGAGATGAAGGAGATAATGGCGAACGATACGAGCTGGAAGGAATTCAAGAACGAGCCGTATCCGATAAATGTCGGCGAGGCCGTCAAGATCTCCGCCTCACAGGCGTACGACGGAACCAATATCATCTTCGTCGCTCGCGGAGCGGAAAGATGGCAGGTCCGAGTTTGGCATTTCAACCGTTGGGATGGCGTCCGAGACGCTCTCAAACGTGTGCTCGGGTCGATAAAGTTCAAGCAGTAGGCTAATGCTTTTTTTGCTCGAAAGAGCTTCTCATCTTTGATAGAAACGGAAAAGATCGGAATTGTATGAAGCTGATGACCAAATTTTTTGTAAATGTAGTATTGCTCGCCGTGTTTGTCGTTGCGGCGTTGTCGCAGACCACGCCGACTGCGGGCGTCGCCCCGAAAACGACCGCTACTCCCGTCCGTTATCCTGACTACAAAACTTTCAAGCAAGCGGTCGCGGCAGCGAAAGCAACGGTCAACTCCTACGAAAAGGAAGACGCCTGGCGTAAGGCCCTTGCCCTTGCAAAAACTGCCGACGAAAAAGCCGACGCGGTCCTTGGGCTCGGCGTCTTTCTTGAGAACAATAAAAAGGTCGTAACCAGCCGACCCAAAAATCATGCGCCGACAACGACTTTACTCGATCGTCTTTACGAGGCCTTCGAACTTTATTCGGGCTTCTATTTTGACCCCAATACCGCGCAACCTTCTGATAAACGCGATGAGATCTGGCTTCGGATGCTCGCTGTCGTTAGCAAAGCGAGGCCATCCAGCAGTTGGGAGGGCGCGTACAAGAAGCTGAAGATATTGAAGGATGACGAAAAGATCGCCTCGACGCTCTACCAGTCCCAGGAAGAAGTCCTCCGCAAGAGAAAAGATGCCTGGGCTGAAAGCGAATTCAGCAAACTCCTCAACGCTCCGAACATCTCGCCTGATACCAAGGCAAAAACCTATATCGCCAAGGCGGAGCTAATAAGGGAGAAGGGTGGACTGTTTGCCGATAAGCAAGCCCAATTCGAGCTTCTAAAGAAAGCAGCCGAGCTTCAGGGAGCTTCTGATGAGATAAAAGCTGACGCACTTCTTCTGATCTCTGACCTCGCCTTGCGTGCGAACGACGTGAACACCTACGCCGGGGCAAATGAAAGGGTTACCGCCCTTCCGCGATCGACAGTCGAACAAAAGGTCAAGGCATATAACGCCCTCGTTCCTTTGCTGATCAGGAATAAGAAAGCTGATGCTGCTCAGAAATATGCCGCAAGTGCTGCTGCGGTCGCCGGGTTAAATGACGACGACCGTGCCAAATTCCTCTGCTATTTGGCCGCAAGCGAGTTGATCAAACTAGATTTCCTCCCGCAAGCCGGTAGGAAAGAAGCGGAGGCGAACATCAGAAAATTCGCCTCGCGTGAAACTGAAAAGACCGTGGCCCGATTGAAAGGCGACGACAAGGTTAAGCGATACACAGAGAACGGCGAAGTGTTTTTCAGCCTAAACTTGTTCGACGCTGCGCTTCAACAATACAACAAGGCTCTGGATGTAAAACAAGGCTCAGACAAAGAAAAAGCGGCCGCACAATACTACATCGGTGAAGCTTTTGCCAAGCAGGGGAAAGATGAGGAAGCAAAGAAGGCGTATGCGGCTGTGTCCGAGGCGGATCCGAAATATCGCGGGTATGCTCAAAATAAAATAAAGGAGTTGGGAGCGAAAAAGCCGCCCTCAAATAAATGAACCGTCGTGAGAAGGCGATCTGCTGCCGGCCGGCGAGTATTTTTTTTTCGTTTTCGATCTTGCCCGCCGGTATCGAATTAGCTCCCGGAACGTGCAAAACGATTATTCTTGAAATGCGATCACGCTCTTTTGCAGATAATGTAAGTTAAAAGGTAAATGCGACGGTGGAAATAGCTCTTACGCGAACGTAATGTTTTCCGCATACTACGCTAGGCAATGTCCTGCTTTCGCAGCAGGCGGAGCGAGATCAGGATCGGAACCGCGGCCCAAACGAGCAAGCCGATCAGCAGCACCGTAATGCCCCAAATTGCGCCGCCGAGAAACTTGAGCAATGCGGCGCCTGCCGCTCCGAAGATCTCTTCGCCGTTGAGCGAAATGAGGCCCGCGACGCGAACCATATCAACCGGATTTCCGAACAGGGAGGCGAAGATAAAGTAATTTGCCGTCCGTTCTCGAAATAACAGCGAGCCTCCAAGTACAAGCAGGTCGTACAAGATAACAAAAAAGAACCAGAGCAGAAGAGCAACGCCGAATGCTTTCGTCTGGCGCCGTGAGATTATCGCCGCGAGCATCGACAGCGACAGAAAGATAAAGGACAGGAAGAGTGACAGGCCGACAAAGATCGGATAACCGAAGAAGCCTTCCGCATCGGTCTGGGTCGCGATCACGATACCGCCGATGCCAAAGCCGACAAACATCGCGCTCACTAATGCGGCAAAGAGGCCGAGAAGTTTTCCGACAAGCACCTCGCCGCGTGAAACGGGCTGCGAGAAGAGCATCTCATCATCGCCCGGAGCGGCGAGAAAGCTCTGCGCACCCATCATCAGGGCGACAAGCGGTATCAGATAAAGAACGAGGCTCAACAGGCTCGCCGTTGTACGGTTGAAGCCCTGAAAACCGATCTCGCCCGCTGTCATTGTGCCGAAATAAGAGATAACGAGTACCAGCGAGCCGAAGACGAACGCAAAAATGACCGTCCACTTGTTGCGGATCGCAACGATAAGCTCTTGTCTGGCGATGGTTATGACGGAGCTGATATCCATAGGCTGCTAATGTTCAGGCACCGAAAGTCCATTGAAACGCATAACTGTTGAGCCGGAACTCGCTGCGAATGCGTCAGCTTTTGCTTTGTCCGCGAACGGAATAAGTCCGCCGCTCATCGGCGTCTTGATCGAGCCGGTCTTTACAAAGAATGCATCATGGGCTTTTATCCACTGCCGCGAATCGAAGTCGGTAACAAATATCGCCGCAGGTTTGAGAGCGTCTCCTTCATTTTTTGCGAATTTCAGCATACAGCCGACATCATCGAACTTATAGACCTTTTCATCCGTCGCGATGATCTCAGCGGCGAACTCTTTCTCGCTGATCGCCATCCTGCAAAAGGAACACATATCATGATCCTCGATCGCAACCGGAACGATCTCGGCCGTGCCGCAGGCCGAGAAGATCAGTGCCGGCAGCAATAAGCTAACTGTTCTGAGCGTATTCAAGATAGATCTCCTCCAGTGTTTGATGGCTCTGCTCCGTGCGTTCGCGGAGTGCTTGCGCGGTCTCGACTGCGGCGAGTTTGCCGTCGATCAGAATTGCCACGCGATCGGCCAATGCCTCGACATCTGCAAGCACATGCGATGTGAAGATAATGGTCTTACCCGTTGATTTCAGGCCCTTTACAAATTTCCGGAATGCGATCGCACCCGCCGGATCGAGACTTACGGTCGGCTCGTCGAACAAAAGTACCGGAGTGTCAGGCAAACAAGCCACGGCAAGCCCAAGCTTTTGCGTCATCCCGCCCGAGAGTTCATCGACCCGCTTTTCCGAGAAACCGTTAAAGCTGAAATCCGAGTTATGCAGCGTCTCATCAATGCGCGAGGCGGGCAGCTTTCTCAGCCGGCAATAGAACTCGAGAACCTCGCGGGCGGTCAGACATTTATGAAATCCGACACGCTGCGGGAGGTAGCTCAAAAGCTGCCGCGCGGCTTGCGAATTTTGCACTGCATTGACGCTGTTGATAACGATCTCGCCCGAGGTCGGCAAAGCCAGGCCCGCAATGCACTTCAGGATGGTCGATTTTCCCGATCCGTTCGGCCCTAAAAGAGCAAAACATTCCCCTTCGGGTACGCTGAACGAAACGCCGTCAACCGCAGTGAATGAGCCGAATTTCTTGACCATGCCTCTAACTTCGATCATCCGGCAAACCCTCGCTTGAATGTAAAAATAGAAATGCCCAACAGAACAATGGAAAAGGCAAGGGCCGACCACTTTGCCGCGCCGCCGCTCTTTTCGGGTCGGAATGAAACGCCGATATCGACAGGCCGCATCAGCGGTGCACTGTCGAACTCGTTCGATCCTTTGACGATCGGGAACGACCTCTCGGCGGCTACGATCGAGCCGGCCGCCGGACTGTTGAGGTATATGCGCACTCGAGGGAAATTACCTTCCAAGTACTCAAATATATTCTGGATCTTATGCGGCACATCGCCATACGCATCACCGTCGAGGTCATAACCTTGGTAATCACTCCAAAAGTTCGACTTCCACTCAGTATTGCCGCCTTTGCCTACGAGCTGCAAAGGGCTTAAGTTGTTGATGAAATTATTCTCGGAGAAAACATTGCCGACAGAGCTTGCAAAGATCTCGGCGGCAAGGTCATTTTCGGCAACGGTATTGCGCCGGAAAACTGAGTTCTTGAGGCCTTCGAGAAATATGCCGGTCGCGTTATTCAGGATGAGATTCTCTTCGGTCACACACTGTCTGCAATCCTGAAAAAGAATACCGAATGAGCTGAATCCGCGGTTGTGGACGAAAGCGTTTCGCCGCAGTTCGATATTCTTGGAATACATAATTGCGGCTCCGGCAACATTATCGAAGAAGACATTGTCCTCAAAGATGTCATCGTCCGAGTTCATAAAATGCAGTCCGTAACGCAGGTCGGAGACGCGGTTGCGTCGGATCTGATTATTCGAACTGTTCTGAATATACATACCGTCGCGGGCAAAGGTTACAACGTTGTCTTCAAGAATATTTTTCGGCGAATTCCAAAGGTGCAGGCCCGCGCCGCGCTCACCCGGCTCTAGCTCTTTGCGGCCGACTATCGTATTGCGGCGGACGGCGTTGCTGCCCGACTGCAGCAGATATATGCCGAAAAGCACCTTGCTGAGCACATTGTCCTCTACAATGTTGCCGTTCGACTTTAGAAGGATTCCGGCATCCTCAGCCCGGAGGTCGTTGCCGCTGTTGCGGACATCAAACCCTGTGATCTTACACCCGTCGGCGATCACCGTGATAATGCTGCCTGCATCACCGCCGTCGATGATCGGCGAATCGACCCCTTCGAGCGTAACCGAGCGGTCAAGGACAATGTTCTCACGATAGGTGCCGCTCTCAACGCGGATGTGGTCGCCATTCTTTGCCGCGGCAACTGCCGAATTGATCGAAGCATAGCCGCCGCCCGGCCCGACAGTAAGCACTTCGCCCTGCGCCGAAACGCAAACGGCCGATACGATGAGAAAGACGTTTAACCACAGAGCCTTCATCGCGGTAACGTGTCTGCTATTGCTTTTCGGTCCGATCTATGCGGCGGAACGCCTTGATCGGCGGGCTGCCCTCCAAGCCCATAAGACTGCGGCCAACAACAGAATGCCGTATGCGACAAATAGAAAAGATGCTACATCCGGATAACTGTAAACCGTAAAATTACCGACCTGCTCCGTACCGAAGAGCGGCGGAGTGAATGGCGGCACCTTTATCGCCGCAGTGGGGTCGAGATTGTGCCCGTAAGTGTAAAGTCGATAATAGAAACTCCAGAAAGAATAAAGGCTGAAGTAAACAAAGGCGACGAATACATCAACAAGCTTTGACATCTTGCCGAGTACGGCTGCTCGGAACGCGAACAGTATCAAACCGCCGACCGCGAACGGAAGCCAAACAAATTCTCCAAAGTCACTCTCGAGCAAAGGCCGCATACCGATATAGTGGTTAAGTGCGTTGATCTCGCGAAGGTCGTCACGATTCTCTGTCTTTGCACCCTCGAGCCGATAGGCATAGATATCAAGCGCCAGGCCGTCAGTGTACTGATTTGAGTAGAATGTCATGTTCCATAGCGGAAAAACGAATACGAATATCAGCAGCAGGCCGGCGGCAATGGTCAGAAGCCGGCTGAGTGCGGGCAGAGGCTGTTCGAGCAGGGCGAATTTATCTGAAAGGAACGAGTCCAGCGGGCCTTCGCCGTTCGGTGTCTGTTTATTTGTGATCGGATCTTCAGTCGGCATACTCCCCTCCGTAAAAGCAGATAGAAAACGCGAAGCGACGTGAATTGTCCGAGTAGCGGGACCTTCAGCGTCGCTTCGCGGCTGTGATGGTTACTTAGGTTCGACTATCAAGTAGCCCTGCATTTCCTGGTGCAAGGCCGAGCAGAAGTTCGTGCAGTAATAAGCAAAAACTCCCGGCTTGTCAGCCACGAACTCGATGGTCTTTGTCTCGCCCGGATCGACAACGACGTTCAGGTTGTATTCGAGAAGGCCGAAACCGTGAAGTTCATCGGTGGTCTGCTCGATATTGGTCAAATGAAATGTGACCTTATCACCCTGTTTTACCGTTACTGCCGTCGGGGTGATCGTGCTGCGAACAAGCACCGTTTTAACGGTCACATGATCGCCGCTGCGTTCGACCTTGGCCTCGTTGATATCCCAAACTGCGTTCGGGTTCTTGTTCTCCTCTTTCGGATACACCTCGATCGCCTTGATCTTATCGGCCTTGATGATCTGGGCATAGTGCGGCTCCGGCTCTGTGAACGCGTTGTAGAGCAGCTTCATCTTATCACCGGCGATGCTGATGAGCTGCGAGCTTTCCGGCTGCGACGGCCCGACCGTCAGGTGAGTGCCGTGCGACAGTTTATTCAGAGCAACCAGGAATTTACCGTCAGGATCGACAGTGTCGCCTTCAGCCGTTGCAAGGTGGCCGATGTTGTAGCTCACCGGGATCTTATCAACGACATCCCATGTGCCGAGCCGCCATTTGGCTACTGCGCTCTCAACGAACAGCGACGTGTACGCGTTACCCTCGTTGTCGAACTGAGTGTGAAGCGGGCCGAGGCCTACATCAACCTCAGCTTCTTTCACAGCATCGTAGTTCAGGACAGGGATCCCGTCCTCATCGCCTGTGAAGTTCTTAGCCTGTATGGCGGCGTTGATCTTATCGATGTTAAAGACGGTCGTGATCGACTGAAGCTTGCCGCTGCCAATTATCCATTTACCGTCGGGACTGACGTCAACGCCGTGCGGGCTTTTGCTGCACGGGATCAGAAAGACAAAGCCCGGAGCATCCTTCGGGTCAATTACCTTAACGCCGTCAATTACCTTTACCTTTCCGGCCTGTACGGCTTTCTCTGCTTCTTTCCAGTTCACCGCGACAATGTAGTCGCGGTCCTTCTGTGTCGAGGTAACCTCTAGCTTTCCTGTCGCCTTTTCGGTATTGTAGCTTGTCCAGAACGCCCAACCGTCGCTCGGGCCTTTGCCCGCGTCGCCAAGGTCGTAGTTGAAAGGCGGCATCATTACCTGCCAGCCGACACTCATCTCTCCGCTGTTCGGATCGACGGCAATACCTGAAACTACGCCCTTATATTGGCCTGCATAATCCTCGATCGGAGCCGCACTGCCCTTGGGGATCGGGATCGAAAAGCGTGATGCGGCGAGCACATACTCGGAATTCGGCGTTACGAAAGAACCGCCGTGAAAGCCCGAGATGTTAGGCACGGGGCCAAGGATCTGTTTTGTCTTGAAGTCCTTCAGATCGATCCGAGCAACGCGGTTATTGCCGTTATCGTTGACAAAGAGCCAGCGTCCGTCATAGTCGCCTTTTGTTTCGCTGATGGCCGGATGGTGCACATCGCCCCACTCGTAGCCGCCGAGCATCTCCTTTGTTTCCTTGTCGAAACCGTAACCGGTTGCAGGATATTTGGCGAATACTGGTATCGTGGCAATATGCCGCATCGACGGAACGCCTGCGACATAGACGTTGCCTGAATGGCCGCCGGAATAGAATAAATAATATTCATCAAGGTCGCCCGGCGGAACATAGGTGACGGTCGCCGCTTCTGCGGAACTGCCCTGCTCCTTCTTGAGTGCAGACTTGCGACGGCAGCTGCCAATTCCCAATAATGAGCCAATAAGGATGGCGCCGATCAGCAGCCACCAGAATTTTTTCGATCCTAAAAATTTTTTCATCTAAAGCCTCCGTAGCGGTTGTTATTTGCCCGCCGGTGTCGGGCTCGGCGTAGCGTGTTTAATTTGCTGTTCCAATCTTCTCTGATATGCGACCTTCAGCAGTTCGGTCGCTTCGTTCCTTTGTTCCTTGGTCAGGGGGATCTGTGTTGAGAGAACCACGGCCATCGTGCCGGTCGGATCCTGCAGGAATTCTCCGAGCGTACGGCCGAAGCGGCTCGGAACATCCTCGACCGCTATTGACAGGTCCGGGCCGATCTCCGATGCCGACTTGATCCCGAAGCTGCTCACTGAGTGGCAGATGAAGCAGTTGTTCTTTACAAAGAAGGCCCCGTCGCCCTCGAGCATATGCTTTTCGTTGTCGATCTCAGCCTGTGTCGGCACATCCTTGAGCGTAACGCCTGAGATGTACTGAGCCGGAATAGCCTCACGCCGCCAACTCATCATAAGCAGTGATAATGCTTGCGCCTGCTGTGTTGAGAAGCCGAAGTTCGGCATCACGCTGTCCGGCGAGACCATTTTGGGGTTTTGAAAGTGTGCCATGTGCCATGCAAAGACCGATGGGATGCCGCCGATGCGTGAATAGTCGTACTGCTCGGTCGGCTTATCGCCTTCGGATGTCAGATCAGGCCCGACGGTGCCGCCGCGTCCGTTGATGGTATGACAAGCTCGGCAGCTTTTTTCCTGTACGAGGTTCTTAGCGAGGTTTATGTAGTCCATGCCCTTTGTCTCGCGGTCATACCTGTGACAGGCGTTGCAGTTCATTTCCATCAGGGCTTTCGGGCTTTTGACAAGATATGCATCTGTGATCTCATTGCCCAGCAGCGGCTGCTCCCAATGCTCGACATTGCCGTGCGCTTCCGGCAGCGTTGTTGCATAGCCCTGTCCGCCGTGGCAGCTTGTACAGCCGTATGCGGCGATCGGATGTTTCTCAAGCACTTCTGTCGGGTGCGTCCGATACGGTTCGGGGGCTGTTTCAAGGCCCTTCCATTCAACCGCCTGATGGCAGGTTATACATCGATCAGTGCGGTCGAGGTCCTTGACCCATATCTGCTGAATGCCCGACGGCACCTGTGAAGCCCGCTCTTCGCCAAACTTTTCGGCTACATATTCACGAAATTCGATCTGGTAGTCATTCCAGTCACGCGTATATTCGTGAAAGAAAATAGAGCCGGTCAGTATCAGCAGGAAGATCCCGATGACGTAAAGTTTTATTGCGTCTTTTTTGAACATTTAAGCTCTCCGATATCTGAGCTGCGGCCCCGCTGCGGCATTTCGAAGCAAGGCCGAGCCGTATGCGATCCCTAGAATCTTCGCGGCATTTGCTCCCACTCCTGCCACGGCATATACAACTCCCAGAACGGGCCTCTCATGAACGTTCCTACAAAAGTCAAAACCAAGATGAATGCGACGATCGCCAGAAAGATGATGTTCTGCCACTTGCGCTCCTTCGGCAGCCATTGGCCGACCGTTCGTGTAGGCGATTTGTCGTAATACGGGAACAATATCGCTGCGAGAACGAGCACACCGGGCAGGATGATCCCGCCGATCAATGCACCGTTGATCGTGATGCCGCCGATGGTGAATGTCGTGATGGTTACGAGTTCTTGAAGCCAAAGGAAATACCACGGAGCCTTTGCGGGATTAGGCGTTACTGCGGGATTTGCGGCTTCCTCAAGTGGTGCACGCACGAGGATCGTCATTAGTATAGATACCGCCATCGTAACCAAGGTCACGACCGTCAGCCTAACCGTGAGATTCGGTGACGAAGGCACCATGCCCTTCTCGTCATCGACCATAACGTTCTGAACATCGACACTTGTGCCGCCTGTGATGCCGAGCAGGGAATATGTCTTGCTCTTGACCGGCGCCAATTCCTCCTTACGGCCTTCGTCGTGTCGCTTATCCGAACACGCAAGTCCGCCGTCCTTACGTACACGCCACATGTGATAACTCACAAGCAGCAGCATCAGCAGCGGCAGGAAGAAACAGTGAAGAACATAGAATCTGATAAGCGTTGCCTGTTCGATCGTTGTGCCGCCCAGCAGTATGAAACGCGTTGTCTCGCCGACGACCGGTGCAGAACTCGCGATATTCGTGCCGACCGTGATCGCCCAATAGGCAAGCTGATCCCACGGCAGCAAATAGCCGGTGAATGACAGCAGCAGCGTGATAATGAGCAAGACGATGCCGATTATCCAGTTCAACGGGCGATTTTGGCCGACGGTCTTTCTGCCGTTCTTGAATGCTCCGGTCAAAAATACCCTGACCATGTGGAGGAAAACCACGGCGACCATCAAATGTGCCGAAATGCGGTGCAGGCCCCGCAGGAACCAGCCGAAGCTGACCGAGAATTCAAGGTCTTTAACTGACTGGTAAGCCCGCTCGGTTGACGGCACATAAAGGAACATCAGCACCGCTCCGGTCACCGCGAGGATCACGAAGAGAATGGCCGAGACCGTGCCAAGCCAGAACGAATAGCCCCACGATAGGCTCTCCAAGGATACCTTTGCAGGGAACCAGTGAAGCAGGAAATTCTTGACGATCGCATCGCCGGCTTCACGTTTTGATTCAGGCCGCCACGTCCATGTCAGCTTTTCCCACGACTTGCTCCATTTGGATCGGCCGGATCGAGTTGAAGCTGTCGGTAATTGCTCTGTCGCCATAAGATTTTTTCTCCGGATCCTGCTAAACGGTCAGTCTGAAGTCCTGTCCGACCTTATCTGCTTTATCAACGATCAGTTGCCCGCCGTCGGGCGACAGTTCGAGCTTGAAATAATCAAGCGGACGCGGCGCCGGGCCTGCATAATTCGTTCCGTCGCCATAATATTTTGAGCCATGGCACGGGCAATGGAATTCATACTGCTCATCCATCTCCTGCCCGTGAACGGTTACCTTTTTAGCTTGATTCAGCTTGACCATCTTTACCGTACAGCCAAGATGTGTACACGCTGCCGAGATTGCGTGAAACGTGTTGTTTTCACGAAATATGAATAACTGCTTGTCTTCAAGAAAGCTGCCGCCTTCGTTGTACTTGTCGAGATTGCCGACAGAGAACTTTTGCGGCGGTTCGTACAGCACATTCGGGAAAAGCGAACGCAGCATCGCATAGGCCTGCCCGCCGAGCGCAACCAGCACCGCACCGATGCCGAATGACTTCAAAAAGCCGCGTCTCGACGATCGCGGGTCGATCAATTCGACGTTACCGGTGCGTTCATTGACCGCTTGTATCTCAGCCGCCGCTTTTTCCTTCTTTTCCTCTTCGTCCTGGTCGTCCATTATCCGGGCGACCGCATCCTTAAACCCTTTCTGATTCTTCATAATAAAAGACCTCCATTGTCATGGCGTCGGTCGGGCAGCGGATCGCGCAAAGCCCGCAGCGGATACATTTTTCGTCATCTTTTAACATCGCCGACAGGACGGTCTCATTTGTAAAACCGCCTGCTGCAATAGCTTGGGCCTTCACCTCTTCGGGCAGGTCAAGGTCATCAACCGGGACAAGTTTAAGGCACGATTCGGGACAAACATCGACGCAGCGGTTGCAGAGCACGCACTTCTGCGGGTCATAGACCGTTTGTATGTGGCACGCCAGACAGCGTTCTGCTTGGTGCTGTGCCTCTTCTTCGTCATAGCCTGACTCGACCTCCGAAATACCGGTGCGCCTGTCGAGTGAAACCGTCGGAGGTGCCTCACGATCGCACTTTTCGTAGTCGTCAGGCATTCGATATGTGTACGTCGGTATCTTTTCGACGCGAAGGTCGACGTGCGACTGATTTGCGGTGCCGCGCAGATGATCGTCGATGGAAAGAGCTGCCTGCTTGCCGTTTGCGATAGCATCGATCAGCAGCCGCGGGCCGAATGCAACGTCGCCGCCTGCAAAGAGGCCCGGCGATGAGGTTGCAAGCGTTTGCGGATCGACCTTGATCGTCCCGCTCGGTGTAAGCTCGACATTATCTTCCGGCGTTATGAATGAAAGATCGGCCTGCTGTCCGATGGCAAGGATAACCGTGTCTGCCTCGAATGTTTCGGTGACCGAATCATCGAACTGCGGCGCGAACTTGCCGTCATCATCGAATACGCTGGTAACGCCGCGGAGTTCGACCGCCTTGAGACGCCCGTTCTCGCCGATGAATCGACGAGCCGAACGCGAAGGATGAAAGACGACCCCTTCCTTTTGAGCTTCTTCAAATTCTTCTTTACCTTGCGTGGTCCGCACGACAGGCAGTTGGTCGATGGCCTCGAGGCTCACGATGCGGACGTCGTGCGCGCCCGAGCGAAGAGCGGTGCGCGCGGCGTCGAACGCGGTCTTTACCTCGCCTCCGCTCAACTCCGCACTATCGACCTCGACCGTCCCGGTAACGCCGGTGCGAAGCGCCATACGGGCGGCATCAAATGCGACGAATCCGCCGCCGATGACGACGACCTTGTCGCCAAGCTCGACCTTGTAGCCATTGTTGACGTTGAGCAGGTAATCAACCGCTTTGACGACGCCGTCGAGCTCCGAGCCTTCAATGACAAGGTCGCGTCCCTTTTGAACGCCGACGCTCAGAAACACCGACTTATAGCCCTGCTCGCGAAGATGTTTAAGCCCGAAATTCTCGTTGAGCGGCGTATTGAATCTGAATTCGGCGCCAAGCTCACGGATCGTCTGAACTTCTCTATCGATGATGTCGCGCGGCAGGCGAAACTCCGGAATGCCGTGGAACATCATTCCGCCCGGAATATCCGATGCTTCAAAGACGGTAACTTGATAGCCCATCAATGCGAGGTCATGGGCACAGCCCAGTCCCGCAGGCCCCGCACCGATCACCGCGACCTTCTCATCGCGCTTTGATATTCGCTTGCTGTTCTCAAGGATCGGAAGGTGCCAGCGCCATTTGTTTCCGGCTTCTGTGCCGCCCTCGAAGAGTTCATTCAGCGTCTCAGGCTCGCGCGATTCGACGCCGTACTTTTCGGTAACAAAACGCTTGAGCGCACGAATACTGACAGGTTTGTCGATCCGTCCGCGGCGGCAGGCGTCCTCGCATGGTGCTGCACACACGCGGCCGCATACCGATGCCAGCGTGTTAGGCGAACGGGCAACTAAAAAAGCCTCTTTGTAGTCGCCTTTCGCGACCAACTGAACGTAGCGGCCTGCGTCGGTCTTGACAGGGCAAGCCACCTGACACGGGATCATCTGCTTCCAAAACTCAATATCCGGGATGATTGTGTTGTATTTCAAGTCCTGCATCAAAGACCTCGTAAAATCGCGCTTTTCCCTCGTCGCGTAGCTTCTTAGTGCCCGCCCGATCCGGCTGTCAAAGGCCGGTTGCGATGTTTTCGAATGCACTTCGACGGGCTGCACACATCGCCGTTCCGCTGGTGGCCGGAATGTTAAAGCGCAGTCCCAGTTCGATCTCTAACCGGCCGTCTTCAAGTTTCGCGGTCGCAACTATTCAGCCCTTGAGCCGAATTCGACCTTTATAAAAACAAAGGGAGCGTTGACAGTCTTGATCACTTTTAATGATTACAAAAATTATTTTTCAAGCAGAATAGTAGCCGAGGATGATACCGAGGTCAATCACTGAGGAATGAAATATTGAAATATTATTAATTAGAATGTTCGCCTTTCTTTCAGAAGAGTTCGGATTCCGCCGCGTTTGCGCCGGTAACCGTTCCCGGATTTTTGCAGAACAGGAACCTCGCTTGTCAAAGCCGGCCGCTTTATGCCGTAGGTAGCTGCGTATTTCAAAAGCAAAAAGAGCCGCGAAGAGCGTGGTAGATAACAAAAAAATGGAGTATCCTAACGGTCGAAACTATTGCTAACGGCAGGTCAACTTATGTCAACAGAAAAACCTTCAAAACTCTCTTCAGCCATCGAAAAACATCGTGAATTCCTGTTTCCGGCTGCGACAATGTATTACAAAGAACCGATCGCCATAGTCAAGGGCGAGGGCGAAAAGGTCTGGGACGATCAAGGCAACGAGTATCTGGACGCATTCGGAGGCGTATTGACCGTGAGCGTAGGCCACGCTAATCCCGACGTGAACAAGGCGTGGATCGATCAGGTCAATGCGGTCGCTCACACATCTACGCTCTATGCGAATCAGCCGCAAAGCGACCTTGCAGAAAAGCTCGCCGAGATAACGCCGGGCGATCTTAAAAAATCATTCTTTACGTCGAGCGGCACTGAGGCCGACGACACGGCGATAATGACGGCCAAGCTCGCCACCGGCCGAGGCGAGATCGTCGTGCTGCGGCACAGCTATTCCGGACGTTCGGCAACGGCGCTTTCGAGCGTCGGGCACTCGTCGTGGCGGCCGCTGCCTTCGCAGGTTGCGGGCATCGTGCACGCGCGCGCGCCGTACTGCTACCGTTGTCCTTGGGGGATGACGCCCGATAACTGCGGCGCCGCTTGTGCCGAGGATGTCCGGGATGTTATCGAGACGACGACCACAGGCGAGATCGCTGCCTTCATGGCAGAGCCGATAATGGGCGTCGGCGGCTTTATCGTGCCGCCGAAAGGCTACTTTGAGCGTGTCGAGGAGATCACGCGCAAGCACGGCGGCCTGTTTATCGCCGACGAAGTGCAAACAGCGTGGGGCCGCACGGGCGATAAGTGGTTCGGCATCGAGCATCATAATGTAAAGCCCGATATCATCACGTCGGCTAAGGGCATGGGCAACGGCGTGCCGATCGGCTGGACGATAGCCACGGCCGAGGTCGCCGACAAATTCCCCGGGCTGACATTTGCTACATTCGGCGGCAATCCCGTCTCGATGGCTGTCGGGCTGGCCGTGATCAAGTACATCGAAGAGAACGACCTGCGCACGAACGCACGCGTCGTCGGCGAATATTTCCACGATCGGCTCGAAGAGTTGAAAGAAAAGTATCCTATCGTCGGCGACGTGCGCGGCATGGGCCTTATGCAGGGTATCGAGCTTGTAAAAGACCGCACGACAAAAGAGCCTAACCCCGAGGCCGTCCTTAAGGTCTTCGAAGAAACAAAGCGGCACGGCGTCTTGATCGGCAAAGGCGGCCTCTACGGCAACGTCATACGCACCGGCATGATGCTCAATACGACAAAAGACTCCGTCGACCAGCTCATATCGGCCCTCGACGCGGGCTTTGCATTGTGCAAGTAAAGTCGAGATGAAGCTCGTCGTTAGCATAACTGAATTCAGGAGGCGGATCAGTTTTTATCTTGCGAAGGTGAAACACGGCGAGACAGTGATTCTGACGGAACGATGTAGCCCGGTTGCAAAACTTATTAAGCTAACCGATCGGGAAGTAAAACAGGCCGGCGTGGATAGATGATCTGTTTATTTGATCTCTGGTTTTGTAACAGGAGAGTTTATGAAAAGGATTGTTGCCTGCGTAGTTTTCTCACTTCTTGTTGCCGGCGTTTCATACGCTCAGGGTGCGCCTGCGGCGAAGAAGATTGTCGGAAAAGATCATTGGACCGTCAGTAATGGGCTGAAGATCTATCTATGGGAGAAATATCCTCGTGGCTTTGAAAAGACGTTCGCAAAGAATAAGAAGATCGTTCTGCTAGTACACGGTGCGACGTGGACGGGACGGCCGGATTTTGACCTGCAGATACGCGACTATTCGCTGATGGATTTTCTTGCGAAGAACGGTTACGACGTTTGGGCGATCGACATTCACGGCTACGGCCGTTCGGAAAAGACGGACAAGGATTGGTCCGATACTGAATCGGCGTCGGGCGACATCAACGCGGCCGTCGATTACGTTTCAAAACTCCGCGGTGTTGACAAAATATCGATACTCGGCTGGTCGTGGGGAACGCAGACCACCGGCCTGTTCACGATGAAGCATCCCGAAAAGGTCGAGAAGCTGATCTTGTTCGCGATGCCGTGGGGGCGAAAGTCTCTGCCGTCTTCGCCGCAGTTGCCAAAGGAACAATATCGCATAAACGACGAGAAGGCTGCTCGGTCGGATTTTATTGCGGGTCAATACGAAGAAGACGTCGTTGCACTTTACGTAAAAGAGGCACTGGCCGAGGCTCCCAAGTCGCCGAACGGCGTGCGAGTTGATGGCATGACCAAGCTCACGATACTCACACCCGAGGAGATCAAAGTACCGACGCTCATTATCCACCCCGAAAAGGATTTTGTCGCAACCGAAGCCGCCACGCTCGAGTTCTTCTCAAGGCTTGGCACAAAATACAAAAGCTACGCGGCACTGCCCGACGGCGGGCATGCGATCCTGCTCGAGAAAAATTATAGAAAATTCCAGGACGTCGTACTCGGCTTTCTGGATCAGCGATAACCGCAAAAAACGGTCGGTTTCGGCATAGATCGCTATGAAACGCTATCCTGAGTGCAGGCGGGATTATTACGACTACACGATGTTCTGCTGTCTCAGCGACATGATCGGCGCAGTTCCCGGTCTCATTGATGCGATCTTGAGTTAGAATATTGGTGTGAGAACGCCCGAAGAAAAACTGCTCAACCCGCGTCCCGGAAGCAAGATCGCCGAGGCCGTCAGATACGGTCTCGATCTGACGCTTGTTGTTGAAAATCTAAGACGAACGCCTCAGCAGCGTTTAGAACGACTTCAGGGAGCCATGGACAGTTCTGAGAAGCTGCGTCTGGCCGTGGCGGCGGCGAAGGCTAAGCAGCGGATGGGTAAAAAATGATCGATATCGAAAAGGCAATAGTCGCGATGGCTTCGAACAATGTGGATTTCGTGGTCATCGGCGGTATCGCCCTCTCGATACATGCGACGGCGTACATAACTTTCGATATCGATTTTGCATATTCGAGATCGAATGAAAATTTGGTAAGGATCGTCAAAGCTCTCGCTCCGTATGAGCCAAGGCCGCGGGGCTTTCCAAAACAGCTGCCGTTCATATGGGACGCAGCGACACTTTCGAACGGCTCGGTTTTCACTCTGGATACGTCAATTGGCGATATCGATCTGTTATCTGAGGTAAAAGGCCTCGGCGATTTCGCCGATGTGTTTGCTGCCTCTGAAAAGTTTGAACTTTGGGGTTTCGACGTAAATGTTCTTTCAATTGATGGGCTGATCGCCGCAAAAACGGCGGCCGGCCGTGAAAAGGACATTCCCGGACTAAAGTACTTGGAGGCGATAAAAGAGGCGACTGCCGACGAAGGCGACTAACTTGAATAAAATGCTATGAGAACATTGATCAAAAACGGATGAGTTATTACCGCGGTTGACGACTATGTTGCTGATATTTTTATCGATGGCGAGACGGTAACGACCATCGGGAAGACGCTGGATATTGAGGCGGAAACGGTGATCGACGCGGCAGGGAAGCTGGTCATTCCCGGCGGGATCGATCCGCATACGCATATGGAATTGCCGTTCGGCGGTACGTATTCGAGTGACGATTTCATTACCGGCACGCGGGCCGCGGCGGTTGGTTCTGACTGTGCCGTTAAATCATTTGATCTTAACCTCGATAAATGAGGTTGGTTTTATGTTGTCGAGAGCATCTATTATTACGGCGGCATTTTCATGGATTCTCGGCCATGAGGTTGAGGTTAGAACAAGAATGGAAATTGTCCGGCAGGCCAGATTTTGCTGATATTTCAAGTTTTGATCGGTCGTGATAATGGCTTCAAAGCCTTCGTCTTCAGCGGCTGCGATAAGGTTGCCGTTCTCAAGTTTTTGCCAGCCTAGTTCGTAAGCGGTAATGATGGAGTGTTTAGGCAGGAAGTTTCTGAGCGGAACCGGTGTTCCCTGATCGAACAGAATTTTCATGCTGCCTTTTTGAACTCATCGATCTCATGATCCAGTACGGCGATGATCTGCTCGCGTTTTACGCCTGGAAACCATTCAAGGAATTCGTCAATAGAAACGCCGTCTTTCAAATTTTCGAACAGAGCAGAGATCGGCACTCGAGTATTTCGAAACACCCACTTGCCGCTGAGCTTTGCGGGGTTTCGTTCTATAGCCTTTTCATAGGTTAAATGTGCCATAATATTGCGATCTTATATTAACATAGATATATGAGAACACTTATAAAAAACGGAAGGGTCGTGGCGGCGGTGGACGACTATGTTGCGGATATCTTTATCGATGGCGAGACGGTAACGACCATCGGGAAGACGCTGGATATTGAGGCGGAAACGGTGATCGACGCGGCAGGGAAGCTGGTCATTCCCGGCGGGATCGATCCGCATACGCATATGGAACTCCCGTTTGGCGGGACTTCGTCGAGCGATGATTTCTTTACGGGTACGCGTGCGGCAGCGCACGGCGGGACGACGACGATCATTGATTTTGCGGTGCAGACGAAAGGCGAATCGATGACGGCGGGCGTCGATGCGTGGCACAAAAAGGCGGAAGGGAAGACGTGCATCGACTACGGCTTTCATCTCATCACGACCGATTTTGAGGACGGCAGCGAAAAGGAGATGTGGCGGCTGATCGATGAAGGCATCTCGTCGTTCAAGCTGTTTATGGCCTATCCGGGAGTCTTTCTGGCGGATGACGCTACGATCTTTCGTGCGATGAGTGCGGCGGGACAACGCGGCGGCCTCGTCTGTATGCATGCCGAGAACGGCATCGTCATCAACGAGATAATCAAACGCTTTCTTGCCGAAGGCCGCACCGCGCCGAAGTTTCACGCCCTGACGCGTCCGACCATCGCCGAGGCCGAAGGCGTGCATCGTGCGATCGCGATCGCCGAGATGGCAGAGTCGCCCGTCTATATCGTGCACCTCTCGTGCACGGACGCGCTCAACCAAGTGCGGCAGGCGAGAGACCGCGGTATTCCCGCGTTCGCCGAAACGTGTCCGCAATATCTGTTCCATTCGATAGAAGATTACGGAGACGGCTGGGATGGTGCGAAATACGTGATGACGCCGCCGCTGCGTGAGAAGCACAATCACGCCGAGCTTTGGAAAGGCCTGAAGATGGACGATCTGCAGGTGATCTCGACCGATCACTGCCCGTTCTGTATGAAGGAGCAAAAGGAACTTGGCCAAGATGATTTCTCAAAGATACCGAACGGCGCGCCGGGCGTCGAGAACCGAATGTCGCTTATTTACAACGGCGGCGTGGTCGAGAACCGCATTTCGCTCAATCGCTTTGTCGAACTGACCTCTACCGCTGCCGCAAAGATGTTCGGCCTGTTCCCGAAAAAGGGAACGATCGCCGTTGGCTCCGACGCTGACATCGTTATCTTTGACCCCGAAGGCGAAACGAAATTCGGCGTCGAACACGAACACATGAACGTCGATTATTCTTCGTACGAAGGCTGGACGGTGAAAGGCCGCGTTGAAACGGTCCTTTCGCGCGGCCGCGTCGTTATCGAGAACGGCGAACACACCGGCAAACAGGGCGACGGGCAATTCATCAAACGCGGCGAGTGCGTGAAGATTTAATTTTGTGAGCGTCAATCTTTCGACAAGCGATGATCTTTCTGCCGTCCCTTATTTTTTATGGGACGAACCGATGACGAATGCGGAATTGCGGCAAAAATTGATCTCGGCTTCGGTCGAGGAACGCAATCGGCTTTTAGGGAAAATCTTGCGTGAAGCACGGGATACCGACGTATGGAAGTTCACTTCGCCTAAAGAGGTTTTGCAAGATTGGGATAAACTATCGCCTCACCTTGGCCGTCGGCGCAAGTTTTGGAGATTTTTGCTGGACTATTGGGAAAAGGAAGGTTTGATTGGTTAAGTCAACTCTAAGCGAATTACAAAACGATTTTCTACAGGCATTTTTTGCCCGTGAGAATCGTTTTTTTCTTTCCGGCGGCGCAGCCTTGGCCGGATTTTATTTTGGACATAGAGAGACGCACGATCTCGATCTATTCACGACGGAAAATGAGATAGAAAACGGTTTTCGGTTAGTTACTGAGGCTGCTAATGATTTGAACGCGATAGTCGAATCAATTCAAACATCGCCCGATTTTCGCCGCATTTTACTCAAGCGAGGAGATGAATCGATAATTATTGATCTGGTTCGTGAATACGTTTTTCAAGTCTCACCCGAAAAGAGCCTTATTAACGGAATTCGTGTAGATCCGCCTGAAGAGATATTGGCAAATAAATTTTGTGCGTTGCTCTCACGCTCGGAAATTCGCGATCTGATCGATGTACGTGAACTTGAAAAAGCCGGATTTAGTTTGGACAAAGCTCTCAAAGTTGCCGAAAAAAAAGATTCAGGGCTGACTCCTGCCATGCTTGCCTGGGTTTTGAGCCAGATACAACTTGGCGATGATCTGCAACCGCAAGGTGAAGTAACCGTTTCGGAATTAAGAGATTATCTTAAACATTTGATCGACAGATTAAAACGATTAGCCTTGCCGGAATGATCGTCATCGAGAACGGCGAACACACCGGCAAACAGGGCGACGGCCAATTCCTCAAACGCGGCGAGTGTGTCAGGGTGTAGGAGCGGCGATGCTTTCGCGCGTGGAACTTCCGATTTGCGATCCTGCTGCCGGTGAAGATCTGAAATTTCAAATTTGATATTGTGCGAAGAGAGCATATCGAGACAAATGAACGGCTGGATCGAGTCGCTGGAAAATTCTGCTATCAAGAGCGTGCGTTATCGGGATGACCGTGAGCGTTCGAAGATTCGTGAGCCGGAAGAGCGTGCCGAATTTGATCGTGAAATAAAGACGATGGTCGAAACGCCCGCGCCGGAACGCGAAGAGCAACGCCGAAGCGATACATAGATCAGGACGCCGACACTTTTTCCGGTGATCTGTAGATCAAGTTCGGAAATTTGGATCGTTTGGTTGTTGCGCTCGGATCGCCGATGCCGGATATTCGGTGAATGAGCCGAGGCCGACACGCCCTTGCGGGTCGGCATTGTGCAGGATCGCGCTATCGAGGCGTGATCATTTTAGTAAGCGTTATTTGAGGCGGTTCGGCAGCGAGCGTCTGGACCTCAGTGAAGAAGTTCTGAAAGAACGGCGTCGCAAAGTGTTCATCGATCGCAGCCTTGGACTTCCAAGTTTCATGCCAGACGAAAACCGTCGGGTCGTCAATGGCCTGATGGATGTCGTAATTGATGTTGCCCTCCTCGGCACGCGAATCAGCCGCGATCGCCATAGCGGCCACTTTGGCGGCCTCGACCGCATCTTCCTTTACCTTTAGTCGAGCTATAAGAACGATCTCGTCACTCATTGTATATTTCCTCCGTCGTTAATTAGATCAAAAAGACGCTGAAAGTCTAACACAGACATACTGGATTTTCTTCTTCTATGGAGTCCAAAGTGTTTGTATAATACCTGCGTCCTTGAGCTTGCTTATGAAACGCTGTCCTGTATGCAGACGAGATTATTATGACGACACTCTGATGTTTTGTCTTGATGACGGGAATGGGCTGCTTGAGGGGCCGGCAACCAGGCCAGAACGAGACTCCGGGCTTAGATCCGGCGACGTCGATCCGCAGACCGCGATCTTTCACGAGAAGGCGGTGCCTTCCTACTTTGACGAGTCGCCGACACTCGCACTCAGTAACGGCTTAGCAAAGGCGCACGACAACGATCAGTTGCCGAAGTCTGAACCGTCAGAAAGCGTGAGGTCGATCGCTGTGCTGCCGTTCGCCAACATGAGTGCGGATGAGGATAACGAATACTTTTGCGACGGTTTGGCCGAAGAGATACTGAACGCGCTAGCCCATATAGATAAGCTTAAGGTCGCGGCGAGGA
Organism: Chloracidobacterium sp.; assembly: GCA_015075585.1. Classification (NCBI taxonomy): domain Bacteria; kingdom Pseudomonadati; phylum Acidobacteriota; class Blastocatellia; order Chloracidobacteriales; family Chloracidobacteriaceae; genus Chloracidobacterium; species Chloracidobacterium sp. The sequence continues at coordinate 687,268 of JABTUB010000001.1, forward strand.
CATCTGCATTCTCGTTCAAAGGGCGAAACACCAACGTCAGCGAGATTGCGACGGCATTGAATGTGGACACGGTTCTTGAGGGCAGTGTACGGAAGTCGAACGGCCGCCTGCGGATCACGGCGCAGCTGATAAATACGGCGGACGGCTATCATTTGTGGTCCGAGCGATATGACCGCGAGTTAAAGGATATATTCGATGTGCAGGATGAGATCGCGGTGGCTGTGGTCGATGCGTTGAAGATCAAGCTTCTCGGCGAGGAAAAAGCCGCATTGCTTAAGCGGCATACCGGAGATCCGGAAGCTTATGAATATTATCTTCGTGGACAATCGCATTTTTATCGGTGGACACCCTTAGACTTCCGGAAAGCTATTGAGAATTTTGAACGTGCGATCGCGGCCGATCCCGGCTACGCGTCCGCTTACGCCGGACTTGCCGATGCTTACACGGAGCTGTCGTTCTTCTCGTTCTCGCCGATCGACGCGAGACAAAAGGCGACCGATGCCGCCAAAACGGCATTGCATCTTGACGACAGCCTCGCCGAAGCTCACAATTCGCTTGCACTCATAAAATTATACTTCGACTGGGAGTATGCGTCGGCAGAGGATGAGTTCAAAAGAGCGATCTCTCTGAATCCGCGCAGTTCCATTGTGCGTATGTGGTATGGATGGTACTTGGGCCTTATGGCGCGCTTTGACGAAAGCCTATTCGAGCTGCGTCATGCTCACGAGCTGGATCCATTGTCCGCTCCGAATAACAACGCGATCGGTGTGGTGTTGCTTTGGTCAGGAAGAACGGACGAAGCGATCGAACAGTTTCACGACGTGCTTGAATTGATCCCCGATTATCCGATCTCAAACACCTTTCTTGCTGAGGCTTACGACCAAAAGGGTGATATTGCTGCCGCCGTTGCGACCATTGAAAGGACGCCTCCGGAAACGATGGACCCGCAGGCGCTGTCAACTATGGGGTATATTTATGCAAGAGCAGGCAATCGTGAAATGGCGCGAAAGATCCTGAAGGATTTTGCCGATCGATCGAGTCATGAATATGTACCGGCGCTCAATCATGCGCAGATCTATGCGGGGCTTGGCGATCGGGACGAGGTCTTTGCTTCGCTGGAAAAGGCACTCGAAGAACGAGCGATCTGGATACCTTTTATTAAGGTCGATCATAAGTTCAGCGGGATGCGCTCCGATCCGCGATTCAAAGAGCTGCTGCGAAGAGCCGGTTTTATCGAGTGATCCGGTGTGAAGCGACGTCCGGTATTTTGATCGGGTCATACTGGCGACAACCCGCTGCAATGTTTGGCGGTTGAGAACACCGCCGAAAGATCGGCCCTGAATCTGTCTGAAAACTTATATGACTGAAACCATCTTGCACATCGACGGACGCGTTGAGTTAAATGCCGATGCCGAAGAGAGCATTCGCTCGTCGTCGCTTTATAACGACGACCTTGCACCTGTGCCGGTCGCGAAGCGTACATGGACGACCTATAACTACGCAGCTCTTTGGATCTCGATGGCGCACTGCATACCGACGTATATGATGGCGTCAGGCTTGATCTCTGCGGGGATGAATTGGTGGCAGGCGTTGCTGACCATTCTGCTCGGCAACATCATAGTGCTGGCACCAATATTGCTCAATTCACATCCGGGAACAAAATATGGAATTCCGTTCCCGGTGTTTGCGCGCGCCGCGTATGGAACGGCAGGGTCGAACTTGCCCGCGTTGATGCGTGCGTTGGTTGCGTGCGGATGGTTCGGCATACAGGCGTGGATCGGCGGTGAGGCTCTGCACACGTTCTTTAAGGCGTTCATCCCGGACTGGGAGACGCTGCTCGGCGGCCCGATCGGCGGCCATACACCAACGGTGTGGCTCTCGTTCCTTATATTTTGGGCGATGAATATCGCTATCATTTACAAGGGAATGGATCTGCTGCGGATCGTTGAGAACTGGGCCGCACCTTACGTTCTGGTGATGACCGCGATCCTGCTCGCCTGGATACTTTATCAAGCGGGCGGTATGGGCTTCTTGCTGCACGAGCCGGGGAAGTTCCGGACGTTCGGTGAATTCTGGCCGATCTTTGTACCGAGCCTCACGGCAATGATCGGCTTTTGGGCAACTCTCTCGCTCAATATGCCGGATTTTACGCGCTTCGGTAAAAGTCAGCGTGAACAAGCTGTCGGCCAGGTCGCGGCATTGCCGACGACGATGACACTTTTTGCCGCAATGGGCGTTTTGATAACGTCCGCAGCGGTCGTTGTATTTCCGCATATGAACCAAGCGGATGCTTGGGATCCGGTGAAGCTGGTCGGACAATTCTCTCAGCCTATGGTGGTCGCGATCTCGATGTTCACGGTCGTTGTTGCGACGCTTTCCGTGAACATCGCTGCGAATGTCGTGTCGCCCGCGAATGATTTCGCCAACGCTTTTCCGAAGCTCATTTCTTTTAGAACCGGCGGCCTGATCACCGGCATTATCGGTATATTGATGCAGCCGTGGAAGCTGCTTGCCGATCCGAGCGGCTACATCTTCGGTTGGCTTGTCGGTTACTCCGGCGGGCTTGGCTCGATCGCAGGGGTCCTTATCGCGGATTATTGGATCGTGCGGAGAAAGAATTTGCGGCTCGCCGACCTTTATCGCAAGGACGGCGAATATCGCGGCTGGAACTGGCGGGCCGTCGCTGCCACGCTGTTAGGTTGCTTTTTTGCGTGGATAGGGTTGATAATTCCAACTCTCAGCGTGCTCTATGACTACGCATGGTTCGTCGGATTCGCCATCGCATTCCTTTCGCATTTGGCATTCAGTTTTCGAACCCCACAACAGGAGAAGGTGCGATGATAAGAAAAACTAAATTTGCAGTGCTGCTGTTGGCCATCGCAACCGCTGTTTTGGGGATGACGACGTCCTACGGCCACGCCCAGAAGAAAGGTGAGCAGGTCGTACTCGCGAAGAATAAATTCAAGAACTTAAAAGTACTTGGCGATATGCCCGCCGATCAGCTTGGCAAGGTGATGAATATCTTTTCGGCATCGCTAAATGTGAATTGCAGTTTTTGTCATTACACCGACGATTTTTCGAAGGACGGCAAAGAGGAAAAAGACACCGCCCGTAAGATGATCGCGATGACATTCGCGATCAATAGAGATAATTTCGGCGGCGAGGCCGAAGTGTCCTGCAACACCTGCCACAATGGACGAATGCATCCGCGGAGCGGGCCGAGCCTCGTGCCGACGGAGCATTCCGCAGGGCACACGCCGCGTCCCGAACCGCCCAAAGTAAAACCTGATGCCGCCGACGTGATCGCAAAATTCGTCGCGGCGGTCGGCGGCGATAAGAAGATCGACAGCGCGATCATCACCGCAACACGAGTTGAGCCGGACGGAAAGACTACCGAGCCCGAGACCATCAATTACAAGGCCGGCAAGTATAGTTCAAAGACCGTTTACGATAAAGAATGGGTCACGGATATTTGGAATGGCGAGGCGGCCGCAAAGTTCAGTGCCGAGGGGCCGCACCGGCTTCATGCCGATGAGGCTGAGCAGATCAAACGCGAGTCGCAGCTTTTGTTTCCGGCGGCGATCGGCTCGGCATACTCGAAGTTCGAATATCGATTCACGGATGAGATCGACGGACGTAAAGTTCTGGTGCTGAATGCAACAACGGCCGACGGCCTGCGCGAACGCCTAAGTTTTGATGAACAGACCGGCCTGCTCGTTCGGCGTGTCGCGGTTACGCAGACAGTTCTCGGCGGTTTCGTCTATCAGGTCGATTACAGCGACTACAAAACGTTTGGGGGTGTGCAGATCCCGACGGTCGTGAAATACGCGATGCCAAATATTAGTTGGACGCGGAAAGTTACTGCGGTAAAGGTGAATGTGCCGGTCGCAGATGATGTTTTTGCGATGCCGAAGTCTTGAGCGAGGAGGAGATGAGATGTCACGAGTTATCAAAGCAGGGCTGATTCAGGCTCATAACGTTGGGGATCCGAACGCACCGATCGACGAGATCAAGAAAGGGAATATCAGCCATCAACTCAAATTTGTCGAAGATGCCGCAAAGCAAGGAGTGCAGATACTTTGTTTCCAAGAGATCTTTACGACGCCGTATTTTTGCGCCGAACAGCAGACGCGTTGGTACGAAGCGGTCGAACGCGTGCCGGACGGCCCTACTGTGAGGCAGATGCAGGATGTTGCCAAACAGTTCGGTATGGTTCTCGTCGTGCCGATCTATGAGGAAGAGCAGACCGGCATTTACTACAACACCGCGGCCGTTATCGATGCTGACGGCAAATACCTCGGCAAGTATCGCAAGAATCATATTCCGCATGTTGCACCGGGCTTTTGGGAGAAATTCTATTTTCGTCCGGGCAATTTGGGCTACCCGTGCTTTGATACGGCGGTCGGCCGCATCGGCGTGTACATCTGTTACGACCGGCACTTTCCCGAAGGCGCCAGATGCCTCGGGTTGAACGGAGCCGAGATCATTTTCAATCCATCGGCGACGGTCGCGGGCCTGAGCGAGTACCTTTGGAAGTTGGAACAGCCGGCACACGCCGTTGCGAACGGCTATTTTGTCGGCGCGATCAATCGCGTCGGAACTGAAGCACCGTGGAATATTGGCGAGTTCTACGGCCAGAGCTATTTCTGCGACCCGCGAGGGCAAATGCTTGCGGTCGGAACACGCGATCAGGACGAACTCGTCGTCGCCGATCTTGATATGGAAAAGATCCGCGAGGTGCGAAACACTTGGCAATTCTTCCGCGACAGGCGGCCTGACACCTACGGCGCGATCGTTGCAGACTGAACGGCGTAAGTGCCGTGCATAGAAATTCTGCGGCATCAGAATATTACTCAAGGTCGATATCCTCCCTTTGTCGGCGTCGAAATAGTAAGTGAGGGTAGCCTATGTCAAATCTTCCCATTGAACAGATAGAAGAAAACTTTGCCGATCTTTATCCTGCGATGACCGACAGCGAAGCGGCGATCGAGGCGAACCGCTGCCTCTTTTGCTTCGACGCTCCGTGCATGCACGCGTGCCCGACGCATATTGACATACCGGGCTTTATCAAAAAGATCGCGAACGAGAACCTGACCGGTTCGGCGCGTGTGATATTCGACGCGAACCCTGTTGGGGCGACCTGTGCACGCGTCTGTCCGGTCGAGGTGCTTTGCGAAGGAGCCTGCGTTGAAAAGACCTTGGTAAATAAACCGATCGAGATAGGGCGACTCCAGCGTTACGCTACCGACCATGCTCTGTCGAACGGCATTCGCATCTTCAAGAAAGGCGAATCGAACGGACGCACGATAGGAATTATCGGCTCGGGGCCGGCGGGGCTTTCGTGCGCAACGTATCTCGCACGGCTCGGCTACAGCGTAACGATCTACGACCGCCGTGAAAAGCCGGGCGGGCTCGACACCTACGGTATGGCCGAATACAAGATGACACAGGCAGTGTCGCTGGCCGAGATCGAGCCGGTCGCCGATCTTGGCGTCGAATTTCGCCAGAACGTCGAGATCGGCCGCGACATTCAATTCGGCGAACTCGAAACGGCTCACGACGCTTTGTTCCTTGCGGTCGGTCTCGGTGCAACCAACAAGCTGAATATTCCGGGTGAGGCTCTGGATGGCGTGATCGATGCACTTGACCTCATCGATCAGATAAAAACCCGAGATTGGAAAGGCATTACGATCGGCGATAGTGTGATCGTGCTTGGCGCCGGCAACACTGCGATCGATGCGGCGACCCAGTCGAAGCGGCTCGGTGCAAAGCGTGTTCGGCTTGTCTATCGCCGTACCGAAATGGAAGCTCCGGCGTATGATTACGAGATGGAACTCGCACACAAGGATGAGGTCGAGTTCGTTTGGCAAACAACTCCGCTGGCGATACTTGGTGACGAAAGCGTACGCGGGATCCGCGTGCTCGACGCTGCGGGCAGCGAACGCGATATCGAGTGCGATATGGTCATCAAGGCTATCGGTCAGACGAAACTTGTGAACTTCTTTACCGAGATCGCAGGCGTTAAGACAGATGAGATAGGCCGTCCTGTCGTCAACGCTTCAATGCAGACGTCAAAGCCCGGCATCTTCGCCGGCGGCGATTGCGTCAATGGCGGCGGCGAGGCTGTCGAGGCCGCGCAAATGGGAAAACTCGCCGCGATCGGGATCCATGAGACTCTTACCGGCGAGAAAGTAGAATTCGCCGGAGCGTTCCTACGCGACCCGCCAAAAGCACCTGTCGATCCCAATCCGCGTTAGGTTTACCACGCTCCGAGAATGATAAATATCTTGATATATCCATATATGTCGGTATAATGGTTATGGAGTTTGAATGGGATCCGAGCAAGGCGACAGAAAATTTTAGAAAGCATGGCGTATCTTTTTATGAAGCGGCTGAAGCTTTCTTTGACGAAAACGCCGTTGAGCTTTATGATGACGGCCATTCCGAAGACGAAGTGAGATTTCAATTGGTTGGTATTTCAAGTATCCGACTTCTTTTTGTCGGCTACACGGTGCGTGGCGAGAGCATTCGGATCATTACAGCTCGAAAGGCTAATGCGAAACAGGCGAGGTATTACAATGACCAAAAAAGATAAATTGCCGGCGTACACTGTTACAGAAGAAGAATATCAAGCGGAACTCGCTAGCGGCCTATCCGAAGACGAAGTGATGAAACCCGGTACATATAAGGTTCGCCGTTCGCCTTGGGCAGAAAAAATTAAAAAAGCCGGCAAGGTAAAGGTGACGATCTATCTTGACGGTGATGTTATCAGTTACTTTCGCGCCCGAGCCGAACAGCCCAATGCCGCCCCGTATCAAACCCAGATCAATAACGAACTGCGGAAGGTAATGGAAAACGGCACTGCGGACAGTGTTGAGAGCGATATTTTGAACAACAAGAAGTTTCTAAAGGCGCTGAAGAAAAAACTCGAAGCTGTATAAACCGCGCAAGTATGAAATTTTCTATTTATTAAACTAGGAACGTCAAAATCTGGTATGCCGCTCTTTAATATCGACATTGTCAACAAACTTGAGCAAATAAGAGAATTGCCTTTCAAGCTCGAGAAGGAAATTCAGGAATTGACGGAGCAAAACCTTACGACAATTTTTGGCCTTAATTTTGTTCGTTCCGAGTTTGCACTCAATAATTTTCGTATTGATACATTAGCTTTTGACAAAGACGCATCGAGCTTCGTGATCATTGAGTACAAACGGGACAAGAACTTTAGCGTGATTGATCAAGGCTATGCCTATTTGTCGCTGATGCTTAATAACAAAGCCGATTTCATACTCGAATATAACGAAAATTGTAAGGATACGTTGAAACGTGGCGACATTGATTGGTCGCAATCAAGAGTAATTTTCATTTCGCCAAATTTTACTGCCTACCAAAAAGAAGCCATCAACTTTAAGGATCTGCCAATTGAGCTTTGGGAAATAAATCGATATAACAACAAGACTATTAGTTACAGCCAAGTTAAGACTTCTGGGTCACAAGAAAGCGTCAAAACAATTAGCAGGCAAAACGAAGCAATTGCAAAGGTTGCGAAAGAAATTAAAGTGTTTACCGAGCAGGAACACCTTGACAATGCGTCTGATGAAATCAAGGAGCTATACGAAAAACTCAAACTGGCGATTCTGAACCTTGATAATTTGGAAGTTAAACCTAAAAAACTGTACATAGCTTTTGTGGCTAATCGAAACGTGCTTGATGTTCGCATTCAGCGAAACGCTTTGAAAATTTGGTTGAACGTACGGCAGGGCAAACTTGATGATCCCAAGGGAATTTGTCGCGATGTAACACACACCGGCCACTGGGGAAACGGCGATTATGAAATAAACATTCACTCCGACGAAAATTTGGAATACATTTTAAGTCTAATAAAACAGTCTTTGAGAGAAAACAAAAAGTAACCTGTAATCCTCAGGTATCAATTTCTATGGCAAATCTTAATATCAATTTTGCAGGGATAAAGTCCCCGAATCCGTTTTGGCTGGCGAGTGCGCCGCCGACGAATATGGGTTCGATGATCGAGCGGGCATTCGACGCGGGATGGGGCGGTGCGGTTTGGAAGACGTTGGGCGAGCCGATCACGAATGTCTCGTCACGTCTTGCCGGACTCGACTTTGGCACGAACCGGCTGGTCGGGCTGAACAACATCGAATTGATCACGGACAGGCCGCTTGAGGTTAATCTGAAAGAGATCTACGAGTGCAAGAAGAAGTATCCGAACAATGCCGTGATCGTCTCGCTGATGGTCGAGTCAAAACGCGAAGCGTGGCACGAGATCGTAAAGCGTTCGCAGGATACGGGAGCCGACGGCTTCGAGCTGAACTTCGGCTGCCCGCACGGTATGAGCGAACGCGGAATGGGCGCGGCAATGGGCCAGGTGCCCGAATACACCTGCATGGTCACGGAGTGGGTGAAAGAGGTGTCGGAACTTCCGGTGATCGTAAAGCTCACGCCAAACGTGACGAGCATTCTGCCGCCAGGCCGTGCGGCACAGAACGGCGGTGCGGATGCCGTTTCGCTGATCAACACGATCAATTCGATGATGGGCGTTGATGTCAATACGCTGGTCCCGCATCCGAATGTGAACGGCATGGCCGCCCACGGCGGCTATTGCGGGCCTGCGGTCAAACCGATCGCCCTTAATATGGTCAGCGAGCTTGCGCGCGACGGCGAATTCAATATCCCAATAAGCGGGATCGGCGGCGTTTCGAACTGGCGTGATGCGGTCGAATTCATGCTGCTCGGTGCCGGGAGCGTTCAGGTTTGCACGGCTGTGATGCACTATGGCTATCGCATCGTCGAGGACATGATCGACGGGTTGAACGCCTATCTCGATTCCAAAGGCTTTGCCTCGGTCAGTGAGATCATAGGCAAGTCTGTTCCGCGCGTTACTAATTGGGGCGACCTCGATCTTAATTATGTTGTAAAGGCGCACGTTAACGAAGAGCACTGCATCCGCTGCAATCTTTGCTATGTTGCCTGTGAGGACGGTGCTCATCAGAGCTTTGAGTTCGTCGAATCGAACGGACTTCGCTATCCCCGCGTGATCGAGGAAGAGTGCGTCGGCTGTAATCTCTGCTACCTCGTCTGTCCTTCGCCCGGCGCCATTACGATGGAACGACGAGATGCCGGCAGTTCTTCGCAAAGTTGGCGCGAGAGGACCGAAGCTTCGTGAACGCTTGCCAAGGAGAAGTAGCCTGCGGGCCGTTGCCCGTGTGTTCAATATAAAAATGGACGTCCGTGATGCGGTACTCGACGATGCCGCCGAGATCGCTTACATATACAATCACTATATCGCGACGTCGCATGCCGTCTTCGAATCCGAACCGGTGGATTCAGATGAGATCCAACGCCGCATCATCCTCGCGGGAGCAGAAGGGATGCCTTTCCTTGCGGCACAAAAGAATGAGCACCTCGCAGGATTTGCCTACGCACAACCATTCCTTCGAGACCCTGCGTTTGACCCGACTGCCGAGATAAGGGTCTGCGTACGGCCGGGCCTCCTCGAACAAGGTGTCGGCACCGCTCTTTACACATCGCTTATCGAGCGGATGAGGTCTCGCGGTTTCAAAACGCTGATAGCACTGGTGGCTATGCCGAACGATGCCGCCGCGCGTCTGCATGAACATTTCGGATTTCGCGATGCCGGACGGCTCGAAGGCGTCGCGCAGAAGTTCGGCCGCCGTATCGATATCGATTGCCGACAGCTCGTCCTTTAGTATTCGATCAAGTCTTTTTGGCATCTCGTTTCTGTCATTCTGACAGGAATTTATTCATTATGGATTAAACAGCGTAAAAAACTGTTGACACATCTTGTTCAATACGGTAACTTTTTATTGTATCGGCTGTTAAGCCGAGCACCCTTCGCCGCCGTATGCGACAAAGTTTTCTTGATAACAACGATCTTGGGCAGTTGAAAAACGCCTCAGATCATCCGGCCGGCAGACTGCCTTTGACTCCGTCCTTTAGAATCGTCCTTTCATAAGTGTCGATCAGACGCCGCGTAAATTCAGAAGGTGGCACCAAATAACCTCAGAATCGTCATTTGCAGAGGCCGTCGGAAAACAAGAAAACTTTTCGCCGGAAAGAAGATCACGTGAAAGTCCTAAAAGGAGCAAACAATGTTCGGTAAGAAAAAAAGCGTTGCCGGTTTGGACATCGGGTCGAGTTCGATAAAGATGATCGAACTTGACGGCAAGCCAAACAGCCTTAACCTCGTAAGCCTCGGGTTCGAGAATCTGCCCGGCGACACGATCATTGACGGTCAAATAATGGAGATGAACGTCGTTTCGGACGTTATCAGCAGCGTTTGCGTTAATAATCAGGTCAAAGCGGATCAAGTCGTTACAGGCGTGAGCGGCCACTCGGTCATCATCAAGAATATCGTCCTGCCGGCGATGAGCTCGGAGGAATTAGAAGAGTCGATCGATTGGCACGCGGAGGAACATATCCCATACGATCTGGCAGACGTAAGCCTCGATTATCAGGTTACGGCCGAGACCGCGGACTCGACGCACGTTTTGATCGCAGCGTGTAAGCGTGATCGCATCGACAATATAAAACAGGCGATACAGCTTGCCGGCAAGCAGCCCGTCGTGATCGACGTTGACACATTTGCGCTGCAGAACTGCTATGAAGCGAACTACGACCCAACGGAAGACGATGTCGTAACGCTACTGAATATAGGTGCCTCGACGATGAATATCAACATCGTCAAGGGCACACGCTCACTATTCTCGCGTGATATCACGGTCGGCGGCAGCCAGTTCACAGATGTGCTTCAGCGGAGCCTCGGGTTGAACTTTCAACAGGCTGAAGCGCTGAAGCGCGGCGTGAACGACGCCGTTGATACGGTCGAAGAAAAGTCGATCGAGCCGCTCATGAGCAATGTGACTGAGATCGTCGCTATGGAGATACAGAAGACCTTCGATTTCTATCGGGCGACAACCGACGACAACGAGACCCAGGTGCAAAAGATCCTGATCTCAGGCGGCGGCTCAAAGTTGGCCGGCCTTGCCGGTGAGTTGTCGCAGCGACTCGAACTGCAGGTCGAAATGCTTGATCCATTCCGAAAGATCAACGTGGATACAAAGAAATTCGATCCCGAATATTTGAATGAGATCATGCCCGAGATGGCGGTAGCTGTCGGCTTGGCGATCAGGGGAGTGTAAAGAAATGATCAAGATCAATCTACTCAATTCCGTTACCGAACGCCAAAGCGGTACCGTTACAGCCGTCGATCGAAAGATCGCAAGCCCGGGAGCAAGACTCTTGGTGCTGTCGCTGGTCGTGGCTTTCCTGACCGTGGCCGTGATCGGTTGGGATGTGATAAGCAGTCAAATGGCGAAATCAGAAGCCGAACGCCAGCTAGCCGAGCAGAAGCAGATCGAACAGGAGCTTGCAACGGTGATCGCCGAGCAAAAGGACCTCGAACAAAAGATCCAGAATATCGACGTGCGTATCGAGGCCATCAAGAAGCTCAGAGCATCGCAGGCCGGCCCGAGCGCCGTGCTTGAGGCGTTGCGCGAGCGTATTGCGATGGTTCCGGGCCTTTATCTGCAAACCGTTGAACAGACAGGCGACCAGATGACCTTTACCGGAAGTTCTCCGGATGAGTCACAGGTAACGCAGTTCGGCCGCAGCCTGGAGTTCTCGAACGGTCTATTCTCAAATCTGAATATCGAAACGAGCCGGGCCGAGGTAGTCAACAACGCAGCTCCGCAAAAAGTGAATGCGACGGGCGAAGCACCGAAGATCGGTGTTGTCAACTTCACGATCAAGTGTGCATATACGCCCACAAAGGCGGCAGGCGCGAATAACAGTGTTCCGACCACGGCATCAGCTCCGGCCCAGGGCCAAGGGCAGACGCAGCAGCAGATAGCAAAGAATTAGCGAAAAGACGAGGAAACGATCATGTTGGAGAAGATAAAGAACCTGAAATGGCACTATCAACTGGCGATAATGGTTGGTGTTGCCTGCCTGCTGTACGGTGGCGTCTGGTACTTCGTGACCAGCGGAACCCGTGAAGAAGTTGCCAAGCTGACCGACGAGGTCGCCCAACTTCAGCAGAAGAATGAGACGGCACGTCTCGCCACCGCCCGCATCAGTGAGTTTCGATCGCTTTTCGAGACCAAGTCGGCTGAGTATGACGAGTTGAAAGTGCTGCTTCCCGAGCAGCGTGAGATCACGAACGTACTGCAGGGCCTTCAGGATACGGCGAACAGCAGCCGCCTGAGTGTGATGCGTTTCAGCCCGCGTGATGACGTGCAGCAAGACTCGATCATGGCAAAGCCGGTCGAGGTCGAGGTTGACAGCAACTTCAACAACGTCCGCGGATTCTTTGAAGCAATGGCGAAGCTGCCGCGTATCGTTTCGATCACGGATTTTCAGTTGAGTCAGCTTCCCAAGCAAACTGCCGAGAAAACCCTTCACGCGCGATTCGTGCTGACAGCATACTATGCGGCTCCGACAGATCTGAAAGGCGGGGCACCCACGGGCACTGCCGCTCCGGGAACCGCACCCGCAGGAGCACCTGCGAACGGAACGCCTGCACCTGCCGCACCGCCGGTCGCTCCGCCCGCCGCAAAATAACCTCAATAGACCATCGTTTCGGAAAAAAAGCCATGACGAACAACATCCTAAATCTCAGAAAAACCGCAGTTTGGGCCTTCGCGATCAGCGTTATACTCCTGAGCGGAAGCTACTTTGAAGCGAACGCACAGCGCGACCCGTTCCTGACGCCGAGCTATCAAAGGCAAAGGACGGACAAGCCTTCAGGAAATTCCGGTACGGCTAAGTCGGCCAAGCCCGGCCAAAGCGGTCCGGCTTTTTACGGCGCACCGGCGATAGAGGCACGCATCGACTACTACAAGCGGGTTCGCGAACAGGCCGCCGCGAACGGCCAGCCCCTGCCCAAGGTAACGAGTGTGCTGACACTTAACGAGCTTGCCGTCAGCGGCATCTTCAAAACGCCGCGCGGATATGCTGCGATCGTCGAAGCAACGCCGATCAAGCTCTCGTACACGATCTATCCGGGCGAAAAGTTCTTTGACGGGCAACTCGTAGCGGTTGAAGAGAACAGGCTTGTTTTCCGAAAGATCACAAAGACGGGGCCGAATAAGTTCGTCGCGTCGGTCGAGAACAAGGCTCTCCAGCAGTTCAATATGAGATCGCAGATACAGGGCACGGCACCTGCGAACCAACCTTCCGACAAGGATGTGCAGACAGCATCCGCCGCTGCTCCTGCGGGGGCTAATGCGGAACAGCAAGTCGATCGGCAGCCGTCCGCAGTCGTTCCGGCACACTCAGGCCCGATCGTTTCGTTCCTTGATGAGATGAACAGGGCACCGGCAGATACCGGTAAGGCTGCTGACAAGAAGGCCTCGAAAAAGCCGGCAAAGGTCGCAAAGAGCAATAAATAGTTTTGCGGTGATACTGCCGCATGCAGACAGCCGGCCGCGGCCGGTCGCATTTTAAGATGCCGACCTACATATCGGCACAGTCTTTAACGGAGGAAACATGAATTCTCTTACCCATTTACGCGAGATCGTCAAACGATCGGCTGCCGTCATAATGATCGCACTCGTCGTTGCCGTCTCAGCATTTTCTCAAACAGTTGACCCGCGATCGCAGGGGCTTCATTACGGGGACGCCGGATTTCGCGGCGAACCTATCAATCTTAGTGTCGTCAATGCCGACATTCGCGACATCCTCAGCTACATTACCGATCAGTACGGAATAAACTTCGTCATTGATAAGTCAGTGAAAGAAGTGCCGGTTACTGTCAAACTTAACGATGTGCCCTGGAACGTGGCCCTCGATTCGGTGCTTCAGTCGCAAGCTCTGAGTGCACAGGTCAACGGGAACATCCTTCGTATCGTCGATTCCAAGACACTCTCGGACGAGATCGACGTTCAAGCAAAACTTCGTGACGGCGCGATCGACGGATCGCCGCTCTACACCGAATTCCTGCGGCTGAACTACGCCCGAGCCTCGGGCACGTTGAGCGGTGCAGCGGGCGCGAGCAACCAGATGACCACCGGTACGTCGTCGATGGGCGGCGGCGGTGCAATGGCATCAGCCCCTTCGGGATCCGGTGCCGCAACGAGCGGCGGAGGGGCCGACCAAGGTATCCTTGGGATCGTCCAGAAGCGTTTGTCGCGCCGCGGAACCGTAGAGGTTGACGGCCGCAGCAACACGCTTATCATAACCGACGTTCGCCAAAACCTTGATGCGATCCGCCAGTTGGTCGCCTATCTCGATCAGCCTGAGCCGCAGGTCGAGATCGAGGCCCGCATAGTTGTCGCTACCCGCAATTTCAGCCGTGATATTGGCGTTCAGCTCGGTGCATTCGTCGCCGGGCCGCGCGGCAGTGCTTACGGCGGCGGTACATTGCCGAACGCTACGACCACCATTCCGGTTCCCGGAGGATATCCGGTGCCGCACATCAATAACGACCTCGTGTCAAAGATCGCCAATACCGCGATCGGCTTGACGACCGGCGTATTCGGCACGGCACAGTTGAGTGCCTTGATCACGGCAGGTGAGCAGAAAGGCGAGGCGAAGGTCATCGCAACACCTCGTGTTACGGCTCTTAACAACCGCCCCGCGGAGATCAAGAGCGGTACCAAAATTCCAATTACAACCGTCCAGCCGGGGGGAGCAGATGGTGGCCCGGTTATCCAAACTACAACTTATGTGGATGTCCCATTACGTCTAGCGATAACACCTCAGATCACCGACCTCGGCACCGTCATACTCAATGTTGTCGCAGAGAACAGCTCGACAGCGACCATTGTCGGCGGGGCGGCTCCGGCGATCAATACGCAGAGCATGACCACACAGGTAACGGTGCCCGATGGCGGTACGACGGTTGTCGGCGGCGTTCTTTTTGACGACGAGCGTGAAAGCCAGGACCGCACACCGGGCCTGTCGCGGATACCGATTCTCGGCAATCTTTTCAAGCGAAAGGGTGTCCAGCGTAATACGAACGAAATTTTGTTCTTCATTACGCCGCGCATCACGCATCCGCAGTCACCGGCCGATCAGAGCTCGAAGCAGACAAAGCCGGCTCCAATCCTTCAGCCCGTGCCGCTAGGCAATCCGCCTTCAAACTCGACACGGAATCCTGAGACGCCGCTGCCGAACGTTCAAACGCCTGTGGTCGCGCGTCCGGACGCGGTGCAAGGCCCCGGCAAACCGTAGGCCTCAGCAAGCGTGTTTCTTCCGAAAAGCCCGTCCGATAGAGCATCGGACGGGCCTTTTTATGTGATCGTTCGGCAAAAAAAGGACAGTGCCGCGAACGGCTCTGCCCTTTTGTGGTTTGATGTTCGCAACGGCACCGTCGCTTCGACGATGCCGCTGCAAAGCGTGCCGGGTTAGTTACCCGAGTTAAAGATGAGCGAGAATGCTCGGGCAGTGCCGGTGTCGCCACCGGCGTTGTCCGAGATGTTAACGACCCACGTTCCATCCGCGTTTTCGCCGTCAAAGGCAGACATCGGATTGTTCGGTGAGTAGTTACCCGAAGGGAACACAGCGCTCGTACCGCCTGCAGTATTACACGCCGTTTCGACCGCAGGTAGCCCGCCTTCATCATTCAGAAGGATGTTGGCGAGGTTGTTGTTGCTGCAGCCAACCGAAGTCGGTACGGGAACGCCCGGTCGATCGTAAACAGCCACGGTCGTACCGCCCAGTGACGTCACCTTGATGATGATATCGCCGACCCACGTGTGACTGATCCCACAGTTGACGTTACCGGACGTTCCGTCACATGTACCGCCGGAGACCTGATCGATGCTGAAGTTCAGATCGGAGATCGTACCGACGCCCGAGACGGGGACGTTGATGTTCACACCGGCGGGGTTGTTATCCGGGAAAGGGACATCCGGGCCGGTGTAGCTTACGGTCACAGAGCCGCCGCCGCCGCCACCGCTCATATCCGGCAGGAACTTGTACGGAACCGGTATGTCAGTTGCCACACCGAAGTTCGACTGGAAGGTACCTGCTGTCGAGCCGTTGACGTACCATGTGCCTCCGCGATAGACAGCGACATCGGCCGTGCCGTCACCATCGTAGTCGCCCGGAACTGCGATATCGCCGTTCTGGCCGAACGCGGTGTAGATGACCGATCCGTCACTGCTCTTGCGGATATACCATGTGCCGTCCGACGGGCGGAACACTGCAACATCTTCCTTGCTGTCGCCGTCATAATCCGCCGGTGCCGGTTGGTCGCCGGTCGCACCGAAGTCATAGACGTAGAAGTTGGTTGCGGGCGATCCCGTAGGTTTAGCTATGTACCACCGGTTCTCAGACGGACGATAAACGGCCAGATTGGTCTTGCCGTCGCCTTCAGGGTCGATAGCAAGAGGCTTGTCACCCGTAAGTCCGAACGGTTCAACAGTGTTCGAGTTGTTGCTGCTGTTGAGCACATACCAAACACCGGTCGATGGCCTGAAGACCGCCAGGTCGGTCTTGCCGTCGGCATCGTAGTCGCCTGAGACAGGGACGTCGTCAGGCAGGCCCCACGAGGTTGCCCTGAACACGTTACCGTTGCTCATAAGAACAAAGTAATCGTTGTTCGCCGGGTTAGCATCCGGACGGAACACTGCAAAATCGGTCTTGCCGTCACCGTCATAGTCGCCCGGTGCGATCGTGTCCGTTGCGAGGCCCCAATGCGTTGCCGAGAAGCCGTTAGTCGAGCCCTGCACATACCAGTTGCCTTCTGACGGGCGGAACACTGCAAGATCGGTCTTGCCGTCTCCGTCAAAGTCGCCGCGTGCACGCGTTGCGACCGCGCCGCAGGTATAGCCGTTGATGAATTCAACATCATCAATGTTGATG
Organism: Chloracidobacterium sp.; assembly: GCA_015075585.1. Classification (NCBI taxonomy): domain Bacteria; kingdom Pseudomonadati; phylum Acidobacteriota; class Blastocatellia; order Chloracidobacteriales; family Chloracidobacteriaceae; genus Chloracidobacterium; species Chloracidobacterium sp. The sequence goes on from JABTUB010000001.1 coordinate 704,119, forward strand.
CCGGTCGCCCCGACCGACGAGTCGGATGCCATCCTCCAGCGGAACTGTACGCTCTGGCCATTTGCCGCTGCCGGCAGATTGACCTCAGTGCTTAGATAGCCCGCTGAGGTGCCGGTCCAAGCCTGCCTTCCGCCAAGCGGATTTTGGAACGAAGTGCTGAGCGTTCCGTTATAACCGCCGGATACGAAAGTGCCGCCCGCAGCAAGTATATCCTGCCATGTGCCTGCACCTATCTTGATCTCAAGAACCGCACCATCATAAGTGTTCTCAGTGGCGTACTTGTTCTTGAATTTCAGTTTGGCGCTTGCGGAGGTCACGTTGGTGCTCGGTGACACAAGCGATGCCATATTGACACCCGACGGGTCGTTCGCAAATGCGGAGTTCGGAGCCGTATTCGCTCCGGTTGCACTGGTCGTCCACGTGATGCCCGTTCCATTGTCCTGCGTCATCGTCCAGCCTGCCGGAAGCGCAGGGGCAGTAACGCCGTCAAAGTTCTCGAGGACGCCATTCGGGTTACCCAACACAAAGCTGCGAATAGCAGCGGGCTGTGCTCCGAGTGTGCTTGACACAACTATTGAGAGACTTACCGTGCTGCCGCATGCCGCATTGGGATCGACCGTGTACGGAATGTTCTGCGTTACGGTCTGACCGTCATTGATCGTTCCGTAGTTGATCGGCGAGCCGCCGTCGATCGTCACTGTAACGTTGGTGATCGGGGCGCCGGTATTCGGATTCTTGACACCGATCGCAAGGACAACATTCTCGCCCGGTTCGGGGAAGCCGTTGCCGTTGCCTGTGGAGTCCGAAACGCTGAAGGTATCGAGAGCCGCGTTCGGCGAGTCGAATGCCTCTGTAACGGACGAAGCTGTCTGAACACTTGCCGACCAGCCCATACCGCGGATACGGAATCCTTCTCTTACATCGGATGCATCTGCTGACGCAAGGTTTGCGTACGGCAGAGCGGCTGCAGCGGCGATGATAGCGTCACGCTCCTGAAGGAATGTAGGATTGAGCGGGGAAAGCTTCATACCGTCAGTAACGGCCTGAAGAACCGCCCGGTTGCCGTCGTCAAAGCCGCGACGCTGTACAAAGCGTGCACGAACTTCCCAAAGAGCTATCTTCCAGATCTCGCCCGCATTATGCACCTGCGAACAGCTGCCTGATGTGGCGATGACCGGGCTGCGGGGATATGCGCTGGAAACCGCATTTGACGGCGTTCCGAGCGTGGTATCGCAGTTCGAGTTGATGTGACCAAAGGTCAGCGGATTATACGGCTTATTGTTCGGGCCGCCCGTGAATGCCATAACGGCGGTCGGGAAGCGGCGAATTCCGTAGAAGTAATTTGCAGTAAAGCTGCCGCCAAGCTGATATGTGGCATAGCCGCCTTCTGTATAGACGCCGTTGATCGGGTCGGTCGGCGTTGAGGTCATAACGTGAGCGTACCAGTCGCCCCATCCTTCACCCATCATGCCGCCCTGGTTTCCAAGGCCGCTGCCGTTGCCGTGAATACGGTTCGACGTGCCGTGTGTTACCTCGTGGATGATGATATCAGCGTCGCCCGTGCCGTCACGATCTGGCGTCGGATAATCCCAAAGATACATCTGCATACGGCCGCGACTACCGTCTCCCGGAGTCGAAAAGTTCGCATTGTTTGTACCTGACGAATCCTGGCCTTCTGCCGAGACACGGTCGTTTCCGAGGCCGCCGTTGCCGAAATTGTCATTCTGGAAGTTACGCGCCGCCTCGTTAAAGCCGAGCTTGTAAAGCTCATCGTGATAACGGTTCATAACGTAGAACATCTGAATGACCGCTCCGCGCTGCGCTTCCGTCGTAAGCGGGGCGTCGCCCGGTGCCGGATTTCCCGGCGGCGGGTTCCATGTTGATGTAAATACACGGTTCGGGCTTCCGATCTGTGGGGCATCAACGCCGTTCGAGCCGTCGCGGTCGATACCAGCTTCAAGGTTGTTGCCGTCGGTCTTATTGTCGGCGTCATTGATCCAGCCCTTCTGGTTGAACGTCTGACCGTTCTCATTTCCGATAACGCTGATCGTATTTCGTGCTGTGATCGTTCCTTGCGTACCGAGAGCCGGATCATTTGGGCCCGGGCTGAGCGGTGCGGCGGAACTGGCGATCTTAGCCCACGTATTCGGCTGATTGTAAACCTCATACGTTGCGGGGACCGTGCCATCGTCATCGGTGATATTCTTGTGCCAGAGCACGGTATTGGTATTCGCATCAACGATCACATAGTAAGCGTTGACCGGCTGCCAAATAAGCACACGCCATGAAGGAACGGCAACGCCCGGCTCTGTCGGGAAGTACATCTTTTCGGCTGTCGTCGCCCAATCGCCTTCGCCGAAGACGACCTTATTTGCGCTCGATGCGTCGGCATTCATCACCTTTTCATCGGGGCGAAGCTCGTGCCGAATGTGCTGTGCCGCATTTTGAACGGCTACTGCCGGATCACCGAAATCGGTCGAAACGGAACCGTAGTTGATGCCCGGTGCCAAATTGTTGATAACACGGATAATCCGTCCGTCCCGGGTAAAGCCCGCTTTGACCTCACCACGGAAGACCGGGATATTGTTGATCCGCTGCTCAAGGTTGGCGAACGAAAGATTACCGTCAGGATTCGTGTAATCAGCCGTCGTTACAAGCTCATCAACCTGCTGAGATGTAACGCCGATCAGGTTATTGTTCTCTTTAACGAAGTTGCGAAGGATATCAGCGCCTTTTGCGTTCGACGGCGCAGAAAGCCACTCGATACGATCGCGATACACATCAGGCGATATCACCTCTGGAATGCGTATATCTTCGTTGTACTCGACCTTTACAGTGGGCATCCGCTGGCGCAGGGCACTCTCACCGTCCTTAAAGCGAGCACGTACATCGGAGACCAGTGCATCACTCGTACCCGCTCTTTGTCGAAGCTCAACGAGTTTATTCTGATCCTCCTTTGACTGCCGGATATCCCACATCTTCGGGATACCCTCATCCAAACTCGATGTCCGATGGAACAAGCCTACGCGTGATCCCGCGGATGAGCGAAAATAACTCGGCAGCACGGCCAACGCCGCGAAAATACCGAGTATCAACAGGCACAGCAAGAGGCCGCTACGCCTTTCTTTAGAGAAATTTCTCTGCATCTTAAAGCCCTCCTAAAAGCTTTTGTTCTATTGCGGCTACCTTCCTTTCGGGTTATTGCCGAAGGTGTTGAACCAAACATGATGTCCGCTGCAAAAAACGCAATCGCCGAATCTGGAAAATAGCAAGATCTCCAAATCGAACTAGTTCTTGGTTAGAAAACAACTCAGTTTTAACAGATTTCGGTCAAATCGTCAATGAAAAGTAACTGAGCCTATAAAAATTTCAGGCGGCCCTTTCGAGTGTTGGTTTAGGGCAAATATGACCGCGGGATTGCGAGGTCGCCTGCCAAACCGAAGGAATATGCGAGATAGCCGGCAGTAGAACGGTTCAAATACCAAATCCCGTTGCGGTAAACAGCCTCATCCGATCTGCCGTCGCCGTCATAATCTCCCGGAACCGGCACATCGCCACTCATCCCAAAGTGTGTAACAACATAAGCTCCGTCAGAACTGTTCAGCCTATACCAACGGCCGTCTGACGGCCTGAATACCGCAATATCTGCTTTGCCGTCGCCGTCATGATCTGCTTCGACAGGCAGATCACCATTCATCCCGAAGGTTTGGATGTTCACTGTTTCCGAGGAACTGTCGATCCGATACCAAACGCCTGTCGAAGGACGCCAAACGGCAATATCCGCTTTGCCGTCACCGTCATAATCATCCGAAACCGGCATGTCGCCGCTGAGGCCAAAGTGCTGGATCCTTACGGCACCATCCGACGACCTTCTTGAATACCAATCACCCGTCAAAGGCCGAAATACGAGCAGATCGCTCTTTCCGTCGCCGTCAACGTCTGCGGGTTTGGCGATGTCGCCGGACATGCCAAAATGGATCATATAGACTGCGCCCGTTCCGCTCTCAAACACATACCAATCGCCGCTGTCAGGACGAAAGACCGCGATGTCGGCCTTGCCGTCGCCGTCATAGTCGCCCGGTACGGGAACATCGGTCAAAATTCCGAAATGCGAAGCAAAGAACCCGGCACTTGATCGGTTCAGATACCAATTTCCTTCGCTCGGCCTGAAAACAGAGATATCCGTCTTACCGTCGCCGTCAAAATCCGCTCGCGCCCTTCTGCCGTTTGAGACTGAGCAAACATAACTGCCAATGATATGAATATCGTCGATGTTCCAGCCGCCGCCGGTCGGCGCCGTGTTGTTATCAGCCCCGAAACGCCATCGCAAGCGGAACGGCCGTCCCGCATTGATTGGCGGCAGTGCAGCTACGGTAGTGATGTAACCATTCGATGTGCCGCTCCACGCAGGACGGTTCGCGATCGGATTATTCGTTCCGTTGCCCAATATCGTGTCATAACCGCCTTGCCTGAAGGTGCCGCCTGCGGTAATGATGTCTTGCCAATCACCCGAGTCGATGCTGATCTCGAGGAGGCCGCCGTCCCATCCGGCCTCTGTATTGTACTTGTGCCTAAATGACACCATTCCTGACGGCGTGTCGATCGTGAACACCTCCGATGTAAGATCGGTGCCGCCGCCCACGCTTGCCGGGTCCGGTGCGAACGCTGAATTCGGAAGCGACTGGGCATCACCGGACACGGTAACAAAGCTCGAAGGCCCGCCAGTCGAGGTTGAGAACCATCCGTTCGGTATGGTCGGAGCAGTAACGGAATCAAAGTTCTGCGCGGCGGTGGCGATCGGCTGTCCTGTTGTCAGCGGCCTTGAGAACGATGTCGGCCCAAGGCTGCTTTCGACGTTTAATGTAATGCTGATCGTCGCTCCGCATGCCGTATCGGCCGGAACGGTAAAGGCGATCTCGCGGCTGACCGTCGCCCCATTAGCGAGGTTTCCGTAGCTCGCGGTTCCGCCGCCGACGAGTGATAGTGTTACATTCTGCGCAGTGTGGCCGGTCGAATTTGTGAGCGGTATGTTCAGTAGGATCGCTTCGCCCGGGTCCGGATAGCCGCTATTATTGCCCGTTGAGTCGTTAATGGAAATGGCCGGCTGCTGGAAAAGATTCGGCGAGTCGAATGCCTCTGTAACGCGGGTGTCGCCGGCTCCCGAGCCGTTATTTATGATCTTTGCGCTGATGCCGATGCCGCGGATCGCGAAACCTGCCCAAACGTCCTGCACGTCCGCGGCTGCGTCTGACGAGCCTGTCTGTGCCGCGGCGACGATCGCATCGCGCTCAGTGAGAAATGTCGGTGCCAGCGGTGCGAGCTTCATACCGTCGGTAACAAGCTGCAAAGCGCGTCGATTGCCCACTTCCCAGCCAAGCCGCTGCACCATTCGAGCGCGGATCTCCCAAAGAGCCGCACTCCAGATCTCGCCCAGATTGTGAACGGCATCGGCTGTGCCCGAACCATAAGGCCCGCGTTGGAACGCGCCGTCGCTTAGGTTCATTTGTGTCTGATCGGCATCCGCGAACGTCAACGGATTGTGAGGCAAGTTGCCGGGGCCGCCCGTGAATGAGCGAACCGCCATCGGGAAGCGCCGTATTCCATAATAATAATTTGCCGTGTAGGAGGGTGTAGCAAGATATGTGATGTATCCGCCCGTTGCATAAACGCCGTTTATCGGATCGGTCGGTTGGCTGAGGAGACTTTGGGCATAAAAATCAGACCAGCCTTCGCCCATTCCGCGTGACATATTCAGCGTCAGCCCCGAAGCGTTGCCGTGCAGCCGATTCGAGAGTCCGTGCGTTGCTTCGTGGACCACAACATGGCTGTCAAGATCACCGTCGAAGTCAGGGTCAGGCCCTGTAAAGATATACATCTGCATCCGGCCGCGAGAGCCGTCGGCCGGCGTCGAAAAATTCGCGTTGCCCGTTCCGTTGCAGTCCTGTGCTTCCGCCGATATCCGATCGCCGCCACTGCCGCCGCGGCCGAAATTATCGTTTTGAAAATTACGCGCTTGTTCGGTAAACCCAAGACGGTAAAGCTCGTCGTGATAGCGGTTCATCGTGTAGAATAGCTGCGTTACGACGCCTTTTTGATACTCGGAGAATCCATGCGGCTGCGGTATCTGATCACAAGGTGAAATGGGCTCGCCTGCGGGCACCGGCGAGTCGCCCGAATTCGTATTCGGATCACCTGGCAAATAGCTGAACGAAAATACCCGATTCGTACCCACCGCACGTCCGTTTGTTGTATCTACACCGTTTATCGTATCCCGGTCGAGGCCTGCTTCGAGATTGTTGCCGTCAGTCTCGTTGCCGCCGTCCGTGATCCAGCCAAGATTGTTGAATGTGTGTGGCGGTTCGTTGCCGATGAGCGTGATCTGCGTTCGGTTTATTCCCGAACCTTGCAGCCCGTTCGGAGATGTCGGGCCGGGTGTGAACGGAAATGGATTTTCAGCGACGTTCATTATTGCGGCCGAATTCGCATAAATGCCGTAGGTCGCCTGCTGGGTCTGCTCGTCAGCAAGGTCTTTGATCCACAATTTTGTTCCCGAATTCGCATCAACGATCACGTAATACGCCCCCTTAGGCAGCCAGATAAGCACCCTGTATGCAGGGACAACAACGCCGGGTTCGGTCGGGAAGTAGATCTTTTCGACTGTTGGTGCAAAGTCGCCTGTGCCGAAGGCGGAAATTGTTCCGGCGGTGTGCATCTCAGCGCCCGAGCCGAGATCTTTCGGGTCGATCGAGAGGGAGATCGCCGCGTACTCAACCGCTTTAAGCGGATCGCCGAAATCAGTCGGAACGCCCGCTGCGGAAACGGGTGCGAGGTTATTGATCACGCGGATCATCTCGCCGCGTTTCGTAAAACCTGCTTTTACGGTTCCTCGAAATACCGGCACGCCGTTGATCTCTTGCTCAAATTCAGCAAAGGACAGGTTGCCGTCCGGATTCGTATAGTCCGCAAACATTCGCAGTCCGTCGATCTGTAACGGATCAAGGCCGATAAGGGTGTGATTTTCTCTGAGGAAACCGCGAAGTATCTCAGAACGCTTCTGTTGCGATGCCTGAGTAAGGAACGCTCGTCCTTTTATCACATCGGAACCGATCACCTCGGGAATACGCAGGTCGCCGTTGTACTCGACCTTCAGCTCTTTCACTCGTTTTGATAGGGCTTTCTCGCCCCGCACAAAACCGTCGCGAATGTCCGCGATCTCAGCGGCAGAGATCTGTGCTGCGTTACGGTAGCCTGTCAATGCGGGGCCGGCGGCCGGGTCGGTGCGAATGTCGTAATAGACCGGCAGAACGGTTCGGCCAGCGGAGGCGGAACTCTTCCAGTTGGCCCCGATCATCAGAGCATTTGTGATACAAAGCCCTGCGATTAGTAAAAGGGCGTGACGGCGTGTGGTGCGGCGATACTTCATTCGCATTGGTTAGTAAGAAGCAGTGCCGAAAGTTAAAATGAATATACAAAGGCTCATGCCCGCTATTCAGTGGTTCGTTGGCACTTTATTGAAGGCGATTTTAGCAGAATGGGCACTGCAATCAAAGGGTTGCGATGAACGACGGTCAAGCTGAACAGCGTAAAAGTCTGATTGAAGAGATACTCGGCGTGGGCGGCCTGGTGTCGCGCTTTCACGATTCTTTTGAATATCGCGAGGGCCAGATCCAGATGGCAAATGCGGTCGCGAATGCACTGGAGGCCGGCCGCCATGCGATCATTGAAGCGGGTACAGGTACGGGCAAGACGCTTGCGTATCTGGTGCCTGCGATCTGCCATGCCGTCGAGTCGGGCAAGCGGATAATCATATCGACCGGCACAAAGAATCTTCAGGAACAGCTTATCGAAAAGGATATCCCGTTCCTTCAAGGCGTAATGGATGAGCGATACAAGGGATCGTACGCCCTGATGAAAGGCAGGGCGAATTATCTTTGCCTTTATCGGATGGCACGATCCGAGCACCAGCCTTTGCTTGACGGCATCGCCGACGTGGATCATTTCCGCGAAGTGCATCAGTGGGCGCGAACAACAGTATTCGGCGATCGTGCCGAGCTGACCCATCTGCCCGAAAATCTGACGTTTTGGAACAGGATCAATGCAAAGAGCGATACTTGTATCGGCCAGAAATGCCCTGAGTTCGAAACGTGCTTTATCACAAAGATGCGTTCGCGTGCGGAGGCGGCGGAGATCGTTGTGGTGAACCATCATCTTTTCTTTGCCGACCTGAACGTGCGGAACAATAATTTCGGACGCGTGCTGCCGGATTATGATGCGGTGATATTTGACGAGGCACATCTGATCGAGGACATCGCGGCGGATTACTTCGGGTTTCAAGCTTCGAATTACCAGATCGAAGAGATGGTCCGCGATGCCGACAAGCTTGAGATCACGGATGCAAACGCTACCGCCGCGATCTTGCGGATCGGAGCGAAGATCATTGGCATCGCGGATATCTTTTGGAACAAGTTCCGCCGCGTCGCGGCTGCCGAAGGGCGATTTCCCCTTGACGGCCGTCAGGAGGAGGTGAGCGAGGCACATTCGGCTCTCGACGCCGCACTCAATGAGCTTGAGTTGAAGATCGACTTTCATGCCGGCAAACTGCCCGACGCCGAGAACTTGGTATGGCGGATCAGACAAATGCGGTTCAGCCTCGCCTTTGTTATAAAACAGGACGACGGCAACTTTGTCTATTGGATCGAGCGCCGCAACCGCGGCATCTACCTGCAAGCGTCGCCGATCGATGTTTCGGGCCTCTTGAGCGAGAAGCTGTTTGACAGGGTTCGCAGCTGTATTCTTACATCGGCGACGATGTCCGCAAATACTGATTTCCGCTTCATCCGCGACCGGCTCGGCATTCCGGCGGCGAAGGCCGATACGCTGATCGCCGGATCGTCATTCGACTACGAATCGCAGGCGCTGGTCTATTTGCCGAAAGCGATGCCCGACCCGCGATCACAGGATTTTATACACGCGGCGGCGGACGAGATCGTCAAGATACTTCAAGTAACGCGCGGACGAGCATTCGTGCTGTGTACTAGCAACGCCTCGATGATATCGCTTCACGACGCTGTTTCGGGCCGTATCGGCCACCCATGCCTTTTGCAGGGAACGATGTCAAAAAGCGGGTTGATCGAGCAGTTCCGCGAGACAAAGGGAGCGGTTCTGTTCGCGACGCAGAGTTTTTGGCAGGGCGTGGACGTACGCGGTGAGCAGCTGTCGTGCGTGATAATCGATAAGCTGCCGTTCGCCGTGCCGACCGATCCGCTCGTTGCCGCACGGTCAAAATATATCGACGAGAACGGCGGCCGATCCTTTACCGATTACAGCATTCCGCAGGCGATCATCACGCTAAAGCAAGGGGTCGGCCGGCTTATCCGCAGCAAGGCTGACCGCGGCGTCATCGTCATCCTTGACCAGCGGCTGCGTACAAAGCCCTACGGTAAGATATTTCTCTCGAGCCTGCCGCGTATGCGCATAACGAACGACCTATCGGCCGTAGCGGCGATGCTCGACGAAGGTAAGTGAAGAGAAAAATGGCCGTCTTTGCAGACGGCCTCTAAACAGCGACCGCAGGCTTTCGCTTACTGGTCGGCGGTGATCCTCAGGTCGGTAACCTCATCGGTAACAGCGACTGTTTGCGGTTGGAACGTGTATCGCTTTGCAGTGGCCGTGATGACGTATGTTTGGCCCGACTCAACCTCGTCGAAACGAAAATACCCGAACGGGCCTGTGATCGTACGCAGGCTGTTGCCTGCCGCATCGGTCATCACGACCGATGCCTTTGAAACCGCCCTGCCGTTCACATCCGTAACGACACCACTGACCGGCATCAAGCCTCCACCGAGTGCCGGGCGAAAAAAATGAAATATTAAAGGTATCCTACTCGGAGTTTTGTTGATACTCACGTTAAAATATGGCGGTTATGGCGGCTTTTTTTGAAGTGATGATCGAGCGGAACTTTTCATCCGCTCACCAACTGCGCGGCTACAAGGGCAAGTGTGAGAACCTGCACGGGCACAATTACAAGGTCGAGATATTTGCTAAGGGCGAGGAGCTGAACAACATCGGCCTGCTCATTGATTTCGGCGACCTGAAGGCAGCCGCGGACGAGATCGTAAAATACCTCGACCATCGGAACATAAATGAGCTTCCCCCGTTCGATGAGGAGTTGAATCCTTCGGCCGAGAACCTCGCGCGCTACTTTCTCGAGTATCTGAATACGCGGATATCAGATGAGCGCGTCTCGGTTTACAAGGTTCGATGTTATGAGACGCCGACGAGCGTAGCGACTTATCAAGTGGACGAATGATATGAGCTTTTGCGCTAAATTGTTGAAATAAAAAAGGCAGCGGGCGTTCACCCGCTGCTTTTCTGTAAATGGTCGGGGCGAGAGGATTTGAACCTCCGACCTCACGGTCCCGAACCGTGCGCTCTACCAGGCTGAGCCACGCCCCGTTAAGTCAATCTACGAGTCTAGGGCAGAGGAACCGCTAAGTCAAACAATAGCCGCGCACTTTGCGAGCGGCCGCACGCTCCCTTACCTGACCGTTACCTTGAACCGGAAAGTGCCGCGCCACGGATCAGCCTTTTGACATTCCTGAACGGTCAACGTGTAATCGCCTTCCGCCGTCGGCGATATCTCGTTATTCGCGTGGCAGTCAGCCGCCATATCCTGCTCGTAGCCTGAGTGAGGCGGGCCTTCGACCCATATCGAAATGTAGTTCTTGCCGACATTCTCGATCCGCATCTCTTGGCCTGCCTTGACCCTTATCACGAAAACGCGCTTCTGCTTGTAGGACGACAACGTGCCCGTAATGACCTTTGCCGATTTGCCGCGCGTGAATGTGATGCGGGTTGGCTTTTGTGCCGGCACCGCTGCTGTGCCTGCAGCGATGATGAACATCGCTGCAGCGCCGATCATTAAATGCTTGATAGTTCTCATTGCTTTTGTTCGCCGTTAAATGGCAGCGGCGGCGGCTCTTCGCCCTCCTTGGGATATTCTTTGTTGATGGTGCCGTAGATCTTTATGATCTCGTCGATCCACGTCTTTGCCTCTTCATTCGCCGCATCGATCTTATACGCCCTGCGGTAATCGCCGAGCGCCGATGCGTACTGCCGTGCCTGGGTCAATGCCATCGCACGGTCGAAATATGCCTTTGACGCTTTCTTCTTCAATGCCTCGTCCGCGGGCTTTGCTTTTAGCTCCTTGTCTGCGGCCGCGATCGCCGAATCAAAGGCCTTTGTGTCGATCGGCGTGCCGCTTTGCGTCCATTTTCCCTTGGCCGTCGGTGCATCGGTTCCCGCGGGCGGGCCTTCGTTCGAGTGTGCGATGACAGACTCGGTTCGTGTATTCGCCGGCGGAGCGGAAGCGGCGTTGGTGTCCTGCCGTATAGGAGCCGCCGAGTTTGAGCACGCAGCGGCAAATGCCGCAAATGCAAGTATCGTCAAGTGTTTCATAAAGGTAATTTGTTATCGATATAGGGCCGCGCCTGCACGATGTAGATGCGGCCTTTTAGTATGCCCCATTCAATATCCTGCTGCTGTTTGCCGCCGAAAGCGGTCCGGATGCTTATCGCCGCCGCCGCAAGGGCGCGTGCTTGAGCATCGGTAAGGACGCGTTTGCGGCTGTCGGCGCATTTATCGCTCGTTTTCTTGAGGTCGCCGTTCGGGTCGAACTCAAGCGAGTTCTCCTGCTGAGACAGAGTCATAACTATGACGGCATTCGATCGCGGATTAAAGAGAACCTGCTCAGGGATGCCGTCATTATCGACGACCTTTGAGTTATGGCCGCATACGGCACTGATATAAACGGCGTCCTTATTGCGTTCGTCGAACGGGTCCTTTGTGATCATGACGCCGCCCTTTTCCATATTGACGCCGAGTTGGATAAGCGCCGACATATAGACATCCGATTGGCTGACATAATTGCGGACTCGGGCCTCATACGCCTGAAAATTCCACGTTGATGCCCACACCTTTTTGACGGCTTGAATGAGTTTTTCTTCATCAACGACGTTCGGAACGCTCGAATAAAGCCCTGCGCCGCTGAAGTTCGGCAGGTCTTCGCTGTTGGATGAACTGCGTACGAAAACCGGCTTACCGCCAAGCTGCGTCCTCCATCTTTCGATCACTTGCGACCGCAGCGTGTCGTCGAACTTCGCGGCTATCATCGCCGCACGAAATTCGTCGAGCTTTTGACGGCGGACGCGCGGATTGTGCACGAAATCATTGTCGTCCATCAGATCGAGCATCACCTTATCGAAGCCGTTATCCTTCATGAACTTGTCGTACCAATAGTACGGTACGGTAAAGCCGTCGGGTATCGTTACGCCGCGAATGCGTTTCGCCATCATCTCGCCGAGATTCGCTGATTTTGAACCGTAGCGGATGCTGTCCGCTTTTCGCATTTGTCCCAAGGGCATCAAGGCCGTTGCCTTAAGGTCGGCCGGCGGGATCACTTCATCGGGCGAGGTCGGCGGCGGTTCATTCGCCGCGACCCGATCAAAGCTGTAATCGGTCAGGTTCGCGTTCAGCTTGACCCAATATGTGTCGAGCGAGCGGAAGAGCTTATCGGCATCTTTGATATAAACGTTCGGTATGCCCCAGCCTTTTGCCAATATGTTGATGTGCGAGAGCGGCGATGACGGCTTTGCGACAATGATGCCGCGAACCGGCGGAAGGCTCGCTGGCAGTTCGCGGAGCACGAGTATCTCATTATCGCCGATCTCGACCGTGTCATCGAGTTTGTCGATTATGTGGAGCCGGCCGATGGCCTTGCCCGTATTAAGTGCCAGATAGGCTTGGTTGCGGTTGAGTTCGTCCTGAAGTATGCGGTCGATACCGATATTGGACGAAACATCTTCCTGCCGGATGGAATTGGGTTTGTAGAAAACTTTTTCGAAGAATGCCTTGTTTATCGCCGCATCAGCGATCTTGATCAGTTCAGCGGTTGCGAGGTCGCCTTCCCAAAGCTCCCAAGTGAACTTTTCGACGGGCTGCTGCCACGCAACGGTTCCGACTATGAAGCGGCGGCCTTCGTCCACGTAAACCGGCTTGAATATCTCAGAGCCGCGCGGTATCAGATAGGTCGCCAGCAGGAAGTCCTTGTGAAAACGGAAGCGTTGGCTGTTAATGAAATAGATCTTGTTATTCGAACGGCGGTCGATGACGAACATCACATGCGGGAGCGCGTACGGCGTGCCGCGATGATAGACGCGGGCTACTTTATCAAAGTCGGCACGCGAAGAGATCTTCGGCAGGGAATTGACATTCGACGCCGGCTTTGACGGCATTGCGCCTTTGGGTTCGCGCGTAGGCGTCGGTTTTCGCGACATCTGCGGGAACGCGGCGGACGCAAGGCCCAATACAACAACGAAAAGAAAAATGTTGGCTGATCTAAAGTGTCGGAACATACTGCGGGTTTATGCGATGGCTGAATTCGTACACTCTGCGGCGAGGAATTTCTCGCGAAATCGTGCCGCACTTTCGCTCGCGTTGATCGCGACGCCAAGTTCGCGTATCAACCCGTCCTTGAGTCCGTACATCCAGCCGTGGACGGTAACCGACTGGCCGCGTTTCCACGCATCCTCGACAATGGTCGTCTCGCATACGTTCAGCACCTGCCGAAGAACGTTCAGCTCGCACAGACGGGCATGCTGCTCATCGGCGTTAGCAATGGCGTCAAGCTCGCGGGCGTAAAGAAAGGAGATGTTGCGGATGGGCCGCAGCCAATTGTCGATCAGCCCATGCCGCTCGTTTTCGATCGCGGCTTTTACGCCTCCGCAGCCATAATGCCCGCAAACGATGATGTGCTTCACGCGCAGCACGTCGACGGCGAACTGTATCACTGAGAGGCAATTCATGTCGGAATGGTTGACCAAGTTCGCTACATTTCTGTGAACAAAGACCTCGCCCGGTGCCAGCCCGACCACAGTATTTGCCGAAACTCGGCTATCGGAGCAGCCTATCCAAAAGAACTCAGGGCTTTGCTGACGTGCAAGTTCGGTAAAGAAACTCGGGTCATCGGTGACCAGCGAACGCGACCATTCCCGATTGTTGCCGAGCAGGCGCCTTATGCTCTCCATTGCTTTATATTACCTTGAGGCGGGCATAATACCAATGATGCTCAGGTGATGCTCAGGTGTGGTGCCTGTCGGCTTTCGCCTCGTCGATCTCACGTTTGATCCGAAAGCGATATCCGAGGAACAGACCGCAGATGCCCACCACGGCAGACGCGAATGCAAGGTCGGTATTGCCGGCCCGGTAAAAGTAAAAGGCCGCTGCGAAAAGGACGACCGCGATGATCCGGAATAACAGTTCCACTTAACAAATTGGCATCTTCGACGCCGTAAATTTCGTGCTTAGCCTGCCTCCTTGGCAACTTTTTTGAACGGTTCGCCCCTGACAAAACCGACGATCGCAGAAAACATCCGTCGGATGGCACGATAGATCTTCGGGAAGAACCAAAGGAAGAGCAGTATAAAGATGCCGAGTATCGCAGCAATGATGATCGGCGCGAAAACGGCGAGCAGCGTGCCGATAAATGCTATTGCATCCTCGACGATGGACAGCACCCAATTTGATACAGGTTCGGGCGAAAGGTTGGCGCCGATGCGCAGCGACGCCTTTGTCCCGTGAGACGCAACCGCAAGCCCGCCGCCGAGAAGCGTCGCCGGAATGTAAATGCTCGGATCAAGCTGATCGGTTGCCGCATATGCCACAACCGCTCCGGCCGGCACGCGTATAAAGGTGTGAACCACATCCCATACCGAATCGACGTAGGGTATCTTGTCGGCAAAGAATTCGACAAGGTACAGTCCGCCGGCAATGCCGATGATCCACCAGTTATCGAGTACATCGAGCCCGCCGGGCAGCTTCGTCGCACCGAATTTTTGCAGAAGTCCAAGCACCGTAACGGTGGCGTACAGATTTATCCCGCTCGTCCAAGCGGAACCAAGAGCCAGACTTAGTGTTGAGAACCAATCCATCTTTTTAGAGGCGAGGGACGAGTGCCAAGGGCTTTCTTCCTCTCGACTATCTCCTGCCGTCGCGATCGACCTTTTCTAACAAAGTGCGTCGTAGTGCGTTCAGCATCTTCCGCACCTCTACCATTAACGAAAATATATCCTTCGCTGTTCCCGATCTACAATAACCCAACTCAGCCGAAATTATAAGCTGCGTTTCCATCTCCGCAAGTGAGCCTTGAGCATTCGAAACGAATCGAACATAGTCAGGAGTTGTACGTCTCGCCTGCCCTTCAGCAATATTTGAGGGAATTGAGGCCGCGGCTCTACGCATCTGTGAGATCAGGCCGAATCTTTCATCATTAGGGAATTGACCGGTCAGTGCGTAGATATCCTTTACGAGCAGAATGCTCTTCTGCCAAACGATAAGGTCTTTATAACCGCCATCCGACATGGTCGATCAGCCCTCATCCCTCGCCGCTTGCCCCTCGTCACCGTCTTTTTTGTATCCAAATTTTTCGAGTCGATACTGGAGCGTGCGAAAGGTCAGCCCCAAGAGCTTCGCGGCCTTTGTGATGTTGCTGTCCGTACGTTCCATTGCCTGCATTATCAGGCTGCGTTCGACATCTTCGAAATTCACTCCGTCCTCAGGCAGTACGAAAGACGCGGCGGATTGTGCCTGAACGCTCGCCGCCGCCGCGCTTCCGCTGCGCTCGGTCATCTCGGGCGGAAGGTCATCGCGGGTAACGGTATCGTCTTCGCAAAGCAATATCGCCCTTTCTATGGCGGATTCCAGTTGCCGCACATTGCCGGGATATGAATAATTCTCCATCGTCTCGCGTGCCGCCGCGTCGATCGTAATGCTGCGTTTCGTTCCGCGCGTGTGTTTGGCGACAAAGTAATCTATGAGCACCGGAATATCGCTGCGGCGCTCGCGAAGTGCCGGAAGCTCGATCGAAAGCACGTTGAGCCGGTAGTAGAGGTCTTCGCGAAAGCGCTTTTCCTCGACCATGTGGAGCAGGTCGCGGTTCGTTGCGGCAACTACACGCACGTCAACATCGATCTCCTTTGTGCCGCCGACGCGTCTGATCTGCTTTTCCTGCAATGCACGCAGCAGTTTCGCTTGCAGGGCAATGTCGAGTTCGCCGATCTCATCGAGGAAGAGCGTGCCGTTATGAGCGATCTCAAATAACCCTTTTTTCTCGGCGACCGCTCCCGTGAATGAGCCTTTTTCGTGGCCGAAAAGTTCGCTTTCAAGCAAATTCTCATTGATCGCCGCACAGTTAACGGCCTGGAAGATGCCGTTCGCACGCGGGCTGTTCGTATGTATCGAGCGTGCGATAAGCTCCTTGCCCGTACCGCTCTCGCCCCGGATCAGCACGGTCGAATTAGACTTTGCGATCTTTAGGATGAGCTTTTTGACCTTGTCCATCTCTGGCGAGACCGAGATGATCTCGGCATCAAGCACGGTAAGCTTTTTGAGCGCGCGTGCGACAGTCTCGAGCAGCTTGTCGCTGTCATACGGCTTTTGCAGGTATTCGAACGCACCGAGCCGCATTGCGTCAACAGCAGAATCGACCGAGCCGTGCGCTGTCAGCAAAATGACGATTATCGAGCGGTCAAAATCAGTAAGCAAGCGCAGCAGATCGAGGCCGCTCATGCCCGTCATCTTAAGGTCGGTCAACACGAGGTCAAAGTGCCTGTCAGCGACGAACTTCATCGCCGCCTCGCCCGACGAAGCCGTCGTTACGTCATAACCTTCGCCCGACAATATCGTCTCTAATATTTCTCGCTGATTCTTCTCGTCATCAACGACGAGGATCGATTTACGTGCCATAAAAATATCTATTGAAAAGATGAGTATTTAATATTATAACGTAAGATGTAGATAACGCCTGAAAAGCCTGCATGGAAACCGTGCCGGTCGAGCATTTTGACGGAAAATGGAAGCGGCATTTCGGAAGGCGAGCCGAGCCGCTGCGGTCGTTTGTGGTTTCTTAGCGTACTTTGCGTCCGATCCTTCGTGTGCTTTGCAGTTTCTATTGGTTTCGGAAAAGAAAGATCGAGAGGCCCCGAGGTTGGCGACGCAACGGCTGCAAAGCCGCTGCGGCCTGTTGATCACAGAAGAAAGAGGCTGCCCTCACAGACAGCCTAAGGATCTGGTGGAGATGAGGGGGATCGAACCCCTGACCTCAGCATTGCGAACGCTGCGCTCTCCCAGCTGAGCTACATCCCCATGGTATTTAGAAATTAAAAGGAAAATTCAAAAAGCGCAAGCCTACTGAACGTGTGCCGGCAGGATCGAGCCTTTATAGTCGCTGGCAAATGCGTACCCATCCTCGATCTTCCCGATCATCCCGTGAAAACTGACATCATCGCCCGAGACAACAACGATGACATCGCCGGGACTTACCTTCTTCTCATCGACCGGAAATTTGATCACCGTTGCATTGCCGTTTGCTGACGTTACCACCTCGTAATCAAAAGTATCTGTGTTAAAACAAAGCGTCTGAACAAAAGTAACTTCCATGACAAATAACTATACCATTTTGTTCGACGTCGCGCAGTTCGCGGCGTCGAAAGAACCGCACGCGGCAGCGAAGCTGTAAGCGTTGATCATTCGAGTACGAAGTCGAGCGTTATCGCATCGTGGTCGGAAAGCGGTGTTCCGTCATTGTTCGCAAGGCTGCCGATCGTCCGCGGCGGATTTTCATTTGAGGGAGCAATGCGTTTTCCTGCGAACCAATCCAGGCGAGCCGAGACCTTTCCGCCGACACGGCCGGCGGCCCAAAAGATAAATGGGAAGCACCATTCCGGCACCCAATCACGCAGATTCGTGTTCTTTTCGATACTGCCGACGTCATAGTGCAGCGTACCTACGCCGATATTATTCAGATCGCGAAAGTGATAGCCGCGCTGTTCCAGGCCCTCGAAAAGAGCCCGCTCGAAGAATCGTTCCGGGTGCGGCAGGTGGTTCAGGGCAACATTCTTCGGGCCCATCATCACACGCCGCCAATAGCCCATGATCGCTCGCGTCGAGCTTTGCGAGTTAAAGCCGGTCGTGTTCCAGTCGCCGCCGAGCAGCGTCGGCATTTCGGGCAGCGTATCGAGGTGATCCAGAATGATCTGCATTTGTAAGCGGCGATGCGCACGCGAACAATGTGCATCCAAGTGTATCGACACCGCACGAAATATCCCGGCCGGATGATCAATATCTGCGATCAACGCCTGAAGCCGCCCGAGGCGCTTCTCTTTGCCCCACATCTTGTCCTTGCCGTTCGGGAGCGGGATCGCGTGGACATTCATAAGCGGCCACGGCGACATCATCGCCAGGCCGTGTACCGAGACCGTATTCTCGCCCTCAACCTCAGACTCGACGCCGCTGCCTTTTTGAAGTGCGAGATAAACGGTCGCGAATGCGTAGTTCAGCCCGAGGCGCTCTGCCAATTCGCGGGCGACAAATCGGTTGCCGCTGCGTGCCATGCCGTGATCGAGTTCGCTGAGCAAAAGCACGTCCTTGTTCTTAAGATCGTCGTGGTTCTCCAGTGCATCCGCGATGCCTTCGAACACATTGCCGCGTTCAAGATTCCATGCGAGGGCCGCGATCGCGCTTCCGGCCTCATATTCACGCGGTTTTGCATATTCGGTTCCGACAACAACGGCGTTCAGCACGCGCTCGGTATCCTCACGGATCTGCGGCCAAAGTTCAGATGCCTCCATCTCGGCGGTAGAATCGAACTTCAGAAGCTCCGGAAAGTGTACCTTTAGATCGTGATCGAGGACCGAAAGGCCGGTCGCAAAGTTACATTCAGTTGGCGGCATACATGCGGAAATTACGGGGTCAATCGTCGTGGCGTTCCTTTACCGGGGCTATTTCGAGGAAGTCTTCGCCGATGCGCTGCGAATACTGCTCCAACAGTTCTTCGATGCGTTTTGCTTTCGTCGAGTGAAAGATCATTCCGACGTGGCGTTCCTTTGTGATGCGGTAGGCGATCTCTTCATCGGTGTAATGCGAGGTGTCGGGCCATTCGGTATTTGCAAGCGCGAGTGCGACGCCCGCGAAATCCCGCCGCTGTTTCGGCAGCTTGTAAGGATGATCGGCATCAGCGATCTCAAGCTTTGCCCACTCACGCCAAAGGTTGAAGTTGCAGGCGATCTCAAGCACGTTCGCGATATACGCACCGCCGACGCGGCAGGCAACCTCGAGCAAAAAGAACTCGCCCGTCTCGCTGCTTTGCAGGAATTCGGCGTGCGAAACGCCCCGCTCGTATTCAAAAGCCATCAGAAGGGCTCGGTTCAGTGTTTCAAGTTCTTTGCGTTCCTTTGCGCGGTACGGGACGATAAATGACGTAAAGACGCCGCCGTGGTGCGATACGTTGAACGGCGTCGTTCCGTACTGGCTGACGCCCGCGGCCACGACCTTTCCTTTATCGACGACCGAATCGACGTGATAAACACGCCCTTCGACAAATCGTTCGATCAAAAATTGCGACGGATGGTCGCGCCATGTGTTTCTTGCGTCAAGCTCGTTCAGGACATCCCACACCTCGCCCGAGGTCGTGCATTTTCGAATGCCGAAAGCCGAAACCTCGTGCCGCGGCTTGACGATCCAAGGAGCCGGCACTTTCTCAAGGAAGTCTGCGATCTCGGAAGAATTGAATACGCCGATATACTCGGGGCAAGGTATGCCGCTATTTGCCGCAAGGTTCCGCATTGAGAGTTTGTCGCGAAAACGCCTTAAATAAGAGCTTGTCAGTCCCGGTATCTGCAGATGCTCGCGTGTCATCGCGGCCGTGATCACGTCAAATTCGTCCAGCCCGACCACCTTATCGACCGCATGTTCACCGCACACATTCGTTGCCGCCCGCACATAATCGACCGGCAAAGCCTCGTCATCGACCATCTTTGTATCGTTGATCGCCGTCCATGGCCATGGCGAATCGAACAATTTGCGGCGGGTGACCAGCGTTACGTGCCAACCGGCGTAATGGCACTCTTCGATGAACTCAACGCCCTTGAAATCACTCGCGATGATCACTATATGCTTTGCCATAGGCCGATCCCCAGGGAGTGCCTGTTGTTCCGCAAACTATTCATAACAGGCATTTTATTTTGAAATAAAAGAATGGCACAATTTATGAGTTTAGACAATCTGTTTTTAAGTAGTGGAATCAACAGCAGTTCAATTTATTTCGGGCCTAGTGATCTATATGGTCATCTGGCTGTTCTCAGTTTCTGCCCATGAGGCAGCGCATGCGTGGACGTCGTGGAAGTTCGAGGACGATACGGCATATCTGCTCGGGCGTGTAACGCTCAACCCGATACCGCATATAGACCCGATCGGTACGCTGCTGCTGCCGATAATCGGCTATGCGATAGGGTTTTACAGCGGCGCGGTCGGCGTTCCGCTGATAATGTGGGGAAAGCCGACGCCAGTCAATCCGCTTAAATGGCGCAAAAAGGATCTGGCGAACGTCTGCGTATCGCTTGCGGGCATAACGGTAAATCTTTTGATCGCCATCGCGGCGACACTTGTTTTGAAGGGCTTGATCTACGGAGGCGTAATAACGCGGGCAAATCTTCAGGACAGCGGAATGCAGATCCTTGTCCAGTTCATTTACGGAATGATCGTTCTGAATATCGGCCTTGCGATCTTCAATCTGCTGCCCTTTCCGCCGCTTGACGGCAGCAAGGCCCTGCAGTCGCTGTTGCCCTCAAGTTTTGAGCCGATCTTCAATATATTGGAAACCTACGGGTTCCTTATACTTCTCATACTTCTCCAGATAGGGGTCATAAACCGGATCGTCCAGCCGCTGTTCGGCCTGATCTTCTATCTGCTTGGACTCTGATGGCACGAAAACGTATCTTCTCCGGTGCTCAGCCGACGGGCGAGCTTCATATCGGTAATTATTTGGGCGCATTGAAGAATTGGGCCGTTCTGCAGGATGATTATGATTCGCTCTTTTGCATCGTCAATCTTCACGCGATAACGCTGCCGCAGGAGCCGGCGAAATTGCGGCAAAAGACGCTCGATCTTGCACGTATCTACATAGCTGCCGGCATCGACCCTCAGCGTTCGACGATATTCATCCAATCTGACGTCTCGGAGCACGCTGAAATGACATGGGTGCTCTCTTGCGTCGCGCGAATGGGCGAACTTGAGCGAATGACGCAGTTCAAGGATAAGTCGCAGAAAGGCGGACGAGAACGCTCAGGAGTCGGGCTTTTTACGTATCCGATCTTGATGGCCTCAGATATTCTGCTGTATAGGACCGATCTTGTGCCGGTCGGGCAAGATCAAAAGCAGCACTTAGAATTAAGCCGCGACCTCGCGATACGATTCAACCGCGACTTCGGCGAGGTTTTTACCGTTCCCGAACCATATATCCCCAAAGCCGGAGCGAGTATCAAATCGCTGCAAGACCCGGCAAAAAAGATGTCGAAATCGGATGACAACGCAGCGGGAGCGATCTTTTTGACGGACGATGCGGATACTATCGTTAAGAAGTTCAAGCGTGCGGTAACTGACAGCGGAACCGAGATACGCTTTGACGAGTCGCGGCCCGCTATCACAAATCTTCTGACCATCTATCAGCTTGTTACCGGTAAGACCGCTCAGGAGTGCGAGACGGACTTCGACGGCAAAGGTTATGGCCAATTCAAGTCTGAACTTGCCGATGCGACGATCGAGTTTCTGCGGCCTTTCCAGGCACGAATGCACTCTTTCACCGATGCAGAATTGAAAGCCATTCTCGAAAGCGGAGCAGAAAAAGCCCGCGTAACAGCTCACGAGACGCTGATGCGGGCTTACGAGGTTACGGGGCTTAGTTACAGATAAGCGGCGAAAGGCATTGCCTCACGCCGCCGGATCCACGCGAGCAGGCCGCCTCAGCCGATAAGCTCATTGACCGCATCGTCAAGCCGTCGGGCCGCCTCTTTCAGATGCGTTGTCGTTTCGGCGAACCATTTGTCATCAGCAGCCTCTGCATCACGCTCAACGCCCAACGCACGTTTCGTTTCCTTCGGCGCAGTTCCGCCGAAGATCGTCCGGATATTGACGAAATTCTCTGCGGTCAGCGAGCGTGCGATGTCTTCATCGCTGAGTGTAAGCCTTCGGCCCAGAACCTCTTGAGCCGAGGTCTGCAAGATATCGGGCGTGATCGCATCACCGCCCGCCGCAATGGCCGCTCTTACTGCGCTCCCGACGATCTTGTGAGCGACCTTGAATGACAGGTTCTCCTCGCGCACGATCGTGTCAGCCAGTTCTGTAACGGTGATAAAGTTAGCCTCCGCGCGTTTTCGCAGCGTGTCGAGGTTGAATGTTGCCGATCTGAGGCTGTTCGCAAACAGCGACACCGACCGCGAGGCGTCACGGACGGCGCTTGCGATCAGCGGCTGTATGTCGTCCTCGGAATCGTTAATATCTCCGAAAGGTGTGTTGTGAACTGCCGTCAGTACACCGAGCGCCTGTCCGAGGCCTTTGCTCGCTATTGCGCGGATATGTTCGAGCGCCACGGGATTTCGCTTCTGCGGCATTATCGAGGAACCCTGCACATAGCCGTCGGTGAGAACGATAACGTCAAATTCCTGCATTGCCATCAGCAAGAATTCCTGCGCGAACTTGCCGACATTTACAAGAAGAGCACTGACCGCACCGAGTAATTCGGTGAAGTAGTCGATAGATGCGATCGATGCATAGGAATTGACGGTCGGCCGCTGAAAGCCGAGCAGATCGGACGTTATATCACGATCTATCGGAAAACCGGTCGTTGTGATAGCACATGCTCCGAGCGGGCCGTTGTTCATATTTTCGAAGGCACGCTGCAGCCGCTTTATGTCACGCCCGAGGTTCTCGGCGATAGCAAGCAGAAAATGTGCGAGGGTCGAAGGCTGTGCCGGCTGTGTATGCGTGTACGCCGGTATCAGCGTTTCATGATGCTGCGAGGCGAGGTCGAGCATGACGCGGCGAAGATCCATCGTATCGTTCAGCAGTTTTAACGCAGCCTTGCGCAAATGCAGGCGGTAGATCGTAACGTCTATATCGTTGCGGCTTCGTGCCGTATGCAGCTTGCCGGCAACCTCTTTATCTTCGCAGTTCGCCGCTAATTCGCGTTGAAGCAAAAAGAAGAGATCCTCGTATGTGCCGTCGTATTTTGCCGCGCGAACAGCATCGAGGTCGATCTTTTTGACCGCTTCCATCAGCATCTTTGCCTCATCGCGGGTGATGATGCCCTGCCGTGCGAGCATTACGCCGTGGGCACGATCGACCTGTATCAGGGCGTCGAGGAAATAGCGTTTCGCATCCTCAAAACAATCCGCCAGTACGTTCTCGGTATAGCTGGCGGCAGGAAATTTCTCGATATTCTCAGATGACACTGTTGGTAATTCTCCGATCATTTGTGTTTAGGCCGTAAGGGTAAGGACGATCAACGCCCGCCCTTACGGCCCGTTATTTTTAAGTCGGCCTGCTACTTTCTAGGAGCTTTCGGCAGGCTTAGCATGTTTGCGAAGAGCCGGTAGGCACCGGGAACTCCCGCGGGAAGCTGTCGGAAGAACGAATATGCGTTGTAAACGTACAATCCTTTTCCGACCTTTGCATAGACGAGGCCGCCGGTAACCGGTGCTTCACCTTCGTCAGCCGTTTCGGTCAGCGCCACGTAGTTGGCATCGAGCTGGCTGAGCGTGTATAGGTTTCGCTCCTGAACCCAATTATCCCAATCGCTGTTAACGATCTTGTTCGGATAGTTGAAGATCGGATTGTCGGGAACGAGTATCTTTACCGGTGCGTTCTCATCAACAACGCGTACGTTCGAGATCCGCTGCACACCGTTAATTGCAGATTCAGTTTTTGCGTCGAACGGAAGCATATTCTTCTGCGTATAGACGCTCTGCTGATACTGTACGATCAGCGTCCCGCCATTGCGCATAAAGTCGATCAGCCGTCCGTTGTTAGCGACAAAGTCCGGCCGTGTTTCAGACGCACGAATTCCGACAACAATTACGTCAAATTTGGAAAGGTCGCCGCTCGCAAGATCTTTCTCTTCAAGCATAGTGACCGGTATTCCCATGCGTGCTATCGCAGCCGGTACCGAATCACCGCTGCCCATCACATAACCAACCTTAACGGGTGCGACCTTCAGATCGAGGACCTGCGTCGTTACCGTTGCTTTCAGGTAACGCCTGTGCGTCTGAATATGCGGATATTCTATCTCTTGCATCGAACGGTCGTAGGTGCTTCCGCCGACCTTCGCCTCCGCAGTAACGTCATATTTGCCGGCCTTTGTACCTGCGGGTATCGTCACGTCAAATGCAACCGCTGTCTTCAAGCCCTTTGTCGCGAGGTCGAAGTTTGCGGATGCCGGTACCGCGGTCCATCCCGCCGGCAAACTCAGATCGATCGTGCCGGCGGTTTGACGCGGGGCATTATTTGTAAGCGAGACGACCACACGTTTCGTCTGCTTTTGAGCACCGGTCGGAACGACCATGAGATTGGTGTCCGGTTCAAGTGTTACAAGCGGAACCACGTTCAAGTCACGCCTGATCTCGCCGCGCACACCATCTGCATAGCGATATTGCAGCGGCTGAGCCACCGTGATATCGACGCCGCCGATATTAAGCGGAACACTCGCTGTAACGAGTTGATGCTGGAACGGAGCGTTCTTTACTGCGTCGGGGGCCGACCAATCGAACGTAAAATTCGTTCGCGGCTTTTCAAGCCAATACGGCTGTGTCGGCGAGGCATTTGCCGCCGCTGTCAGTTTCAGATATGTGGAGTGATCGGCCGTCTCGGGGCGAAAGAAGAAATTGTTGCCCCCCGTTTTCGGAGCCGTAGAGTCGGCAACGCTCCAGCCTTCAGGGGTGCTCAAAGTGATCTTCCCGACCTTTGCATTTGCACCGAAAACGTTGACCGTTACTTGTGTGGAATCTCCCGCCACGATCGTATCCGTATCGCTCAATGCATCGACGACGATACCGGCAGCGGTCTGCAGAGCATGTGAAAATTCCTGCTCCTTTTCTTCGAGCAATGCCTTGGCATAAGGATTCTTTGTCGCTTCCTTTGCCGCGCGTGCCTGCGTTACACCCTTTGCAAGAACGGGCACGAGCTTTGACGGAGCATACGCGTCATAGTCGCGCAGTGCCGTTTCGGCTGTTTCCTGAAGTGCCGCGAGGCGATCGGCAAGCCCACTCTCATTGTCATTTGTGATGGATGCAATTCCCTTGATCGATGTGTCGATACCGTCAAAAATGTCGGTCTTGGAATTGCCCGTTACTGTTGATTCGAGCAGCTTTTCGCCGGAGAACTGTGCGCCGCGGCGTTCTATCGTGCCCATCTGCTGTGTCTTATGCTGGCTACGTCCTTCCGAAGCGATCTCGGCGTAGGAGCGGCCGATAAGCGGGTCATATTCGCCGGTGCTCAGACGCACGGATGTCGGCTCACTATCGGGAGCGTTAAAGCTCTGTCCGACGTATAGTTTCTTTGCCTGCCACGGCAGAAGGCCCTCGCGGATCTGTTCCGGGAACTGATTCGGATCGGCTGCGGCTTTATATGCAAGCGGCGTAAGATAACCTGCGAGTTGATGTTGTCCGTGTCCGTCCGATGGTGTGCCGGTAAATCGAGAAATGATGACGAGCGGCCTGAATGTACGCACCGCGCGGACCATTTCAGCAAGCGTCGGCTGCTCGCCCCAAATGCGGGCGGCTTCAGAGCGCTTCTTAGAAAAGCCGTAGTCCATGACGTTGGTGAACATCTGCTGGCCGCCGTCGAGACGACGAGCCTGAAGAAGTTCTTCGGTGCGGATAACGCCGAGCGGTTCGAAAAGCTCCGGCCCGATAACATTCTGGCCGCCTTCGCCGCGATTCAGTGCAAGGTACACTGTGCGTGCGTTCTTACCGCGGGCAAGATATGCGATCAGGTTTGAGTCCTCATCGTCCGGGTGCGCACCGGTATGCATCGCACTTGCCGTGGTCTGTAACCTTTTTAACTGCTGGCCGAGGCCGATCGCGCCCATGTCATAGACCGGGCGAACCTGTGCAAAAAGGCCGGAAATGTTGAGACAGATCAGTAGGAGCAATAGAAAAAAAGCCGTAAATTTATTAAGCATTGATCGCATTATTTTCTCCTTTAACTGTTAAGCTGATCAAATACCCGGTCAACACTGTGACAAGGCAGCCGATCACGTTGAACCACAAGAACTCGATGTCGGTAAACAGGCTGGCGATCCAGACCGAAGCTATGCCGAGCATCAAGCCAAAAAATGCTCCGCGGGCACGTGCACGTTTAACTATGAATGCAAGCACGAATACTCCGAGAAGCGAACCGTAGAAGAAGGAACCGAATTTATTGACCACCTCGATCAAAGAACCGAGGCTGGTGGCATATGTTGCCACCACGCAGGCGAAGAGGCCCCATGCCATGGTCGCC
The DNA here is from genome assembly GCA_015075585.1 of Chloracidobacterium sp. Classification (NCBI taxonomy): domain Bacteria; kingdom Pseudomonadati; phylum Acidobacteriota; class Blastocatellia; order Chloracidobacteriales; family Chloracidobacteriaceae; genus Chloracidobacterium; species Chloracidobacterium sp. Next base: position 730,504 of record JABTUB010000001.1, read on the forward strand.
AATCTGCCAAAACGCACATATTGTTTGTCAGTGCCGCTAGTGTTGAAGTGGCGTCGATAAAAATCGATGGTCGTAGCCGTCGCCAGAGCGTTAAGTTCCGCTGATATCGACGACATTGCTGCCGCAAAGATCGCGGCGATTATCAAGCCGATGACGCCCATCGGCATGTTTTGGACGACGAACGTGGGAAATACATAGTTGACGTCGTTGAAGCTCTTATTTCCCGTCGAATCTCTTACATAGTTGACGACATTCTTGCGCGAATCATTAAAAGCCTTGTCGGCATCGATATATTGCTGCCGCGCTGTATCGGACTTGCTTTGTACAAAATTGGTCGCTGCTTCCGCGCGTCGTGCGTGTGCCGCATCGAATTGTTCTTCAAGCACTTTGTACTGTGCCGTATTCGCCACCTTTTCTGTTTCAACTTGGTTGAAGACCATCGGGGGCGCCGTGAATTGATAGAAAACAAAAACAAGGATACCGACTAGAAGGATCATGAACTGCATCGGTATCTTAAGGAACGCACTCATCAATAATGACGTGCGGCCCTCCGATACAGATTTGGCGGTCAAAAACCGCTGAACTTGGCTCTGGTCGCAGCCAAAATATGAGAGGAACAAGAACAATCCGCCGATCAATCCCGACCAAAGCGTGTACTTTTCCTTAAGGTCAAAGTCTGTTACAACGGTCGTCAATTTACCCGTTGCACCCGCAAGGAAAAGTCCGTCGGAAAGTGAGATGTTCTGCGGAAATTGTGAAACTATGACATAAATACAAACGAACAAGCCGAAAAAAATGACGAACATCTGCTTGACGTCCGTCCACGTTACCGCCTGCACACCGCCGATCATGGTGTAAATTGTCGTTGAGAGTCCGATCACGAAGATCGTCGTTACCTCATGCCAGCCGAGCACGATCGAAAGGATAACGGATGGTGCCGCGATGATCACGCCTACGCCCAGGCCGCGTGACAGCAAAAAGCAGAAGCTCGTAAGGCTCCGCGTTTTGGCATCAAAGCGTTTCTCGAGGTATTCGTAGGCAGTGAATATCTTTGCGCGATAGAAAAACGGCACTGCCGTTACGCACAGGATCACCATTGCCAGCGGCAGGCCATAGTAGAACTGAATGAAGCGCATGCCGTCGGAATACGCCTGACCGGTCGTTCCGACAAGCGTGATGGCCGAAAGCTGCGTCGCCATGACAGAAAGCCCCACGGCCCACCACGGCAGGCTGCGATTAGCAAGGAAATAACCCTCGACGTTGCCGCTGTGCTTGGTCATTCGGATGCCGTCCCAAATCACATACACCAAATATCCGACGACAACCGCCCAATCTAAGAATTGCATTTGTTTCTAGCTCGAAAAGTAATGTGTAAAGGCGTAGAGAGCTGAGATGACGACGATCGTCGTGATCATGACAGCAAAATATATTTTGTACCACCATTCATCGGGCTTCTCGATCGGCGGTTCTTCAGGCTTAGTAGTATGCATCGTCACCAGTGTGGAAAGGGTCAAATAAATTCGCCGGAGCTCTGTTCATGACAAAGCTCCGGCGAGTGGTTCACTTCGTTAGAAGTGGAACTTGAAACCGATCTGGAATTGACGGGAATCAAGTGAGGTTACCGGACGATTGGTCGTGTCGGGCAGAGGACCGGTCGGGTTTCCGAGTGCATCTGTCGTTACCGTGAGGCTGTTGATCTGATAGATGCTGTTGATGTTAAAGACGTTGAGGAATTCTCCGAGAACTTCAAGCTTGAACCGCTCGGTGAACGGGATGAACCGCGAATAGCGTAGATCAATGTTGAACTGCTTCGGGGTTACGCCTGAATTGCGGATGATCCCGACCGGGTTGTCGGTGCCGCTGAATCCGTCTTTATTGATGTCCGTAGCGGCAATGATGTTAAAGCGCTCGCCGCTGTTGGCTGTCGCAATGATACCGAACTGATTATTGTTCAGCACATAGTTCCATGCCTTACTCTCAAAGTGGAAGTCCGGACGGCCGACGAAGCTCAGTACGAATGTGTGACGCTGGTCAGCAAGCGACGGGCCGTAGTCACGCCTACGGTTGGTCGGATCCTGCTGAACAAGCCCGCCCGCTTGTGTTGCCACAAGGTTCTGCTCGGGTGCATCGTCCATTGACTTCGAGAGCGTGTAGTTCGCGCTGAACTGATATCCTCGTGAGAAACGCTTATTCAACTGAGCCGTAAAGGCGTTGTAATTCGAGTTGCCTGAGGCTTCTGCAATAAGGATGTCGTTGAAGCGCGTATCCATTCTTGTCGCGGCGCTGATCGTGTCGCTAAAGATCGGGCGACCGTCAGCAAGGGTGCCGACAGGATTTATACGGTTGATGCTCCTATAGATCGGGATGTGCCGTCCGCTCGAATGAATATAGCCGACGGTGAACGAGAGGTCTTGCGTCAATGCCTGCTCGACCTGAACGTTCGCGTGAATTGCATACATGTTTTCGAAGTCAGATGCAATGCCGGTGATGTTCTGTCGCGGCGGAGTGCCGGTCGAAACATTGCCCGGAAATCCCGGTGCTCCGGGCAGTGTCGGGTTTGTGAATGAGATCGTAAACGATTTCGGACTGCCGTTACCCTGAAGAGCCCTCTGATACATATCCAGATAGACCGTATCAAAGTAAATACCCGCGCTCGCACGAATTACTGTCGGATGGTTGCCGTCCCTCACTCCATAGACCAAACCCAGTCTAGGTGCAAAGTTGTTCTTATCAACATTAAAATGTCGAGACGGCTCATATACTGCCGATTCGTCTGCCTTCGGAATGTCATAAAGATCATAGCGAACGCCGTAATTAAGTTTCAGTTTCCGCGTGATCTTCCAGTCATCTTGAGCAAAGAAGTTATAGAACGTGCTGTTGAATTTGATATTCGTGTCGCCGAATATCTGATCGAAACGCGTATAGGAGAAAGGATTGCTGCCGTTTTTTGCACTGACATAGTTGGCAATGCTCGAGAATGTGTAGCGGACAAAAGAGTTCGAGCGGCGTGTGTCCGCGATGTGATTGAAGCCGAATCCGACCTTTACCACATGATCGCCATTCGTCCAGGTGAGGTTGTCCTGCATCTGGTTAGTGATCTCAAGCGGCGCGATAGTGTCGGCATTCTCAGGAGCTCCGAAGTTCGCAATGCCCGTGATCACGATGCTCGGGCCCGTGCCGGAATGACCGTTCGCTACGTTTCGCGAATCGCGTTTTGCATACTGATATCGCAGCTCGTTGAGGAAGTGCGGCCCGAAGGTCGAAACGAGTTGAAGGCCTAATGAATAGGACTTGTCGAGGAAGTCGATACTTCGTTCGAGTGTTGTCAAACCGCCGCCAATGTTATCCGGAGAAATGTTCTTAAAATAATTGAACCGACCTGTCAGGCGATGGTTCTCGGTCAACTGTGCGTCAGTTCTGACAATGAAGAAATTCACCTTTTGCGCCGCAGGGATCGCGGTCGGGAAGGCAGATGCCGAGACGCCCGCAGCTATCAAGGCCTGTTGATTCGCAGGTGTGATCGTAATAACACGCTGCGGCTCGCCGCCGAGGTCGCGCTGTACCCATTCATAACCGGTGTAAAAGTGCCAGCGGTCCTTGATGATCGGTCCGCCAAGCCCAACCGTAATATCATCAACCTTGGTCTTCGGCTTTAGCGATGTGGGCGAGGTGTTAAAGGGTCGCGATGACATCGGCGTCCTGCGAAAACGATAACTTGCCTCACCGTGAAGTGAGTTCGTGCCTGACGGAGTGATCGCGTTCATGATCAGTCCCGGCGTGTTGCCGAACTCAGGTGCAAACCCGTTCGTTACGAGTTGAACTTCACTGATAAAGGTGTCAGAGATCGGCATGAGGCGAATGCCGCCGCGATCCTGTTGCGTGTTGTTGTTTCCGTCAAGCTGATAGTTCGTACGACGCGTGTAGCCGTTCGCGTTGATACGCGGAACGCCGAACTCGATATTCGGCCGGCCCGTAACGTTTGCCTGCAGCAGTGCGAAGTTATAAGGGTTACGTGAAACAAGCGGCAGATTCTCAACCTCTCTTGCGTTCATTACACGCCCAACGTCGATCTTTGCTGAATCCGCGATCGGAGCGTCAGCGTTCACGGTAACCGTCGCTGAAACATCGCCGACCTCAAGGACACCGTTCACCGATGCTGTTTGGCCGGTCGTCAAAGTGATGCCTTCGCGAACCAGACGCTTATAGTTCGGTGCCTCCACCGTGACCTGATATGTTCCGAGCGGAAGCAGCGGTGCTCGATAGACGCCACTGTTATCCGTCGTTACGGTTCGTGTTGTGCCGGTTTGCGTGTTCTTGATGACAACTGTTGCATTAGGAACTGCGCCGCCTGAATTGTCAGTGATCGTACCCTCGATCTGGCCGTTCAGCGCCTGCGATTGAGCAGGAGCATTCTGGACGACCATTAACGAGAAAGCACAGATCAACAGCGTGTACAAAGCGATTTTCATCGCGGCTCGTATTTGATTCATATTGATGAGACTTCCTTTACTTATGGTTTTTGGGTCAAAGTAGTTAAGCCCAAATAAAGGCGAGCTGAACTACGCTAATAAAAATAAATTGCTTGTGCTTTCGAGCTTGGACCCTTGTAAGGTCACGCCGAAGCGGCAAAGCCTGCCTGAAATCGATACGAGCATTCGCGGCTGTGCCGATGGAATATCTCGGTGCCGGCCGCTGAATGGCGTATCGCCAATTTGTTTTCAACTGCAAATTGCTGAGATCTTCTTGTCACATACCAATGGTGTCGAGAATTATCAGCCCGGTCGAAACCGTCCTAAAAATGGTGCGTACAAGTTCCGCACCAACAAATTGTTCAGGGAGCCTGCCGCCGGAATGCGATCAATGCATTGCGTAAGCTGATCACGCTCGGTATGACGCGTTCGATCGGGCGGGTAAATAACACATTCATCGCGGCAACAGTCCACGACGTTCCCTGTTGATGCTGCCTTGCGAAATGCTTGTGTTGTTCCCTTAGCTCCAATCGACCTACTTTACGTAAACGTGATTTTAGTGGTTAAAGCATAATAGAACACAGAGAAATACCTTTTTGCAAGCGAGTGTCAAGAGTTTGGGGAATGCTTGACAAATCTTTACATTTTATACGCAAAAATAAGCGAATATTATATTAAAAGAAGCGTACGTAATAGCACTTTACAAGGCGTAAGCTTAGCCGTTGAAGGCGACTTCACACAGGCACTTTTCCGGCCCCTTCTTTCTCTTCCAATTCACACCGGAGGGCGTGTCTTCGAGGACGATCTCGCGGGCGAGGAGCATGTCGCGGATCTCGTCTGCCCGTGCAAAGTCACGATCGCGCCGCGCGATATTACGCTGTGCTATAAGTTCCTCTATCTCGGCAGGGAGCATTTCTTTACGGCCGCTGCAGAAGATCGCTAAAACCGAGTCGAACTTTGCGACAGCCGCCAGAACTGCGTCCCGATCGTCAGAAAGAAGCGACGAATCGGACAATGAGATATTTACTTCGCGGATCAATCCGTGCAGGGCCGAAAGAGCGGCAGCAGTGTTCAGATTGTCGTCCATCGCATCTTCGAATGCAGCGAGGAACTTGCGGACCTTCTCTTGAAAAATCGGGCATCCGCCCGGCTCGAACTCGCCCTCGCGCATCCGATGAAAGAAATCGTGTATGCGCGCAACGGTACTCTGGGCACCATTCAGGTTGTCCGGCGTGAAATTAAGCGGCTTGTCAAAAGGAACCGAAAGCAGAAGATAACGCACCGCCAGCGGATCGTAATTAAGCCGCGTGAGGTCACGCAGCGTAAAAACATTGTTCGAGCTTTTCGACATCCGCTCGTCATTGATGTTCAACACCTCGCCGTGCAGCCAGTATTTTACGAATGGCCGGCCTGTAGCACCTTCGCTCTGTGCGATCTCATTCTCGTGATGCGGAAATTTAAGGTCAACACCGCCGACGTGAATGTCGAAGCTTGTTCCCAGATACTTCATTGCCATCGCCGAGCATTCGATGTGCCAGCCCGGACGGCCTCTGCCAAAACGCGATTCCCAGCCGACAGGGTCGTCCTTATCAACAGATTTCCAAAGGACGAAATCGCACGCATGCTCCTTTCGATAGCGGTCCTTGTCGAGGCGTTCGCAGTCCGCGGGATCGTGAACTCGAACCCTCGTCAGCCGCCCGTAGCCTTCAAATGACGAGACGCGATAGTAAACCGAGCCTTGTGATTCGTATGCGTGGCCATTGGCGATGAGGCGTTCGATCAGCTCGACAATGTCATCAATGTGGTCAGTAGCACGCGGTGCAAACTCAGGGATCTCGCAATGGAGCGAGTGCATATCTTCCCAAAAAACCTCAATAAAACGATCTGTCAGCTCGTTCAGAGGTATTCCGCGAACCTCCGCTTCGGATACGATACGGTCGTTCACATCGGTCAGGTTCATGACGTGCGTCAAACGAAAGCCTTTATACCTCAGATAGCGCCGCAGCACGTCACCAAATACGAATGTTCGAAAGTTCCCGATATGGGCGTAGTTCCAGACGGTCGGGCCGCAGGTGTACATTTTGACCTCGCCGCCCGTGCCGATGGGGCGAAATTCTTCGATCTGTTCTGTCAAAGAGTTATGGATCTTTAACATATAACCCGCGCATAACGTCGAACACCGGCTCGATGGGCGGCCTTCGACATCAATTGAGATGATTTTACTATCTTTGCGCGGTATTTGATACACTCAAAGGCGTTCGTGCGAGCGATACCGATCTTAAGACCGATGAAGTGAACGGTTCAGCGACACATCAGCTCAGCGGATCAAAGGAAATTTCGAATATGGAAACGAGAATTACGGTTTACGAAAAGCCTACGTGAACGACTTGCCGCAATCTTGCGACGCTGTTTCGTGAAAACGGCATTGATTACGAGAAGGTCAATTATTTTAATGAACCATTTACCGAAGCGGGGCTTGCGGCGCTTATAAAGAAGACCGGTATGCGCCCGATCGAAATGGTGCGCGGAGCGTCAGCGGCGGGTCTTTCAAATGAGACGCCGGATGGTGATGTGATCAAGGCAATGGCGGCCGACCCGAATCTTATTCAGCGGCCGATCGTCGAGGTCGGCAACAAGGCTGTCGTTGCTCGGCCATTGGAAAAGGCACTCGAGATCATCAAATGATGACCGGAACGGCCGTGAACCGTGCGGGAAATTGGTTGGTTTCAGCGCTGAACGGTGCGAAAATTACGACGACTTGAGCGAAGAACTTACACAATTCAGCTTTGATTTCTTTAAGGAATCGCCCGAGATCGTCCGCAGCGGCAGTGACCAGCTTAAGCTGAAGATCGGCGGCTTTGCGGGGCCGCTCGATCTGCTTTTGTATCTGATAAAACAGGAGCAGGCGAATATCTTTGATATACCGATCGCACGGATAACGCGGAAGTATCTTGAGTTCATACAGCTCATGAAGCGTTTCGATATTGCGGTCGCGGCTGACTTCCTCGTGATGGCCGCCACGCTCATCGAGATCAAGTCGAAGATGCTTCTGCCGCGCGACCCCAAGGCCGATCCGGATGATGAAGAGTTCGACGATCCGCGAAAGGAACTCGTTGACCGTCTGCTTGAGTATGAAAAGTTCAAGACGGCCGCCGGTATGCTGCATGAACGCTCGACCATTGAGCAGGCGACGTTCACACGCGGCCAGATCGACGAGGACGAGAATAATGCCGAGATCAGCGCGACTGTCTTCGACCTCCTGACCGTCTTTCAAAAGATCGCTGCACGGCACGCTGAGGCTGTGCAAATGGAGATCGAACGTGAAGAGATCTCGCTGTCTGAAATGATCAAGACCCTCAAGCGGCGAATATTCGAGCTTGGTGAGATCAGCCTGCTCTCATTCTTTGAAGAGATGCCGACTCACCGTGAGCTTGTGACCGCATTTGTCGCTGTGCTTGAGATAGTGCGAACTGAGGATGTTAGGCTTACGCAAACGGCGACCTTTGGTGATATCATCCTGCAAAAAGTCTCGCCCGCCGCATAGCGTGCCAGCGGGGCCAGATCAATTTTCTATGGAACAAGCCGCAGAACAGAAAACCTCACGCTCGACCTCCGATCTCGTGGCCGTTGTCGAAGCGCTGATATTCGTTGCGGACGAGCCGGTAACGGCAAAGCTGCTGGCTGAGGTCCTCGGCGAAGAAAGGGATGCGATCCGAGCTGCCGTTGAACAATTGGCAGCCGACCTTGCGGAACGCGGCAGCGGCCTTCAAATACGCGAGATCGCCGGCGGCTATCAGATCGCAACCAGAACCGAACTGCATGAGGATGTCCGACTTTTCTTAAAGACAAGGCCAAGCGCCAAACTCTCTATGGCATCGCTCGAAACGCTTGCGGTTATCGCCTACAAACAGCCGGTAACAGTGCCCGAGATACTTGAGATACGCGGTGTGCAATCGGCATCGGCGATAAAGACCTTGCTCGACAAACGCTTGATCGTTGCAAAAGGGCGAAAGGAGACGGTCGGAAAGCCGATACAGTATGGAACATCGAAAGACTTTCTGATCCAGTTCGGTCTGAAGGATCTGAGCGAACTGCCGAATATCGAGGACTTCGAAGACTTTGCGGGAGCCTCGGTCGAGGTAACACCGGCGGAAGAACCGGAGGCCGGCACGGCAGATTACGATGAGCTTGAAGCGGCGATCATAGAAGACAACTCCACCGACGACGAAGAATAGAGCCGAGGCGTACGATGAAAGAGCGTTTGCAGAAACTGATCTCGCAGGCCGGCGTTGCTTCGCGGCGCGCGGCCGAGAAACTTATTCTCGAAGGCCTCGTGACCGTCAACGGCAACACGATCACTGAACTCGGTACCAAGGCCGATCCGGCAGCCGATCACATAAAGGTTCGGGGGCGTCTTATTAACTCAAGGCTTGCGGCAAAAAGGAATATCTACGTTCTTTTGAATAAGCCGAAAGGTGTGCTTTCGAGTGTACGCGACCCCGAAGGCCGCACGTTGGTCACGGATCTGGTAAAAGGGAAGGGAAAGCTCCATCCGGTCGGGCGGCTCGACTTCAATTCTGAAGGCCTGATCATTTTGACGAACGATGGTGCATTCACTGACCGCGTCGCATCTTCGCGGACAATTCCGAAGATCTACGAGGTCAAGGTAAAGGGCCTGCCGAACAGTAATGCGATAAACAAATTGCGTCGCGGCATCCTCCTCGAGGATGGCTTTAAGACCGCACCGGCCGAGATCCGCGAACTTAACTCCACTGAAAAGAACGGCTGGTACGAGGTTACGCTTTATGAGGGCCATAACCAGCAGATACGAAAGATGTTCGATGCGGTCGGGCACTCTGTCGTCAAACTCAAACGGATCGCCATCGGCCCTTTGACGCTTGACGGCATTGTCGTAGGCGGTTCGAGACAACTTTCAGACATCGAGGTCGCGTCCGTTTTTGCTGGTGCGCCGAATCCCTCTTCCCGCTCTCGAAAATAATAGGCTCTACCCGGCACGGCATTTGGGACGCTTGCTGCTGTGGGTTTCCGCAGTGTCATCCCGGAAAAGGCACGTAGGATACACTCCCGACACTCTTGGCATCAGCAACTCTTTGCTTTCTGTTGTATTTCCGAGAACCGTTAATTGGCTAGATCAGGTTAACTGTCAGCCACGCCTAAACAAGACCAATCAAAGCCTTGTGTTCGACCATGATGCAGAGGTCCTGTACGACCTTGATCCCGGCATCTGCCAGACGCTCGGCCACGTCGTCATTTCGTATTCCCAACTGGAACCAAACAGCTTTCGGCTTTTTCGAAAGGATATCGAGCGTGTGTTTAGTGATGTCATCGCTGCGGCGGAAGACGTTCAGTATATCGATCTCGCCGGGGATGTCGTTCAGGTCGCGATAGACCTTTTTGCCGAGTATCTCGCTTACTTCCGGGTAGTAAACAGGCACAGGCACGATCTCGTAACCGTGATCCATCATATACTTCGGAACATAGTTTGCCGGCTGTGCTTCGTGCGAGTCAGGCTTGATGCCGAGGACAGCGATGGTCTTTGAGTTTGAAAGCAGGTCTCTCACCTGGTCATCTGTGGTAAGGAAGTTCGCGTTCATACCGACATTGTACAACAAAACTAGGCTCAAAACTCTTAGTTATGCTAATATAACTACGCATTATTGAGAATGATATGAATTTTGAGCTTTCGGACGAACAACGGCAGATAAAATACAGCGTACGTGAATTTGCGGAAAGTGAGATCAAACCGCATGTGATGGAATGGGATGAGGCCCAGCATTTTCCGATGGAACTGCGGCCCGGCCTTGCAGATCTCGGGCTGCTTGGCGTCGTTGTACCCGAAGAATACGGCGGTGCGGGCATGGGCTATGTCGAGTACGCGACGATCATCGAAGAGATCGGCCGCGTCTGCGGTTCGGTCGGCTTATCGGTCGCCGCCCACAACTCGCTTTGCACGAATCACATTTATATGTTCGGCAGCGAGGAGCAGAAGCAGAAGTACCTCGTACCGCTCGCTCGCGGTGAAAGCTTTGGCGCATGGGGCCTGACCGAATCGCAGGCCGGCTCGGACTCGGCCGGCACACGCACGACCGCACTCCGTACTGACAACGGATGGCTGGTCAACGGCTCAAAGAATTTCATTACGCACGCCCTTTCGTGCAGCACGCTGGTTGCGGTCGCCGTTACTGACAAGGAAAAGGGAAATCACGGTATTTCGGCGTTCATATTTGACCGTTCGATGGTGGGCTTTCGCGGTGATAAGAAAGAGAACAAGCTCGGGATGCGTGCCTCGGAAACTGCGTCGGTAGTTTTCGAGGATTGTCTTGTCCCTGAGGACAATTTGTTGGGTAACGAGGGCGAAGGCTTTAAGCAGGCGATGCAGGTGCTCGACGGCGGCCGCATCTCGATAGCGGCTCTGTCGGTCGGCATCGCACAGGGTGCATACGAAGCGGCTGTCAGATATGCAAAGGAACGGCAGCAGTTCGGCAAGGCGATCGCGGAGTTCCAGGCGATCCAATTCAAGCTCGCCGACATGGCGACGCAGATCGAGTGTGCACGGCTGTTAACGCTGCAAGCCGCTGCGACCAAGGATGCCAAGCAGCCTGTTACGCAAAGGTCCGCGATGGCAAAACTTTACGCCTCGGAAACTGCCGTTCGGGTCGCCGAGGAATCGGTTCAGATACACGGCGGCTACGGCTATACAAAGGATTATCCGGCGGAAAAATATTGGCGCGACGCAAAGCTATGCACCATCGGCGAAGGCACGTCCGAGATCCAACGAATCGTGATCGCGAAGAATCTGCTAAAAGCCGTTTTATAAGTTGATGGTCAAAAGTTCGTGCCGATATGCAAGCCATTTTGCACTTCGTTTATGTGTACGATTTGAACCGAGAAATGCGTTGCATCGTTGCAACGGCCGTGCTATGCTTCGATTCTAATTTTGGGTTGAGGAGAAATATCTTATGAGTTCAGCGGAAATGAGTAGGGGGCGTCTGGCGACTGCCTTCTTAGGCGAATTAGAGAATGAGGCGAAAGTAACAAGAGCTGTTCTGGAACGTGTCCCTGCCGAGAAGTTTGATTGGAAACCGCATGAAAAGTCGATGACAATGGGGCGTTTGGCGGTTCACGTTGCCGAGATGTTCGGCTGGACCAAAGAAGTGTGCAAGAGCGATGTTCTCGATTTTGCAACTATGGATCTAACACCGTTCGAGCCGAAAACAAACGAAGAACTGCTTACGTTCTTTGACGATCATATCGCAAATGCCAGATCAATTATTGCCGAAACCTCCGACGAGACATTTCTGACCAATTGGACGATGCGAAATGGCGAAGAGGTCTATCTCACGCTGCCAAAGGTCGCCGTGGTTAGGACTCTCGTGATGAATCACATCATCCATCATCGCGGGCAATTGTCGGTGTATTTGCGGCTTAACGATATCCCTGTGCCGTCGATGTACGGCCCATCGGCAGACGATCCCGGCAAATAGGCATATTCGTTGATCGATAGATCGGAGGCTGCCCGCGTAAGGCGGCCTCTTTTTGCTTTCCCGCGAATAAATGCGAAAATCGGCGTTTGACGATGAGCAGAGAGATCGACATTAAAAAACTCCTCGCAGGCGATGTATTGACGACCGCGCGCGCTGTCTCGGTCGTCGAGAACGGAGGTCCTGATGCCGGAGAGTTGATGAAACAGGTCTTTCCGCACACCGGAAAGGCTCGTATCATCGGTATCACCGGCTCGCCGGGTGCCGGGAAGTCGTCGCTTGTCGATAAACTTGCACTTTTTTATAAAGATCGCGGTGAGAGGGTCGGCATCGTTTGTATCGATCCGTCGAGTCCGTTTTCGGGCGGTGCGATACTCGGCGACCGCATACGCATGAGTGCTCTCGGCTTGGATAAGAATATTTTTATCCGTTCGATGGCGACGCGCGGCAACCTCGGCGGTCTTTCGCGTTCAACGGTCGATGCCGTCGCTATACTTGATGCCGCCGGCTACCAGAAGATCATTGTCGAGACGGTCGGCGTCGGCCAGGACGAGGTTGAGATCGTAAAGACTGCGGATGTTTCGGTGGTCGTGCTTGTTCCGGGTATGGGTGACGACATACAGGCTATAAAGGCCGGAATAATGGAGATCGGCGACGTTTTTGTAATCAACAAGGCGGATCGTGACGGCGTCGTCCGCACGCAGAAGGAACTTGAGGCATTACTTGCCATCGCTCACCGTCCCGACAAATGGAAACCGCCGATAGTCCGCACAGTTGCCACTCAGGGCGAAGGTATCGAAGAGCTTGCTGCTGCTGCTGCTAAGTATGTTGAATTCGCGGCGACGGCACACAACGACGGTTCCGCCGGCCGTAAAGAGGCGGTCGCCCGTTGGCGCCTGCTCGAATTGCTGCGTGAACGTCTTTTGACGGATCTGCTGGCACAGAATGGCGCCGAAGATGCCCTCGGCCTCCTGTCGAAAAGCGTTGCTGCCCGAGAGACCGATCCTTATACGGCGGTCGAGGAACTTTTGGCGAAGCGGAGCGGCTAATTTAGGTTCACAAAGATGAAGATCGATCATTTAGGTATTGCAACAAAAGGTATCGAGGACGCACTACGGTTTTGGGAAGGAGCTCTCGGACTTGAGAATACTCATACCGAGATCGTTGAGGATCAAAAGGTGCGCGTTGCAATGCTGCCCATCGGCGAGAGCCGAGTGGAGTTGCTGGAACCGACGAGCGACGATTCGCCGATATCCAAATTTCTTGAAAAACGCGGCGGTGGGCTTCATCACATTGCGGTTGCGGTTGAAGATATCAAAGAAGTTCTCGCAAAGCTCAGAGCCAAGGGCATGAGGCTTATCGATAACGAGCCTCGGATCGGCGCGGAAGGCTGCCTCGTGGCGTTTGTCCATCCGTCGGCTGCGAACGGTGTCCTGCTTGAGCTTGTTCAGACAAAGAATAAATAGCCGGTATCGGTCAAATTGATTAGGAACTGTCGATCGTTTTACGGTATGATTACCGTTTGTCGAAAAGGCAGATATTTTAGTAGAGAGGACTCAGTGCTTTGAGTAATTTAACAAAAGGCCTCATTTTGGTAGCCGCGATACTCGTGGTCGGCCTCGGCCTCACCGTTTGGAAGAAGACCATTGCAGGCCATTCGACCGAGATGTTCAATGGCATTTCCAAGGAAGAGATCGAACTCCTGCTTGCGAATGCCGCAAAGACCAATCCGCAGATATTGCAGCGTTTCACACAGGAACCTGAGCTGAAAAAGCAGCAGCTTGACAGCTTCCGCCAGTTGTTCGCGTTCGCGAGCCAGGCGAAGAAAGAAGGCATGGCGGATACCGGTACGAATCGGCAGGAGCTTTTGAGCATTAAGGCCGAGATCGAAGCGGTCAGCTATGATCGTGAGATCAATAAGGACAAAGGCCCGATGCCGCCGTTCGGCTTTATCACGGAAGATCAGATCCGCCAGTATTGGGAGGAAGGTGCTCCGGCCGATGCTCCCAAAGGATTTTTTGCGACCCTGAAAGAAAAGCTAGGCGGCGGATCTCCTGACCGCGAAACACGTTCGCACGAGGACGAGTTCAACGACTTTCTCAACGCAAAGATCGATATGCTGAAGAAAGGCAATCCGGACATGGCCGACAGGGTCATTTCGGATGATGAAAAGAGCCAGGCGAAAGACCTTTTTGCAAAGATCCGCATCTATCGGAACGAATTCGAAACAAAGGCCGCTGCGGGCGAACTCGATAAGAACTTTGTTGCGACCACGGCGCTGCAAGTAAAGCTTCAGCAGGCTCAGTTCCTTGCACGGCAATATTCGGAGACACTTGAGGACAAGCTCAAGGTTTCCGATGACGAGGTTCAGTCATATATCGATGCGCATCCTGAGCTGAATCCTTCCGAGAAAAAAGCGAAAGCCCAGAGTATCCTTGACCGGGCTAAAGCGGGCGAGGATTTCGCCGAGCTTGCAAATGAGTTCAGCGAAGATCCCGGCAATAAAGGCCCCGACGGCAAAGGACAGGGCGGCCTTTATAAAGATGTGCAGAAGGGAAGGATGGTCGCTCCGTTCGAAGCGGCGGCCCTCGCGCTTCAGGAAGGCCAGATCGCACCGGACCTCGTTGAGACCGACTTCGGCTATCATATTGTAAAGCTGGAACGGAAGCTCAGCGTCGATCCCTCGTCAAAGGATAAGAATGAGAGCTACGATGTGCGGCATATACTGATATCGACCGGCTATAAGGATCCGAGTGATCCGACAGGCCGCGAGATGCCGGTAAAACAGTATGTACTTGGCAAGCTTGAGGGCGAAAAGCAAGAGAAACTTATCGACGATATAGTTGCCTCGAACGGCGTTCATGTGCCGGACGACTTTACGGTGCCGGAACTGACGCAGGAAGAACTCGATCAGATCCGTAAGCAGCAGCAACAGCCGCAGCAAATGCCGCAGAACGCTCCCGGCGGCCCGGATCAGAAGGACAAGCCCGCGGCCAAACCAGCCGCGAATGCGAAGCCTGAGGTAAAGAAGCCGGAAGCCCCGAAGAAAAAATAGTTCTTAGATCTGGAAAGGGCGGGCAACCGCCCTTTATTTTTCTCTTTAGACACCTTTAGACACATGGAAACAGCAAAGATAGGCATCATCGGCGGCAGCGGGCTTTACCAAATGCCGGAGCTCGAAAATGTCCGCGAACAGTTCATCGAAACGCCGTTCGGCGCGCCGTCTGATGCTTTCATATTCGGTGAACTCAACGGCGTCACGGTGGCGTTTCTGCCAAGGCATGGACGAGGCCACCGACTGACGCCCTCCGAGTTGCCCTTCCGGGCGAATATCTATGCGATGAAGCTGCTCGGCGTTGAGTACATCTTATCGGTCTCAGCGGTAGGCAGCCTGCAGGAGCAATATGCTCCGACGGATTTTGTTATTCCTGACCAATTCTTTGACCGGACCCGTTCGCGCGGGCGCGAGTCAACATTCTTTGGCGATGGCATTGTCGGCCATGTTACTTTCGCTCATCCCGTATGCGGTGAGCTTGGCGATATTCTCGAAGCTTCCTGCAAACAGGCCGGTGTCAAAACACACCGCGGCGGCACTTATCTCTGTATGGAAGGCCCTGCGTTCTCGACCAAGGCCGAGTCGAACGTCTATCGCCTGTGGGGAATGGACATAATCGGGATGACAAACCTGCAGGAAGCCAAACTTGCCCGAGAGGCTGAGATCGCCTACGCGACGCTTGCGCTCGTTACTGATTACGATTGCTGGTACGAGGGCCACGACGACGTTACTGCCGAAATGGTCATAGAGACGCTCGGCAAGAATGTCCGCAATGCACAACTTGTGCTCAAGGATGCCGTAAAGCGTGTCGCAGAGAAACAAACACCGAACCAATTTGCCGATGCCATCAAAAACGCTGTCTTTACGCCGCCGGAAAGCTGGCCTGCGGAAACAGCGGCGCGGCTCGATGCGATAATCGGAAAGTACCGTTAGGACATTGAAGTTCGGCGGAAAACGATGCATTGCGGTTCTGCATCAAAAGCAATGATGAGGTTTTTGATCGTACAATTTGTGTTGATGGCCTGCGTCTTTGCGGCGTCCGCATCGGCTCAGCGTAATATTACGCCGACCCTCGACGCTGCGATGGAGGCAGATGCCAAACATAATCTCGATGTCGCGCGTCAGGCTTTCACTCCCGCCAAGCAGGCTTACAAGCAGGTGCTGCTGCGCTTTGAAGAAACATACGCTACCTATCCTGAGTTTTCAGGCATCGGCGAGTTCATTTATATGGCGGGTATGAGCAGCTACTATCTCTCCGAGAATAAAGGCAAACAAAAGGTCGATCTGAGGTCGGAGCGAGAAAAGAAAAAATACGCACCGGAGAAGCTGCGCTCCGACGCCGTCGCGTATCTATCCATCGTGGTTGATAAATACCCCGATATAAAGGATATCGAGACGGCGAAAAAAACTCTCGAGCTTCTGAAGAAATAGCTTCCAGCTGAATATTTGCAGCGTTAAGCAGCGGCAGAGCGTCGGTCTGCCATTGCAATTATAAGTGCACAGACAAATGCAAGGCCCGCCGCCACCGTTACGCCGTAAAACGCAAAGGTGTAATCTCCGCCGTTCTTGTCAGCAAGGTAGCCTGTAACACGCCCGCCGACAGCCGCCCCGAACACCTCAACGAGAGTTACCGCTCCGAGTATGCGGCCGATGTCGCGCTTGCCGAAAAGCTCACTGCCGAGCCTTTGAAGAAGCACGAAGGTCCCGCCGTATCCGAGAGCGAACGGTACCAAAAAGAACAAGAAGTTGGCAGAATTCAATTGCAGAAGCACAAGCGATGCCGCAAACATTATCGCCGCGCATACGGCCATCACTTTAGAAGGAGCCGTACGGTCACTTGTCAGGCCCGCGAGCACCTTGCCGCCGATGCTGACGGCGAACAGGAGCGATTGTGTCCACGATGCGGCCGCCGCACTCACACCGATCTGCGGTGTCTGAAGATACAAAATGAACTGCTGGCTCGTAACAAAAATAGGGTAAAAAACAAGCGCCGCGCAAAGGCCGAAGACCCACGCTGTCGGCTTTCGCAAGGCTTCGGCCAACGTCATTCCATCCTGCGAGCCGTGCGTTTTTGGTTCAGTGTGATCACGTTCCGGCTCTCGTACGACAAGTAAGATCAGCGGCAGCAATACGAGCCAGATCACGATACTCAAGCCCGCGAGGGCAATACGCCAGCCGAAATTTGCTATCAGCGGTGAAGCGAGCGGCGGTATCACCGTTCCGCCGATGCTCGTACCCATCAATGCCACACCGAGAGCCGTGCCTCGTCCGCTGTCGAACCAACGCGAGATCAGCACCACACAAGGAGCGACACCGATAAAGCCGAGCGATGCCCCCATCAAAGCCCTTGCCGAATAAATGGCAAAGGGCGCCGCGGCCCAAGCGTGGAGCAGCATACCGCCGCCCAACAGCACACAGCCTGCGGCCATCAGCGGGCGCAGGCGAAATCGGAGCGACAGCCAACCGCCGAGCAGTGAAAACACGCCCGACGTAATAAATGTTATGTTCGCACAATTAGCTATAAAGCTTTCCGCACCGGCCGCGGCGATCACGCCGGCTGCTGTCAGCTCATCGCGCATCGGCTTATAAAAGGGCGGAAGCCCGCCGATGGCGAGGCCGTTGCTTACGATCAGTGAGAAGGTTGCGAGAGCAACGATCGGCCAGTTGGATTTTTGTGCGGTCGATAAACTCATATTCGGACTAATGTTCGGAAGGCTGCAGCGATCGGCAGATATTTGATTTTACCCCAAAAAGGGAAGTGCGGCTGTGAGTTCTGGAAACTCACAGCCGCGATCAACAGATAGGATTTGCTGTAGGCCACGCGGAGTAGTAGGCAAAAGGCAGTTATTTCATTGGCGTGGTGTGTACCGTCTTACTGACGTCTCCGCTATATCAATTAGCCGGTACGGGAACTTTTCTTATCCCAAGGTCGATGCCGAGCTTTGCGGCTTGGCGTTCTATCACCTTCGGGTTCGTTCTCAATTCATGTATCTCATCCTGAAGCTGCAAATTCTCGTCCTTTAATGCTTCGAGACGCTGCGATAATTGGTCGTTCTCGGTCAATTCCCGCCTCATTCGGGAATACGCTTTATAGTTGATCGTCAGGCTGAGCATCACTGTGATCGCTGTTGCGATCAATATTGCCGCCCACGCAGGTGAGCGTCTGACGCTCGATGTTCTCTTACTTTTGCTTCGATTCGATCGCATCTGCTAGCCCAACAAATACTTCTTTCCGGCGTCGAGCAAAGCCTCGACATCATCTTTACTTTCACTTTCTGCGTAGATCCTGACCAGCGGTTCCGTACCCGAAGGCCTCATAAGTATCCACGCACTGTTATCAAACAAGAACTTCACGCCGTCCGTGCGGTCGATCTGATCGACCCGTCTTCCGCCGATGTCGCTCGGCTCGAGAGCAAGTTTTTTGTGGAGTGCCGCTGCTACGTCATCGGTCAGCTTGACGCCGATCCTGCCGGACTCGAGTTTGCCGTCGCGGCGGAAAAGCTCTTCCAACTGCTCGGTAAGGCTTGCTTGCCGTGCCGCGACAGCCTCAGCCGCTAAAAGGCACGCCAGAATGCCGTCCTTTTCAGGATAATGGCCGCGTATCGACAGGCCCGCGGATTCCTCGCCGCCAAGGATGATCTCATCCTTATTTATCAATTCGCCGATGTACTTGAAGCCGACCGGCGTTTGGTACAATTTCAAGCCTCGTGCGGCCGCAACGCGATCTACCTGATGCGACGTTGCAACGCTGCGGGCAACACCGTTCGTCCAACCGCGGCTTTCGGCCAAATAATCCGTCAATAATGCGATCAGCCGATTCGGCGTAATAAAATCGCCGTTACTGTCGATCACGCCGAACCGGTCAGAGTCACCGTCGGTCGCGAGGCCGAGCTTTGCCCCATTCTTTGCGACTTCCGCGCGAAGCTCATCCAAATGGTCGCCGCCGGGTTCGGGGGCACGGCCGCCGAATGTAACATCGCGCCAATCGTGAATTGTCTCAACGGTAAGGCCGCGGTCACGCAGTTCCTTATCGAGATAACCGCGTCCGGTTCCCCATAGCGGGTCGTATGCGTACGAGCCGCCTGCGTCGGCGATCGTATCGAGCCTTACTTTCGCGGCAACGTCATTCAAATAGGCCTCACGGGCATCGTATTCGGTGATCGAGCCGCCGCTTGCACGTTCGGCTTCGATGCCGTCGGCAATGTACTGCTCGATCACTTTGGTAACTTCAGGCAGTGCCGGTGCTCCGTCCGCTGTCGAGAACTTTATGCCCTGGAACTCGGGCGGATTGTGCGAAGCCGTGAAATTTATACCGCCTGCCGCTTTCTGCGAGCGTATCGCGTGTGAGATCGCGGGAGTCGGCGTCTCGCCCGTACATCTTAGTGCGGTAAAACCATAATCCGCGGCGATCTCGGCGGCGACATCGGCAAATTTTTCACCCATGAACCGGGAATCATTGCCGATCACGAGCGTAGTATCGTTGCTTTGATGAGTTTTCAAATATCCACAGATCGAACGCGTGACGAGCCGCGCATTATCAAATGTGAACTCGTCTGCGATTATCGCCCGCCAGCCGGATGTTCCGAACTTGATCGTCATAGCAACCGAGGTTTGCCTGTTCGATCCCTTTAGAAGATCGCTGCTAAAATATCTTGATTGTCGTACTTAAATCCTCCAAACAAACGGAACTGCTTGAAGCGTCTGCATGAAGTGTTTGAAACATTAGCATAAGAAATATCGCTTTGTAAAGAGCATATTTAAATATTTCTAAAATTTTTATTTGCAACAGTTCCGAGCCAGATGATGATGTGAAAGGTCAGCTCTGCGCTTATGATTTTGGTACATACAATATATGGAAAAGAAATATGAAAATTCGATAAATGCCTACAATATATTGACCATTGAAAATCGGCATGCTTTAGCATTTGGCCTGCTTATGCGCGCACAAGTGCTTAAAATATTTTTTTAACCGCGTTACTGATTGATGCTTGTTATATTTTCTCTCCGAGATGTGTCAATTAGACAAATCGTTGGCGATCAATTGGCAGTGCGTATCAGAATGATACGGCAAGGTTGCGGCGAGGCGTATCTTGTGATAACGTAACTTATTGATCATAAAGAGGTTAAATATCTTTATCCCGATCGGCCAATGTGGCATACAGTTTGCCTCCAGTATACCGACTAAATCCGCGCCTGCTTGATCATCAAAAAATTGGCGTAATGAGTCGAGAGATCGGCTTCAGCAGTGATCGCATTACATATTTGGAGAAATTATGAGACCAGTAAAACACCTTGAGAAAGGCTTGACCTACATCGCCGGCGGCGTCTTTCGAGCCGTCAAATCCGTGAACCAGTTCAAACCCAATCCGTCATTCATACCGAAATGGTCGGATAAGCCGATCTTGAAGTCGTGGCAGAAGACAAAGCCGATCCTCGGCTTCCCGCGTCAGACGGATTCGCTTTGCCCGAACTGCGTGATCGAGGCGCGTGAGTCGATCCTAAGCGGCAAAGAAGATGTTGCGATGCTGGTAAATGAAAAGGTCGGCGAGATCAAGGCACAGATCATCGAGCGCAACGGCGAAGTGTGGATGATCAAGGATTGTCCGAAGCATGGCCACTTTGAAGATATGATGGCGATCGATGCTGAGTTCCTAAAGCATGTCGAATCGCTCTTCCCGGGCCGGGATATCGACGCTCATAATGATGAGAAGCTGCACAACCACGGCTCGTCGTCGGTCAAGTACGGCCGCGGCGCGGTTCTCACGATCGACCTCACGAACCGCTGCAACATGATGTGCGACCCGTGCTTTATGGATGCCAATCAGGTCGGCTTTGTCCACGAACTTTCGATGGAGGACGTTACCGAGATCCTTGACAACGCGATCCAGATCAAGCCGCGCCGCCAGATGTCGGTACAGTACTCGGGCGGCGAGCCGACGCTCAGCCCGCACTTTATCGATGCGATCAAGTACGCACGCAAGGTAGGCTACAATTCGGTTCAGGCGGCGACCAACGGCATCGAGTTCGCTAAGTCTAAGGAATTCTGCCGCGAGGCCGCCGAAGCAGGCCTTCGCTTCGTATATCTGCAGTTCGACGGTATCGGCAACGATGCCAACTCGCACCGTCAGATCGGCAACCTTTTTGATGTGAAGCTTCGTGCGATCAACAACCTGCATGAAGCGGGCGTTGATATCATTTTGGTAACGACACTTGTCAACCACATCAATAACGATCAGGTCGGTTCGATCATCCGCTTTGCTCTTGAGAATCCTAAAAAGATCTCGTTCATCGCATTCCAGCCCGTATCGTTCACCGGCCGTGATGAGCTGATCACTGAGCGCCGCCGGCTGCAGCAGCGTTACACGCTCTCGCACATGGCACACGATGTCAAAAAGCAGCTCGGCGTTACCGAGCCGACGCGTGATTGGTTCCCGCTCAGCCTTATGGGTGCGTTCGCTGATTTTGCGGACGTCGTTCACGGCCAGGAAGCCAATTGGGGGCAGGTCTCGTGCGGCTGCCATCCGAACTGCGGTGTCGGTACGGCAATGATGGTCAATAAGGAAACAAAGGAAATGGCTCCCGTTCCGCAGTTCCTTGACATCCGCGGGCTTGTTACGGATATGCAGCACATCAGCGATACGAACCGCGGCAAGTGGTTCTCGAACATCATGATGGGCCTCGCACTTTTGAAGAACTACGATCCGTACGGTGCACCGCCGAGCCTGACGCTTGGCGCCATCCTCAAGAAGTTCGACAAGTCGTTCGGCCTGTCGGGCAAGGACTACGGCAAGGTCGGCCCCGACCGCACGATCGAGGACGTCGAGAAACGCCGTCAAGATCCGTGGAACTTCCTCTTTATTGCAGGAATGTGGTTCCAGGACCTGTTCAACTACGATTTCCGCCGCACCGAGATGTGCATCATCCCGTACGGCACGCAGGAGGGCGAGATCTCGTTCTGTGCATACAACACAGGTATCGGCTGGCGCAACATCATCGAGAATATGCACCAGAACGCGACCGTCGCACAGTGGTATAAGGACCACGGCCGTCACGAAGTGTTCGCACGCGGCAAGCACGTTGACCTTGACTCCACGGAGCACGGCCTGACGCTCAACGAGGTCGATATGACTCGCCCGAACAAGCCGACGATGGACGGCCCGAAGACGGCGGCCGAAGAGATGCAGATGATGCGCAAACTCTATAACAAGATGATCATGGAGAAGAACAATCTGAAGGCCGACAGCCCGGTCCAGATCGGCGGCATAAAACGCGAAAAGAAAGCCAAAGAAAAGGAAATGGCGGTCGCCGAATAGTCGATAGGCCAAACGTCCTGCTTTGCAAAGAGGCTGTCTGAAAAGGCAGTCTCGTTTTTTGTTGAAAAGATCAGGCTGAAGGAGCGACGGCGGTTGGAAATATGACCATCGAGGAAAAGAACGCGGATCGTGTCGTTTTATCTTACGCGCTACTTCGTGTCCATCCAGTTCGTGCCGGAGCCGATCTCGACGACGAGCGGTACGTCGAGCGTGGCGGCTGATTCCATCTCGCGCTTTACGATGTCGCAGGCGGCGGCGACCTCGGCTTCAGGAGCTTCGAAGAGCAGTTCGTCGTGCACCTGCATTATCATACGCGTGCTCAGGCCGGCATCTTTTAATGCGTCGGCGACACGGATCATCGCTATCTTTACGATATCGCTTGCGGTGCCCTGCATCGGCATATTTATCGCTTCACGCTCGGCACGTGAGCGGACAGTGAAATTACGGTCGTTTATGCCCGGAAAGTAGCGGCGGCGGCCAAAGATCGACGTTACATAGCCCTTTTCGCGTGCCTCATCAGGCGTGCGATCCATATAGGCACGTATGCCTTTATAAGTAGCGAAATAGTCGTCGATCACCTTGCGGGCCTCGGTACGGCTGATGCCTACGCGCGTCGAAAGTCCGTACGCCTCGACGGCGTACGCGATACCGAAATTGACTATCTTGGCAAGACGGCGCTTCTCTTTCAGGTCCTTTTCGTCCTTTGCACCAAATACGAGCCGCGCCGTCTGCGCGTGTATGTCCTCGTTATTCTTAAAGGCTTCCAGCATCCGCTCGTCGCGCGTGATGTGTGCGAGTATGCGCAGTTCAAGCTGTGAATAGTCCGCAGATATAAGCCTGCAGCCGGTTTCGGGTATGAACGCACGCCTGATCTCGCGTCCGAGTTCGGTGCGTACCGGGATGTTCTGCAGGTTCGGCTCGGTGGATGATAAACGCCCCGTCGCGGCAACCGTCTGATTAAGTGTGCCGTGTATGCGGCCGTCGTCGGCTATCAGTTTGGGCAGAGCATCGGCGTATGTCGCACGCAGCTTGTCCATCTCGCGGTAGTCGATCACGAGTTGTGCGATCTCGTAGGTTTGCGCGAGTTCGGCCAGTACCTCGTGGCTTGTCGAGATCTGGCCCGTCGCCGTCTTTCGGCCCGTCTCGATATTCAACTCGCCGAACACCTCGCCGACCTGCTTTGGCGAACCGATATTGAATTCGCGGCCGGCGATGGCGAATATCTTCTTGCTGAGTTCTGCGAGGTCGGTGCTTACTGTTTCGGAGAACTTTGTTAGGCTTTCGGCATCAACCTTCATTCCCGCAAGCTCGATATCCGCCAGCACGGGTATCAGAGGCATCTCAATGTCGAGATACAGCTTTTCTAGGTCGAGTTCACGCAGCTTGTGCCGCATGATCGGCAAAAGACGTGCGGTCAGGTCGGCCGCCTCCGCCGATCGAAATGCACGCTTGTCCCAGCCGTCAGGTATCGTCGCGGAAATGTCGGTTTCGGCGTACGCCTGTGCGAGAAGGCCTATCGAATAACTCGCTCTTGAAGCGTCAAGAAGGTAGCCGGCGATGAGTATGTCATCGTTGATCGCGACAGATTCGATACCGAGTGCAAGCAGCGAACCTATCGCCAGCTTTTTATCGAACGTCGCCGCGCGGAGATATTTATTTGTAAAAATATCGCTTATGAATCGCTGCGCGACGGCGCTGCCGTCCTTAAAATTTAAAATATCAATATAGAACGCCTCGCCGCTGCCGAGACCTATGGCGATGCCGAGCGGCGCGGCCTTGCCGTAGCAGCTTGTTTGGCCGCTGTCCGCAGGCTCGTTGATGCTGAAACTGTAAAACTCGGCCTCGAACAGCCTGCGTATCAGTTTTTCAGCCGCCGGTTCGTCATCGATCAACCCGTAATGCGTCGTAATGCTTTCAGCCGCCGGAAGGCTGTCAAACAGGCCGCTCGAAACTGACGAAGGTTGTGCCGTGCCGTCCGCAAATTCTTTTGTAAGCGTGCGAAACTCAAGCTCACTGAAAAGCTGATGAGCCTTTGGCCTATCCGGCCCTTTATATGCGAGGGTGTCGAGGTCAAGTTCGATCGGCACCTCGCAATGGATGGTCGCGAGTTCGAGCGATCGGCGGACCTGTTCCGCATTGTTCTGCAGGCTCTCACGGTATGTCTTGCGTTTGATCTGATCGGCGTTCGCTATCGCGGCTTCTGCCGAGCCAAATTCGAGCACGAGTTCGACGGCTCCTTTCGGCCCGATGCCCGGAGCACCGGGAATATTATCGACCGCATCGCCCATCAAACCGAGCAGGTCAATGACCTTGTCCGGCGGCACGCCGAACTTATTCAAGACCCAAGCCTCATCGCACCACTCGACCGGCGGCACGGGAACCTTGCGGCGAATGTTCGCGGCATTATTCCGCATGGCGATGATGTAAGGATCGCGTACGAGTTGGCAAAGGTCCTTATCGTTCGACACGATAACGGCCTGCATCTTTTTCGTCGCTGCTTTCCGTGCCAATGTGCCGATGATGTCGTCGGCCTCGTAGCCGTCCATCTTCAAAATGGGAACGCCGAAAGCCTCGCAAACCCGTTCGATGTAAGGCAATTGAGCGGCGAGGTCTTCAGGCATAGCCTCGCGGTTCGCCTTATAGTCAGCATACGATTGGTGGCGGAATGTAGGTTCTTCCGTATCCCAAACAGCGGCGATGTATTCGGGTTTTTCATCATTAATGAGCTTGCGGAGCATGTTCGTGAATACGAATACAGCTTGCGTTACCTCGCCCTTGCTGTTGCGTAAAGGGTCTTGACGCATTCCCATAGGAGCAAAGAATGCCCTGTAAATATGCGACATCGCATCGATCAAGAAGACACGTTTCATTTATGGCGATTTTAGCAGAAATTATCCGCGGCGGCAGAATGGACCGCTCACTGTGCGCGATGGTTGACAACGAATTTTACGTCCGATATTCTTATCGTTCGCCTTCTGGGGCGGGCAGATAATTATGTCCGGTTCGTCTAGGGGTTAGGACACCGCCCTTTCACGGCGGCAACACGGGTTCAAATCCCGTACCGGATACCATCTTAGCCTGTGTGTTCTGCATCAAATGAACACGATGGATTCGCTTCGGAACCGAAGCGAATTTTTGTTTTAGGAGAAGCTGATGTTGCAACGCTCGTTATTGTGCCTGACCTTACTGCTCGTTGTCGCTGCCGGCGCACGGGCGCAGACGGATGTCGCATTAGTGCTGCCGTTCGAGAACACGTCGTCGCGTTCGGAATTTAATTGGGTGGGCGAGAGCTTTGCGGATTCGCTCAGCGACCTTCTGCGGGTGCCGGGCCTTAATGTTGTTACGAATGAAGAGCGTAAACTTATCCAGCAGCGGCTGCGAATACCTCTCACGGCTTTGCCGAGCCTTGCGACGTCGCTGAAACTCGCCCGCGAAGCGAACGCAACGATCCTTATCTCAGGCCAATATAATGTTGAACCATCGCCGAATGATATGGCCGCCGCCATCATCGTTACGGCAAAGGTCGTGCGTGTGAATGAGGGCCGTTTTTTGAGCGAGGAAATGCCCGACGGAAGCCGTGTTACACGGGATATCAGGGTCAGTGATGCCTTGGGCAACCTTCAGACCATCCAAGGGCAGATCGCATATCAGATACTTTATCAACGCGATAAATCATTGCCGTACTCACAGAACGATATGATAACCGCGGCGACAAAGGTGCCCGCGCGTGCATTCGAGGCATATACAAAAGGCCTTTTAACGCCGATATCACAGATCGATGTGCGTGAGAATTACTTCCGCAACGCGGTGCGTCTTTACAGCGAGGCGACATCGGGCGGCGTTTACAGCGAGGCCGATCTCGAACTTGGCCATATAAATATGGGCCGCCGAAAGGTCAACGAGGCGATCGACGCTTTCGAGCAGGTCATTACCGCTCATAATCGCTGCGTGGACAGGGCCAAACAGGAAAGCAAGGCTCCGAATTGCCGCGACGAGATGTATGCCGAAGCGTCTTTTTATATCGGTATTTTGCAGTGGCAGCAGGGTAATTATGAATCTGCTTTGGCAACGCTGCGGCCGCTCGCCGACGATCTCAAGCTGACGAGCATTTATAACGCACTCGGGGCGATCGCGATACAGGCTTCGCGTACCGAGAAAAAGAACCCAGGCAAGGCCGCCGCTCTTCAAACCGAAGGACTCGAACTGCTGAAAAGGGCCGCGGACTCAACGCCTGATGATGCGAACATACATTTCAACTACGCAGCAGCACTGTTTCTGGCCGGAAATATGGCAGATGCGGCGCCTGAATTTCGGCAGGCGATCTCTGCCGCACCGCGCGACGGCGAGGCTTACTTTATGTTGTCCAAGGCGTTAGAGGCGATCAAAGACCCGCTTGCCAAGGATATGGACAATGAGGCCCGCAAATATCTGACGGCGAATAACCGCTATGCTACTCTCGAACGCGAATGGCAACGCTCAAAGACGATAGCCAATCTCGCGTTGCGTGTTGAGGTGCCGCTGAGAAAGGATTTTGTAAGCGTCATAATGAGCCGAAGCTATGGTGCCGCCGCGGCAAAGGCGCAGGTCACCGAGACCGACGATCTGCTTACGACCGCACGTGCACAAGTCAAAGCCGGACAGGACGATGATGCAATGGCGACGCTGCGCCGCATCCTCGCGAGCGAACCAATGTCGGCAGAGAGTTATCTGTTGCTCGGCAAGATCCACCTGCGACGCGGCGACCTCGAACAGGCGATATCGTCGTTCAAGACATCGATCTTCTGGGACAATCGTATGATCGAGGCACATGTCGCGCTAGGCAAGATCTATGTCGAGAAAGGCGATTGTCTTCAGGCAAAGAACTATACCGCATCGGCACTCGACATCAATTCTGAAGATCCGGATGCCATCGCATTACAAAGACTGTCAGAAAGATGCTCGAAATGAGTAATTGGTATGCGGCGGAAGGTATCATCTAGTTATAATCCGGAGGAATTCCAAAAAATTTCACATGGTAAAATCGCTTATTCCATAAGGAGTTAGCCCTCTGGTAGAGTATCTCTAAATAATTTTCCAACGATCTTGCAGAACTTTGGCACGCTAAGTGCTAAGTAGAGGGTGGCTAGCTTGATGACAGTCATCAAGACCCCGCCGCCACCACTACTCCGAGCGCGGTTTGCCACTGTGCTTGTACACCTTCCGAGCGTTCCTTCAGTTGTCCTTCCTTTACAGGCTCGGCCGATCTAAACGGCCGGGCCTGCCTTACTTTACTTGCATTTATTGATAAAAAGGCGGTTCTGCGGCATTTTCGTTCAGTTTGAGTGAACGTGTGGAAAGGTGCGGACAGTGATGCGTTCAAGTTGACCGTATTTAGCTCGCTGTTCGTGCCGTGATGACAGATCGCGGCAGTCCGGAGTGACAAATTTTGTTTCTAAATGAACGATTACGGTCAGAATGAACGGTCTGCGACGGTGATATAGCATTTGAGCGGTGAAATTACGGTGCGGACGCGCCGTTGATGTTAATATATTGAGGTGTTTCAGGCACCTCGCCGACGGTTTCTTCCTTCGTGGCAAAGCGCGCTGATGGCGATCGCCGGCGCGGGTCTGCTTATCCTTGCGTTCCCGGATTTTGATCAATGGTACTTAGCATGGTTCGCGCTTGTGCCGCTGATGTACGCTGTTGAGCGTGAGAAAGCATCGGCACCCGCTTCGTTCCTAACGGGTTGGCTGTTCGGGACGCTGTTTTTCTTCGGCTCGTGCTGGTGGCTGACCTATGCTCCGATACACTACGCGGGCTTTCCGGTGTGGCTGGCGTACTTTTTGCTGCTTTGCGTGTGTCTGCTCGTCGGGCTGTTTCCGGCATTGTTTGCCGGAATTCTATCGCTGCTGGTGCGACGCTTCGGTGATCGGGCATACCTCGCGGCTCCGTTCCTATGGGTATTTACTGAATTTCTGCGCTACTGGCTGACCGGAAATAATTGGAATGCGGTTGGATATTCGCAGGCATTTACATGGTTTACAGAGCAGGGTTTATTGCCGGCTCAAGTCGGGGGAGTGTATTTAGTTGGGTTCTCAATTCTAGTTTTCAATTTACTCTTTGCGAGTGTTTTTTTGGCGAGAAGGAAGGTTCGTAACATTCAACAAAGTCGCGAAACGATTCCCGTCATAGATGAAAGTGACATAGTGACTCTCGGGTTATCGACTGAGACTGTCAAGTCGGACGATGTTATAGAACGATCTGACCCGAATTCAGCGATTGAACTAAGCAGTACCACATATCTTTTCCCAATAATCGGGGTTGTTTTCCTTTTTTTACACGTCTTGGGTGACTACGGAAAAGCGTCGAAGGTATTTAGGATCAGGAATATCAGAACTCTGTTGGCGATCTTGCTTGTGCCTACGGTATTTTCCTTTTTCGTATGGATCGTTACGATAGTGCCGAACTTTTCCTACGGAAGGTTCCCTAACGGGGATACTTTCATAATAGCCGTCCAACCAAATGTGCCGATGAGCGGCCTAGATCAATCAAAGTTCGAATTATTTCGCGACAAACAGATCGAGAGTTCAAGATCAGCCTTCGAGAAGGATCTTGCCCGGTATGAAGCTAACGATTTGGGAATGTTGGATAATATCTATGATGAGAGCGATGCGGAGTTCTACCGCGAAATTTACGCGAAGAAGCCGAAGATCGTTGTTTTGCCCGAATCGCCGATGAACTTTATGTACACCGATGATCGTGAATTTCGGCGGTTCATAGGTGATTTCGCCCGCGAGAACAATGTGAGCGTCCTGTTCAATTCAGCGGAGCCCGAGCCTAACGGCACGCAATATTACAACTCGGCCGTTCTCGTTGGCCCGGACGGCCTCAAGGCAGCACAATATAACAAGATATATCTGCTGCCGTTCGGCGAAAGTGTGCCGCCGCCACTTGAAGGGATACTGCGAGGCTTTGTAGGAAATTTCGCATACGGCCGCGATCACGATCTTGTACCGGTCGGGGACGCCAAGGCCGGCATAATGATCTGCTTTGAGTCGCACTTCGGCGCACTTTCGCGGCAATTCGTACTTAACGGTGCCGATGTCCTTATAGAGATGACAAATGACGGTTATCTCGGCCCGACGCCTGTGCTTCGGCAGCATCTTGCGAATGCGGTCTTTCGTGCCGTCGAGACGAACCGTCCGGTCATACGCGTAACGAATGTCGGCATCACGGCTTACATAAACGAACGCGGCCGGGTACTCGATGAAGCTCCGACATACCAAGAGGCTACGCGTGTATGGAGTGTTTCAAAGAGCGACGGCTCGCAGACCTTCTATGTGAAATACGGCGATTGGTTCGCGTGGCTGTGCACGGCGGTGACGTTGGCCATGCTTTTGATGTGCTTTTGGCGAAAGAGGCCGGAGCCGGTCGAAGCTGTCCGTTCCTAGCAACAGCATCTGAGGCACTCTGCGATCGGGGCATTGGCGTGTAGAATATCATCAATGGAACTTACGGACCTGCAGACAAAATTCGAAGTGATCAAAGAAAAAGTTACCCAACTTGGGAGGTTTCTTTGACGCGCCAAAAAAACAAGCGGAACTAGAAAAACTCGAGCAGCAGATATCTGCATCCGGTTTTTGGGACGACAACGAAGCGGCCCAAAAGGTTGTGCAGGAACGTTCGCGTATTGAAAAGGCACTTGAGCGGCAGAAGCGTTTTGATACCGGCGTATCTGATGCGGATGTGCTTTTTGAATTCGCGGCCGAGGACGGTGATTCGGCTATCGAGCTTGAAGCATTGCTGGAGCGTCTCGAAAAGGAGGTTACGGCCGCCGAGGTCGAATCGCTCCTGTCGGGCGAGACCGATGCGAATAATGCCATTTGCTCGCTGCAGGCAGGTGCGGGCGGGACCGATGCTCAGGATTTTTGCCAAATGCTCCTGCGGATGTATCTGCGTTGGTGTGAGAAACGCGGTTTCAAGGCCGAGATACTCGATGAACAAGCGGGCAGCGAGGCAGGGCTTAAGTCGGCGACATTCCGCGTAGAAGGCGAGTATGCCTACGGCCTTCTTGCTGCTGAAGCGGGCGTCCACCGGCTTGTGCGTATCTCGCCGTTCAATTCGGGCGGCAGCCGCGAGACGTCGTTCGCATCGATGTTCGTAAGTCCTGAGATAGACGAGAATATCGAGGTCAAGATCGAGGATAAGGACCTCAGAGTGGATACGTACCGCTCAACCGGTGCAGGCGGCCAGCACGTCAACACGACCGATTCGGCAGTGAGAATTACGCATCTTCCTACGGGAATTGTGGTAACTTGTCAGAACCAGCGGTCGCAGATCCAGAATCGAGCCGTTGCGATGCAGGTACTGCGCTCGAAGCTGTACGAACTCGAACTGGAAAAACGCCGCGAGGGTGCCGCCGAGCTTGAAGCCGGCAAGATGGACATTTCATTCGGCTCGCAGATACGCAATTATGTGCTGCATCCGTACCGTCTGGTCAAGGACACTCGTACAAAGCACGAGACGTCGGACGTCGATTCGGTTCTGGACGGTGAGCTGGACGATTTCATTCAGGAATTTTTGGTTTACAAGAAAGGTGAGGCTCCGGCCGTATAGCAGTACCGCACACATAGGATGAAAACCTGTCCGACATGTAAGAAGACCTACGACGATGAGACGAATTTTTGCCTTGCGGACGGCAGCACGCTGTTAAAAAGCAAGCGTGCGAAAGCCGCGACGCACACGATCGTAAACGATATCGTCGCTCTGCTGCTTGTTGCTCTTGCGATACTTGTACTCCTGTGCCTCTTGAGCGGCAGCCCTGACGACCGTTCATGGCTTCCGTCGAGTTCGAGCGGTGCTCCGATCAAGAATTGGATCGGCGTTGCAGGCGCAACGATCTTCGCGCTCCTTTACAATTCGCTCGGCTGGTCGGCGTATTTTGTGCCTGTCCTGATAGTGATGGCGGCGTACCGTGTTTATCGTGCCGATACGCTTGTGCCGCGTGTATCGAGGGTTCTCGGTTTTATCTTTTTTGCCGTCGCTCTTTCGGGCATCTTCTCGCTTCTCGGCGGTTATGGTGCGGTTGTCGGTGAAGCCGCGGCTCAAGGGCTTGCACATTATCTGTCGCGTATCGGTGCCGGCATTCTGCTTTTAACCATCTTTGTTTGCTCGCTCTTACTCGTAACGGATGCGTCGCTCGCAGCATTCTTGAGCCACTTTGATATGGCCTGGGCGAATTTCAAGATCCGCTTTGACGAATGGCGTGAGAGACGGCGGTCTGCTCAAGGGGCAAGCCCCGCCCATATCCGTGCGGAGGAGCGAAGGCGGAAGCGTCTCGCAGAGAAGGATGCGGTTATTCCGCCGACCATAGCGGTTCCTGAGGTTCCTTCCGCAAACGCAGTTCGCGGCGAGCCGCTCTTTGAGCACGAGCAGTTCGATTCGGTGCCGACGATCGAAAAGGCGGACGACCCGTATGCAACAACGATCGACGAGGCTGTTCCCGTAACGGAAAGTACGTCTGAAAACGACGCAGCACCGGCGGCTATTGGTGCGAGTGCTGCCGAGGAAGACGAGGAAGTGCTGCCGGATGCAGGAGCAGGCGATCAGGATTTTACGAGCTACAAGCTTCCGGATATCGCATTATTGACCGAAGCGCCGCCCTCGATCGGCCATAAGGAAGATGAGCTTCGCAGTGTTGCGATACAGCTCGAGGAAAAGGCGGGAGAATTCAGTGTGCCGGGAAAGGTAATGCACATTTCGCCGGGGCCTGTTGTTACAACGTTCGAGTTCAAACCTGCAAGCGGCGTGAAATACTCGCGTGTTACGGGCTTGGCCGACGACCTTTGCCTGGCGCTTGCGGCGCCGTCCATCCGCATCGACCGCATACCGGGAAAGGCATACGTCGGCATCGAAGTTCCAAACAAAC
Source organism: Chloracidobacterium sp. (assembly GCA_015075585.1). Taxonomy (NCBI): domain Bacteria; kingdom Pseudomonadati; phylum Acidobacteriota; class Blastocatellia; order Chloracidobacteriales; family Chloracidobacteriaceae; genus Chloracidobacterium; species Chloracidobacterium sp. The sequence continues at coordinate 762,750 of JABTUB010000001.1, forward strand.
AGCGCGAGATGATCTATCTGCGCGACGTGATCGATTCGCCGAAGTTCAAAGAGGCATCGAGCCTGCTGACGCTTGGGCTTGGCAAGACAATCGACGGCACGAAATACGTCGCCGATCTCGCAAAAATGCCGCATCTTCTGATCGCCGGCGCAACCGGTGCCGGAAAATCGGTCGGCGTGAACACGCTTGTAATGTCGATCCTTTACAAGGCTAAGCCCGACCAAGTGAAGTTCATCATGGTCGATCCAAAGCGGCTTGAATTAGGGCTTTACGCGGACATTCCTCATCTGTCGGTACCGATCATAACCGATCCGAAACGAGCCGCAACCGCCTTGAAGTGGGCCGTCCGCGAAATGGAGAAGCGTTACAAGGACCTCGCCGGATACGGTGTGCGCAACATCGACAGCTATAATGTCGAAGCGAAACGGCGAAATGACCTCGGCCAGTATGACGAGAACGGCGATAAGCACCGAAACCTGCCGTATATCGTGATAATCATCGATGAGCTTGCGGATCTGATGATGGTTGCGGGTAAAGAGGTCGAGGAGTCGATCACAAGGCTTGCCCAGATGGCGCGTGCGGTCGGCATTCACCTTGTATTGGCAACACAGCGGCCTTCCGTCGATGTCATTACGGGCCTTATCAAGGCGAATTTTCCGTCGCGCATCTCTTTCCGCGTGTCGTCAAGGGTGGACAGCCGCACCATCATTGACGGAAACGGAGCCGAGCGTCTCCTCGGCCAAGGCGATATGTTATTTCTGCCGCCCGGTAATTCACAGGTTGTGCGTGTCCACGGTGCGTTCGTCAACGAGGACGAGATCAAGAAGGTTGTTGAGAGCATAAAGAACCAAGGCAGGCCCGAGTACGATCTAACCATCACAAAGACCGAAGAAGAGGTGAGTGACGACGGCGAATCGCCCGGCCGTCGCGATGTCTATTTTGACGACGCCCTGCGGTTATTCGCTCAGTTCAAGAAAGCATCGACGAGCCTTCTTCAGCGGCAGCTTCGGATCGGCTATGGCCGCGCGGCCGCCCTCATCGACGCGATGGTTGCAGAAGGCTTTGTCGGTGAAATGGACGGAGGAACCCGAGCGCGCCCGATCCTGGATAAAGCATACGAGTACCTGCAAGACCTTGATGAAGGTGCACGCGGCGTTGATGCCTGAGCCTCGATTGCAAAAGGGCGGTTGTGTCGGTTAAGATTCTCATCGATCAAGGGAATATCGATGCGGCTTTTTGTCCTCATATTTCTGTCGGCAGCGATCGGTACTGCCTGTACTTCACGCGTAGTTTACGAGCGGCCCCGACCGGATGCGAGCGATCCGCGCGCGAACATAAATACCTCAACCGTCGAACAGCTTGAACACATGCCCTATGTCGGCCGTCGTACAGCAGCGGCGATCGTCGATTTTCGCGAGGCGAACGGCCCTTTCCGCCGTGTCGAAGGCCTTATGCTGATCCGCGGCATCAGCGAGCGGCGCTTTTTCGAACTACGATCGTCGCTAAAGGCCGAGTAGGACGCTGATGGCCAAAATGAGCTCCCGAAATTTCTCGCCGCGTCCGCTCTTTACTCTCGCTTGCTGTTTCGCTCTCGGTATTGCCCTGGGCCGTTACTCCGCCGTCAGCTTCCAAGTATCGCTTATCCTTGCCGCATCATTCGGCATCACGGCCGCGTTCGTAAGCCGCACTTCTGTCGCAGCCATACTTATTTGCTTCGCATTTCTCAGCGCGGGAGCGGCAGCATATCGCGCGGATCAGCTTAGTATTTCACCGGATCGCTTGAGAGTGCTTTACGACAGCGGCGCGATCGCATCTCGAACGCCTGTCGAGCTGGAAGGCGTTGCTGCCGCTGCTCCGGAGCCGGCCATCGGAGGTGCGTTCATTACAATGGCCGCTGACACACTTTTACTCAAGGGCGCGGAAAGGCAGGTCAGCGGCCGCGTGAGGCTGTTCGTTGCATCGTCTTCGCAGGACGGCATTGACGCGCTCAGCGATCTCAGATACGGATCACGCATCCGTGTGTTGTGTCGCCTTGAGCGTGAGGATAAGTTTCGCGATCCCGGCATACGGAACACGCGTGATGCTTTTGACGGTATGGGGATTGATGCGACAGCGACTGTTCGCTCACCTCTGCTTGTCGAGCGTATCGCGGATGAGAGCGTATTTCTGCCGATAGCTTGGACATACGATGTACGCGGCCGGCTTATCCGAAGCTTTCAGGCGAACCTTCGGCCGGAAACTGCGGGCGTGATGATAGCAAGCCTGCTCGGCGACCAATATTTCCTGGATAAAGACACCGGCGATGTGTTTCGGGCCGGCGGCACGTTTCATATCCTTGTCATTTCCGGCCTGCATATCACATTCATCGGCGGCGTGATGCTGTGGTTCATCCGACGGCTTTCGCGAAACAGGTTGATCCAATTCCTCGTCGTGATCGCTTTCTTGTGGGCATACACGCTTGGCGTCGGAGCCGCAGTTCCGGTAACGCGGGCAGCGATAATGTTCACAATTCTTATGTTCGCTTACGTTGTCGGCAGGCGAACAGATCTGCTGAATTCGCTTGGTCTATGCATCATTATCCTTCTTATATGGCGCCCGGCGGATCTTTTCGGGCCGTCATTCCAGCTTACCGTGATAAGCGTTTTCGCGATCGTGGCCATCGCTCAGCCGCTGCTGAAAAAGCTCTATTCGATCGGCGCATGGACGCCGGATGCAGCCTCGCCATTTCCGCCGAATGTCCCGCAATGGCTTCTTCGTGCCTGTGAAACCGCAGTTTGGGATCCGTTGGCGTGGAATATCGCCTCGAAAGACAATATCTGGACGGGAACGATCGAGAAACGGCCGTATTTTGGCGGCCGAGTGAGAGGCTCGGCTCAGATGCTGCTTCGCTACGCGGCCGAAGGCATTATCGTCTCATTCATCGTGCAGGTAAGTATGCTGCCGCTGTCAGTGATCTACTTCCACCGCGTTCCCTTTGCCTCGGTGATCCTGAATATCTGGGTCGGAGCTATCTTGGCTGTCGAGAGTTTTGCGGCAGTGATCGGATCGTTTTTGACGCTGATAGCAGGTGTGCTCGCCAGGCCGTTCTTTCTCATCGCGGACGCCGCGAACGGGCTTATGCTCGCACTGCCTCGGGTATTTACGAGCGGCGGATGGGCACCGAGGATACCGGCTTATCATGATACAGCGTTTGCCGTATATTTCCTCTACTTCATACCGCTCATCATCATTGCCGCATTGGCCTTTCAATGGAGCCCTTTCGCTCTCGGCAAAGCTGATCGACGAAGGTACCTTTTAACGCGGATTTCGCTCGCAGCGACGCCGATCCTCGCCTGCATTATCATTCTGCATCCGTTCAGCGTGTCAAGACCGGACGGGAAACTGCACATCGACTTTATTGATGTCGGGCAAGGCGATTCGATATTCATTACTTTTCCCGACGGAAGGACCATGCTGATCGACGGCGGCGGAAGATTTGACTATCGGAGCGGTGAAGGTGTTGAAGCGTTCGAACGCGACACTCAAGGTATCGGCGAGGCCGTCGTCTCGCCCGTACTATGGAGCAAAGGCTACTCGTATATTGACAGGATATTGGCGACCCATGCGGATGCGGACCATATTGAAGGGCTGACCGAGGTTGTGCGCAATTTCGGTATCGGCACAGCCTATATCGCCCGCTCACCGGTGAGCGACGCGGAATTTGCAGCCTTTGATGCTGAGCTTAGGAAACGGAATATTCCTGTCGAGATGATCGCGCGCGGCGACACATTCGAGATCGGCGGTGTTACCGCCGAGGTTTTAAATCCTGCTCCGGCCGCGGACCCGAACGCAGTTTGGGATAACAACCACTCAGTTGTTTTGCGGCTGCGTTACGGAAGCAATACGTTCCTGCTGACCGGCGATATCGAACGGCGAACCGAGGCGGAACTTGCCGCGACAGGGATGCTTTCGGCTTCGGATGTAGTAAAGGCTCCTCATCACGGCAGCCGCACATCGTCAACGCAGCCCTTTGTCGATGCGGTTCGTCCGAGACATGCGATCATCTCCGTGGGCCGATACTCTCCTTTCGGACATCCGCATGATGATGTAGTAATGCGTTGGCAGAATGCAGGTGCTTCGGTGTTGACAACGGGCGATAACGGAATGATCAGCATTTCAAGCGACGGCACTGATATCAGCGTGGCAGGCTTTGCGGACGGAGGGAATTGATCTGCCGAGCGCACAAAAACGCCGAAGGATGCGTTTTCACAAAACCTTCCGAGCGTTCTTTCAGTCGTCCTAAATTGTGAATAGTTTTAACACTACCACAATATATTGTCAAGAGAAATATTTCCGATCGGCTAATGCTTGAAATGACGGACGCCTGTGAACGCCATCGCGATGCCGGTTTCGTTGGCTGCGGCAATGCATTCTTCATCCCTGACGGAGCCGCCGGGCTGTATGATCGCGGTTACGCCGATGCGAGCCGCTTCATCAACATTATCGCGGAACGGGAAGAATGCATCCGATGCGAGAGCACAGCCGCTTAGCGGCAGATCGAACCTCTCAGCACGCATTGCCGCGATCCTGACAGAATCCACACGGTTCATCTGACCGGCACCGACGCCGAGTGTTCGATCGGCACTTGCCAGGACGATGGCGTTCGACCTAACGTGTTTGCAAACCCTCCACGCAAGCATCATCGAGCGAAACTCTTCGTCCGAGGGCGTACGTTCGGTCACGATATGCAGTTCGTCGGCAGCGATGGCGCGAACGTCCTTGTCTTGGACAAGAAAGCCGCCTGATATCTGCTTGTATTCGAGGCTCTCGGATGCTGAAACATCTCCATACGCGGCTTTGAGTATCCGTAAATTCTTCTTGGTTCGAAATATTTCAAGAGCCTCATTGTCGAATTCAGGCCCGATGATCACTTCAGAAAAGATCTCGATCGCGGCTTTTGCCGCTTCAGCATCAACTTTTCGATTGAACGCGATTATGCCTCCGAACGCCGATACGGGATCCGTTGACAGAGCCTTTTTGTATGCCGCGGCAGGTGTTTCCGCGATCCCGACACCGGAAGGATTTGTGTGTTTGATGATCGCTACGGCAGTTTCGTCAAAGTCGTTCACCAGCGAGAATGCCGCATCAGCGTCAACGTAATTGTTGAAAGACATTTCCTTGCCGTGAAGCTGTTCGGCAGAAGCGATGCCGCCCGTGCCGGTGCGGTAGAGAGCCGCCTTTTGATGAGGATTTTCGCCGTATCTCAGGTCGGAGGCCTTTGCAAGCGTGAGCCTTGCTGTTTCCGGGAACTGTTCATTGTCTTGCCGTGCGTTCAAGAAATCTGCGATCGCCGTGTCGTATTCTGCGGTGCGCGCGAACGCCGCCGCCGCTAACGCTGCTCGTGTCTCAAGCGAGAGCGAACCGTCATTCGCTGCTAATTCATTGATGATCCCTTCGTACCTCGCCGGATCGGTAACAACGGCAACGCTGCTCCAATTCTTCGCCGCCGAACGGATCATCGCAGGCCCGCCGATGTCGATATTCTCGACGGCATCTTCCAACGTGGCTCCGGCCTTTGCGATCGCGGCCTCGAACGGGTACAGGTTGACAACAAGCAGGTCGATCTGCGAGATCTCGTGTTCGTTGAGCGACGCGGCATGATCGGCGTTATCGCGAAGTGCAAGCAGTGCTCCGTGAACCCGCGGATGGAGCGTTTTTACGCGGCCGTCCATCATCTCAGGGAAACCGGTAACTTCAGATACATCGGTTACGGTTATTCCGCTGTTGCGAAGGAACGCTGCAGTGCCGCCGGTTGAAACGATCTCGACACCGCGTAACGTCAAATCCTGAGCAAGCGGCAGCAGGCCTGTCTTATCCGAAACGCTTATCAGCGCACGCGTTATCTTTCTTAGCTCTGACATAAAAAAGGCGGCCTGCGATGGCCGCCAAATTCAGCTGCGAGGCTTACGCACAGTACGCCGTTCCAAGCCTCTTGATCTCAGTAAATGGGCTGTCGGTGCATACCGCACTTAAAACAGTCGCCCGAGAAACAGAAGGCTGAAAACCAGCACAAGCGTAAAAATTATGATCTTTATCAAACTCATATCCTATTTGCAGTCTAACCCCGGTTGGCCGAAAATGCCTTTGGTACCCTTTGTGCTAAAGCCGCATTTTATGCTTGTCAGTGTCGGCATGTCAAAGAAAATTCGGGTGCATGGCGGGAAAATTTGCTTGATTTACAAATCTTTACAGACAAAGCTATTAGGGACGATGGTATCAGTAAACGCCGGAAAGCGGAAAAGGTTGGGTTTGGCGCGTACGTTATTGCTGTTTCTGGTTTCCTTGCTTGGTGCGTTAGGTGCCCACGCTCAACATCTTACAGCAACGATCTCACCCGATCCTTCCAAACACTCAGCCGAGATCGATGCTGTATTTTCCGAATCGGTATTTATCGTGAAACTGCCGGAAACAGTCTCATGGGCTGCCGATGAGTTGCATTGTTTCGATCGCGAAGGCCGCAAGAGCGATGTTACGGAGGCTCGGCCGCGGCAATTCGTCGCACTTAAGGGTGTCGTTAGGTGCATTTATTCCGTATCCGTTTTGGGTGCTGATATCGGTGCCTTACGGGCACATCGGTCGTGGATCGCGGCGACGAACGGCATACTGATGCTTGGCGACCTGCTGCCTGAGAACGGCCGTGACGGAGCTGCTGTACGAGTAGAATTGCCGGTCGAATGGAACGTTACCGGAGAATATTCGGAAAACGAAGCTATTACGTTTCAAGACGCCTCCAAAGCTGTGATCCCTATCGGCAAGGATTGGAGGCGTTCATCGCTAAGAGCGCGGCAGAATGACGTCGAACTCATTATTGCCGATCAATGGCCGTTCAGCGATGCGGAGGCGGTCGCGGTTGCTGCAAAGATCGGCAATATTTACGCAGCGTCGATCGGGCCGCTGAGAGCCGAGAAGCCGGCCGTAGTTATGTTTCGAATGCCGCAGGGCACGCCGCCCGGACAATGGGAAGCGGAAACACGAGGCACGACGATAGTTATCACATCATCGGATATGCCGTTCGCTTCGCAGTCGCTTCAGAGGCTTAATGAGCAGCTTCGGCATGAGATGTTTCATCTTTGGTTTCCGAACGGCGTTGCTCTCAGCGGCAGGTATGATTGGTTCTATGAAGGAGCCGCTCAGTATGTTTCGCTTCTGACCGCGGTCCGCACCGGGACGATCAGGTTCGAGGATATGCTGGATACACTCAGCCGTGCTATGACGATCGAGGCAGCGTATCCGCAGCAGGATTTGACCATGATGTACGGCGGACCTGTCGCGGCGAACATTCTTACTTACGCACGCGGGCTGACGATCGCCTTTTTGTTCGATATTGCAAGGCTTGAGCGATCAAACGGCAAGTCCTCATTCGGGGACATACTGCGGGAGCTTTATCGTGAGTATCCGATGAATAGGCCCGGACGTGATGCAACGCAGGCGCTGCTTGCCGAATTCGGAAAATATGGTGAACTGACACCGCTTGTTGATGCCTTGGTTACAGCAAAGCGAGACGTTCCGGCCGTTAATGTCATCCAACTGCTCGGGAAGTGCGGTATCGCCGATGCAGTCGCGGGGACGGCCCATAAGCTCTCTGCCATGCAGAAGCTCTCGTCGCGGCAAAAGGCGTTGCTCGACAAATTGGGTTATAATGCTTGGCGAAGTTCAACGAAGGACCTGAAATGAATTTAAGGGCTTTACCAATTCTTTTACTGCTTGTCTTTTCGCTTTTTGCAGGCGGATGTACCGTTATAGATCAATCCGTAAGCGGTGTCGCCGGCGTTTTTGGTGCAAGCGATACGGCGACCGTGATCGCAAAAACGGCACAGATACGAACATCCTTTGCTGTGGTCGCAGCAGATCTTTTGGAGGTCAAACGCGGCGATAAGCTGGACGTGCTCGATCAGGTCGAATCTCCGGACATTAAAGGCCTTTACTGGTACCGTGTTCGCGCGCATGACGATGCGCAAACCGAAGGATGGATCGAGGCACAGAACGTCATTACGAGTGAGACGCTTGAACGCAGTAAGAAATTGGCGGAGGACTTTCAGGGTGAAGCCCCGCAGGCCGCAGGTATGATCCGTTCAGCTTCGAACCTGCGTGCTGCGTCCGACATGAATCCAGAGAACGTACTGTTCAAGCTTGCGAACGGTTCGACATTCGACATCATGGATTGGAAGTTCGTGCCGAAAGAGGAAGTGCCCGATGTCGATGATGCTCCGAAAGGACAGCGGAAAACCGGCAAGCGTACCAAGAATGCTGACATTGAGGCCGCAAAAGAGGCCGGCGAGCCGGATAATATACAGGACAAGTACGATATTTGGTACCTTGTCAGGCTCGATCCGTCAGTCTCGCCCGCACCGGCGGGATGGCTGTTCGGCCGTCAGGTCGAACTGCAGGTTCCGAGCGATATCGTTTTCTTCCAGCAGAATAATCGCAAATTCGTAACATGGCAGCGGTTGGATGCCGACACCAACGGCAGCGGTAGATCGGGCACGCCGGGAAGTTGGGTTATTCTCACGCGGACGAATGCGGTCAAGGCCATCGATGGTGTCGAACCGGACTTTGACGGCATTTTGGTATTGGCGTTCGATAAATACGACCAGAGCTATTACACGGTGTGGCGTACGCCGAATAATACAGAGGTTTGGGGTATGCTGCCGCTGAAAGTTGAAGGCAAAGGCGATAACAAGACGTTCTCGATGCAGCTGCGAAGCCCGAACGGCTCGCTCGATACAAAGATCTTTAATGTATCGCGTGATAAGAATCGAATGAAGGTTGTGCCGCCGGAAGATATCGCACAGTATCAAACTACGCCGCCGAAGAAAAAATAGTGGCTGAGAATAGAACCGATAGTGGTGAGGAGCCTTTTGAGATCGAGATAACCGATTCGCTCGATCTCCATTCATTCCATCCTAGTGAGGTTCGGGCGGTTGTCGAAGCCTATCTGATCGAGGCTCACAAGAAAGGGTTCAAAATAGTCCGGATCATTCATGGAAAGGGCATTGGTGTGCAGCGTGAGATCGTGCGTAATGTGCTTGCTGAAACGCACTTTGTAAGCGAGTTCAAGAATGCGCCGGAGTTCTCAGGCAGTTGGGGAGCCACGATCGCACATCTTGAGGTTTGATATCCTAATTTGCCGGCGAGGTCAAATCTCGTCAATTATCTCTGCCCACGTATCCTCATTCGATGAGTAGTCGGGCATGATCTTGGCGATGAGTTCGGCCTGCTCGCTCACCTTCTCTTCAGCAACAGTCAGACGTTCGCGGAGTTTCTTATTGGCACGTTCCATATCGCGTACTTGCTGCTTCTTCTCGCGGATCGCACGATCCAAGCAGAACAGATGAACCATCTGCATGCCGGCAAGAACAACAAGCACTAGCGAAAGTCCGATTAGAAAATATGTAAACATGCCCCTTGTAGTTAGAATAATTATACTCTTGTAGTTTGATACTTGAAAAGGGAGAATCGATATTTCAGGAGAAAAATTGAGATGAAGGAAGATATAATCAACTCGATACCGGATGCTCCGGCCTTAAACAGAAGGGAATTTTTGGTTACAACGATACTTGCGGCGGGCATTTACGGCGCCGCCGTCGAACCGATAGCCGCACAGACCAAGATCACGACCGATGGCAAGGGCCTTGTTGCCGGCGAAGTGAAAATTCCGGTCGCCGACGGACTGATGCCCGCGTATCGTGCAATGCCTGATAAGAAGGGCGGCAAATTCCCGATCGTGATCGTTATTCATGAGATCTTCGGCGTCAACGAGTGGATACAGGATGTCTGCCGCCGCTTTGCGAAACTCGGTTGCATGGCAGTCGCACCGGCATTATACGCTCGTCAAGGCGAGGTCAAGGATCTTCGGGACCCGCGTGAGATCAATATGAAGATCTTCTCGCAGATGCCTGACACACAGTCGCTGGCCGACATCGACTCGGCAGTAAAATGGGCAGGCAAGAACGGCGGAAAGGAAAAAAAACTCTCGATAACAGGTTTCTGCTGGGGCGGAAGAACAGTATGGATGTATGCTGCTCATAACCCAAAGGTCAAAGCCGGAGCCGCTTGGTACGGCCGCGTCGTGCCGACTCCGAATTCGCCTGTGAATAAAGCGCAGCCGACCACACCTATGGATCATGTTAAGGAATTGAAGGTGCCGGTCATCGGCTTTTTCGGAGGCCATGATAAAGGAATATCGCTTGACGGTGTCGGGCGTTTCGAGAACGAACTGGCGAAATACGGCTCAGGCTCCGAGATCGTGATCTATCCGAACGCTGAACACGGCTTTCATGCGGACTATCGCGCAAGTTATAACAAAGAAGCATCGGAGGATGCTTGGGCTAAACTCCGATCGTGGTTCAAGAACCACGGTGCATTCTAAAAGGAAAATAAAATGGCAAACATTCCTGAACTAAAACTCGAATACACGCTGCTGTGCGATGATGTTCGTATCGAAATGGGTAATAAGATCTCGCTTATGGGGATCTTTCAGAACATAATGGTCGAGAAGCTTCCGGTTTCGCTAATAAAATTTGCAGTGATAAACCATTGGCGTGGCGAAGGTTCGCATCAAACAGAGGTGAGAATACTCTCGCCGGACAAGTCAAATTTGGTCGTAAGCTCACAGCCGACGACGATCGACCTTGCACCGGGAGGCTTTACCGACAATGTCTCATTCTTTGTGAATGTTGTATTCCCGGCCGCAGGCACATACTGGGTTCAGACCGTCGCCAATACCGTTCTGCTTGACGAAATGCCGTTGATCGTTACCGATCAGGCAAGCTTTAATAACGGACTGCCGCCCGATGAGGTCAGCGATACCGTCAATTAACGGTTTTCAGCGGCGTGTTGTATTCAGGGAAATGGCGAGGCGATAAATGGCCGCCTCGCTTACGTCGATATCTTTCGAAGCAGAAACGCCGTTAGCCGATGCGGTTATGCGTAGTTTCGCGGTTCCTTCCTTCAAGTGGAACGTATATTCGCCGCTGATATTGGTCGTTCCGGTCGCCAACCTCCGAGTCGTTCCGTCCGAATTGACATTGAACAATTCAACCTTTGCAGCAGTAATGCTCGTGCCGTCCGAATAAAAGACGCTTGTATGGACGAGCACCTGCGTACCGCGATCGACGGTCAGCATTAAACGATCGCCAAGGTCGGCCACTTTTTTCTTTTTGACCTCGACATTGTAGAGCACTCCGTTAGAATAGCCGGCCGCCTCGAAGACGAGATTATAAAGGCCCGGCCGAAGCCCATCCAGTACAAAATCGCCTTTCTTATCTGAGGTTGCCGAGCGAATATCCTTGCCGTCTTGGCGCGCGGTAACACTTGCACCGGCAATGCCGCCTCCGGACGAGGTACGCACCTTGCCTTTTACACCGCCTGTATCCTGTCCGTAGCCGACGGCTACAAGCGGCAGGAGCAGAAAGATCGAGATCAGGACTTTACGCATTTTGTCTTTGCTTCGCGGCACTTCCTCCAAATCCGGCAGCAACATCATTGATGATGTCATTCAGGGTTCGGGTTGGCTGGTAACCGATCAATCGTTTTGCCTTCTGAAGATCGGGGACGCGGCGCGCCATATCCTCAAAACCCTCGCCGTAAACCTGCTCATATGGGATGAACTCGATGGCGCTTGTGCTGCCGGCATATTCAATGGCGCGCTTTGCAAGATCGAGGATCGAAACTTCTTCATTATTGCCGAGGTTGATCACCTGGCCGAAGCATTCTGGGGTTTCCAGTAATTTCACCAGACCGTCAACGACATCAGCCACATGGCCGAAACATCGCGACTGCGTTCCGTCGCCGTGTACTTCGATTGGTTCGTTGTGGAGAGCGGCCCGCACGAATCTTGGAACGACCATTCCGTATTGTCCCGTTTGTCGCGGTCCGACAGTGTTGAAAAGGCGAACGACGACGACCGGCAGCTGTGTTTCTTTCCAGTGGGCAAGGGCGAGAAATTCGTCCAATGTTTTAGCACAAGCGTAAGCCCAGCGATGTTTGTCCGTCGCGCCGGTCAACAGGTCATCGTTCTCGTTAAAAGGTACCGAGACGCCTTTTCCGTAAACCTCTGACGTGCTTGGCACCAGGACACGTTTGCGGTAACGTGAACAGAATTTCAGAATAACGTCCGTTCCGTGAAAGATCGTGTTTATCGTCTTTACGGGCTGCTCCATTATCAGCCGTACGCCGACCGCGCTTGCCATGTGAAAGACGCGGTCAGTATCACGAATGAGACGCTCCATCAACTTGTCATTCAGCACCGTGTCGATGATAAGTTCAAAGCGCGGATGACCCTCGAGGTGAGAGATGTTGGCATACCGTCCCGTAGAAAGGTCATCGATGACGGTTACTTCGTGCCCTTCGTCGAGGAGCCTGTCTGCCAAATGGCTTCCGATAAATCCGGCACCGCCGGTTATTAGTATTCTCATAGAAATAGTTTGTTCGCAGAATGTCTGGGATACATAGGATCGAAAAAAGAATATATCACGATTTCATCAATTTTTGCTTTGATTTTCTTTCAGCAGCCGGACGATGAACTTGGTGCCGCCGCTCTCAGCCTGCTCGACCTCGATCGTGCCGCCGTGCATCTCAACGACCTTTTGCGCGATCGCCAGCCCAAGGCCCGTGCCGGTCTCTTTTGTTGAAAAATACGGCTCAAAGATCTTGGCTATATCTTCTTTTGCGATGCCCGGTCCGTTGTCGGCAACCTCGAAATCGACAAACCGGCTCTGGTCCTCTGCACTTATTTTGATCGAAATGTATCCGCCGTTGTTGCCAATTGCCTGCACTGCATTCACAAGAAGATTGTTGAAAACAGAGCGTAGGAACTCTACATCGCCCAAAATGTTAGGCACACCCTCGTGTTCGATGACGCCAACCGTTACATTGTTCTCATCTGCTTGAGGGCCGATGAGCCGCAGCGATTCGGCTATCGCGTCACGCGCCTTAATGGGTTTCAGATCGGCGTTGACCGGACGCGAATATGCCAAGAAATCAGATATCTGCCGATTAATCCTTGCAACCTCGCCCTTTAGCTGCGACGTGAGTTTCTGGAATTCGGCATTCTTGTCCGGATCGGCGGGGCTGTATTTGTTCCGAAGGTGATCGAGGGTCAGGTTAATGTAGTTTAGCGGGTTGCGTATCTCGTGAGCGATCGCAGACCCCAGCCGTCCGACAACGGCGGATTTCTCGGCTTGCTGAAGCTGTGTCTCGATATTGCGCTTTCGCTCAAGTTCGGCCGTCATTTCATTGAAATTGCCTGCTAGGATGCCAAGCTCGTTGCGGCGGCCCGTCCTCACCCTTACTGAGAGGTCACCATTTGCTACGCGTCTTGCGGCATCGGACAGATCCGTGATCGGTGCAGTAAATCTCCACACGAGCAGGAAAGTGATCAGCGATGAGACGAGGAGGATCCCCAGCGTATAAACAAGCGGACGCGCTGCCTGCCATGCAGCTTGGCTTCGGTCATTCTTTAGCAGAACGATGATGTACCAGCGTCCGTCGGTCGTTGTGTTTACCGGGATCGCATGAGCCTCATCATCGCTGATATCGCTTCCGACACCGTGATTGGGAAAGGATGCAATATCAGGGCCGAGCCGGTCGGCTTCGATCAAACGCGGCAGGTCAGTCAGCTCTGAGAGTTTTCTGTAAACGGCCGTGCCGTTCTCCATTCGCGGTGCAAGTTGCGGGTCGAGGCTGTCGCGTATCTGCCACTTGTTATCAATTATTATTACATCCTTGATACGCTTGCGGGCATCACGATCGAAGAAGGTCTGGCCGTCACGATCGACGATGTCGGACATATAGTCGCTTGATGTGATGCCGTTAGAGCCGAGTGCCACACCTGCAACCAGGGCTCGTGTTTGGGCTTCACGCAGGTCGATGTTCTCACGCTGCGCAACAAGATTCAGATAATATTGGATGCCCAGTGTTGCGATCAGAAGCAAAGCCAAGATAAGCAGAAGCCTTCCTCTGAATGTATAAAGAAAATTCATAAACCCGAAAAGGATCTCTGATAATTACTACTTGCCATGATATCGCTTGAATGTTATAGTTTCTTTCAGCTTGAAAGCAAATTCGCGGGCTTTGCGTGCGACGAAGTTTCCCTTCCGCGTTTTTCAATGGTTTCTTTTGCATTCCGTTCAAACATCAGACAGAGGTAAAGCATGAAATTTATGTTTTTCGAGAAATTCCGTGCCGTTGCGATATTAGCAATGTTCACGGTGCTTTTTGCTGCGTCTTCGGATATCAACGCACAGTCAAAAACTGCCGGAAAAAAGGCAACACCGACCAAAACAAGCAACAAGGCGGATGCTAAGCATAAAAACGCCACCTCGAAGAATACCAAAAAAGATGCCGCCAAGAACCGCTCGGCCGACAAACGTTCAAAGAACGATGACAAACACTTGGCCAATGCAAAAGCGAAAAAGGACAACCCGAAAGCAAAACGCGCGGAATCAAAGAAGGATGCGGCAGAACGCCGCCGTAAAGAAGCCGAACGTCGCGCAGCGATCATAGAGGAGCAGCGCCGCCGCGAAGCTGCAAGGCGTGAGGCGATAGCACGAAAGCTCGCTTTTGAGCGCGGGCTTCGAACAGAGACGGTCGAGAACATCGCCCGGGACAACACTGAGGGCGAGGATCCGGCTATTCGCCGAGTTGCGATCAATGCTCTTGGCGACCACGCGGGTTCGGTGGTCGTTATGGAAGCCCAGACCGGTAAGGTACTGACCATAGTCAATCAGAATTGGGCGGTTCGTTCGGCAATCCGGCCTTGTTCGACAATCAAGCTCGTAACTGCCGCTGCGGGCCTGAACGAGGGCGTTATCAGCAAGGATGACGGCTCAGTTCGCAATACAGTTACGCGGCGAGACCTTGATGAGGCCATTGCATTCTCTGACAATACATATTTCCAGCGTGTAGGAGCACAGCTCGGCAACGCTAAGTTGGTCGAATATGGCCATAAATACGGCCTCGGCGAGCCGACAGGCATCAATCTGGATGGAGAAACTCCCGGAAGGCTTCCGATCCTGAATGATAGCGCACGCATTTATTCCCATGGTGATGATACCGAGGTGTCGACCATTCAGCTTGCGGTGATGGCGGCTGCGATCACGAACGGCGGGCATCGAGTGCTTCCGCGTATTCCGCGAAATACGACCGAACAAACACGCTTTCAGCCTGTCGTCAAAGCTGAGGTCAACCTGCCGCAGCAAAATGTCCGCCGCATGATTCCGGGAATGATGGGAGCTGCCGAATACGGCACCGCACATCGCGGAGTTGATGCCTCGCAGGGCATTGCGGGCAAAACCGGCTCGTGTATCGATAAAGGTTCGTGGGTAGGCCTCTTTACATCAGTTGCTCCGATCGAGCAGCCAAAATATGCCGTTGCTGTCATCCTCAGAGGCCAAAAGGAACGCGGACGATATGCGGCGGCAGTCGCCGGACAGATCTATAGGGCGCTGGGTTCACAGATCGTTCGGACGGATCGCAATTTGGCACAGACCGAATTCCACCTGCAGCCTAAGCAGAATGTGATGAATGCGACAGCGGCAAAGGCGGCTGACGAAGAGGGCGAGGACGATGCCGCCGATGCGAGTTCAATGGTTGCCGGTCAAGCGGCACAGCCCGCGGATCAGGATGGCCGGAGCGTGATAATCGTCCCGAGTGCTCCAAGGTCCGACGATAAGAAGCTTGTTCAGCGGACGGGCGATGCTCAACCGCTGTTCCCGCCCGTTGTTATCACCTATTCCAAGGACGGCACGACAACCACGATAACCAACGATGCCGGAAAGAAAAAGCGCGAACGCGTCGTGAAACAGTAACAGCGGTTTTGACCGTTGTTGCCTGGTTGCGGCGGACACATTCTGCATCTCTCACGCTTGACACGGTCGGGCAAATTACAGGATTATTTAGTTTTCTCGCATTCCCGCGTGAATTCCGTTCATTCGCGAAATTTTTCGTTGCGAACAATTAGCAACTAATCTTTTTTGCGATTCATCTGAGTTCACGCGAAACCGAGTATCTCGGGTGCGCGGAGAACAGATAGATTGCCGACATGGTTTGGCGGAGGAATTAAGATAAATGAAAACAACCTTTAGACAGATGTTTTTCGGTGCATCACTGATGACACTTTTAGTTGCCGGCACAACGCTTGTTTACGCTCAAGGCTCTACGCCCGACCCGTGTACTGACGCTTCTACTGTTTATCAGACGATTCTCGACGACTATCAGAAAAAAGATATTCCCACACGCAAAAAGGTCATTGAGACCGCTAAGTCATGGATCGAGAAATACTCGAATTGCGATGGCCAGAAAGATCAGGCCGACTGGGTCAAGGCAAATGTTCCGAAATGGGAGAAGAACCTTGCGTCAGCCATCGACAATCAGCAGCGAACGGACGTTGAAGTTCGTTTCGATCAGGGAATGAAGGCGAAGAATTGGGATCAGGTCTATGCGGCGGCAAAGGAAGCTCTTGCCAAATGGCCTGAGGATTACCGCCCGTTCGAACTCGTTCTCGGCTCGATCGGCCTTGACGAGAGTCAGAAGGGGAATCCGAAATTCAATGACGACACCATCAAGTTCGCGAAGCAGGGCATTGCCGACCTTGAAGCGAACAAGCCTTTCCAGCTCACCATTTATGATGCTCCGACAAAATCGTGGAAGAAGGTTGAAATGTACGGCTACGGCGAGTTCAACTACGGCAGCAAGAATAACGCTCTCGGCTGGCTGAACTACACTGTCGGTTATCTCCTGACCTTTGATAAGAAGCAAAAGAAGGAGGGGGCTGACTATCTTTACAAGGTAACCAAGATCGACAGCAAGGCGAATACTGCGGCTAATATCTATAGCGGTATTGCGTCTTACTACGTTGACCAACTCAATGCTGAGATCACCAAACTGAAGGCATTGCCGGCGGTTGACGATAAGGCTGATTCTACAGAAGTGAAACAGCAAAAGACGGATGCTCTTAAGGCACAGGTCGGCATTTTGCGTGGAGTTGCAGACCGT
This sequence comes from Chloracidobacterium sp., assembly GCA_015075585.1. Taxonomy (NCBI): domain Bacteria; kingdom Pseudomonadati; phylum Acidobacteriota; class Blastocatellia; order Chloracidobacteriales; family Chloracidobacteriaceae; genus Chloracidobacterium; species Chloracidobacterium sp. The sequence goes on from JABTUB010000001.1 coordinate 779,784, forward strand.
GCACTCGATGCCTATGCCCGTGCATACGAAAAGGCAGGAGACGATCCTAAGCAGAAGGCTTACAAGGACGGCGTCTTGAAATCCTTCAAGGATATCTATGAGATCCGCTATGAGAAGCCCGACGGTGCAGACGCTCTGATCAAGACGATCGCAGCAAAGCCGATGGTTGCACCTTCGACGCCGATCGCGCCTGTTGTGGACGAACCGACAACAGCCTCTGAGACGGTCACGCCACCGACGACTCCGACGCCTGCTGCGCCAAAGCCGTCCGCTGTTCCGGCAACAAAACCGGCCGCGAAGACAGTTCCGGCGAAGCCTTCGGTCGCAAAAGTGCGTAAGGCCGCGCGGTAAGGCGGTGCAGTTTCTAGTATAATTGGCCGGGCGCCTCTGTGAGGCGTCCGGTTTTTGATTTCAGTGGACGCAAAGATCGCACAACTCGAGGCTCTTACCGGTCACCGATTCAAGGATATTGCGTGGCTTGAACGTGCTGTTTCGCACCGATCATGGATCTTTGAGGTGATGCCGGATGCGACCGATTCTGAAAAGCACGAAGCCGAGAACGAGTCGCTGGAGTTCATCGGCGATTCGGTACTTGGGCTTGTAATAGCTGAGCAATTGTATCGTTCGCATCCGGGAAAGAGTGAAGGAGCGCTGACCTTGATGAAGCATCATCTCGTAAGTACGGCCACTCTTGCGCGCCTTGCCGGCGAGATCGAACTCGGGCGGTTCGTGCGTATGGGCAAAGGCGAAGAACGTACGGGCGGGCGGAAAAAGAGCACTCTGCTCGCAAATACGCTCGAAGCTGTGATAGGAGCGGTATTTTTGGACGGCGGCTATACGGCAGCAAGGGTTTTTGTAAGCGGTATTTTCGCCGAAGACCTGAAGAATTCCACTCCGGATGCGGCCGTTGACTTCAAGAGCATGCTGCAAGAGACGCTGCAGGCTGAAAAACTCGAAACGCCGCGATACAATGTAATCCGAACGGAGGGGCCGCCGCATCAGCGTGTCTTTTTTGTTGAGGCAGTGTGGGCGGGCGGCAGTTCGGGCGGCAGCGGCAGCTCGCGAAAGGCAGCCGAAATGCAGGCGGCTGCCGCGGCATTAGAGATCATCCGAAAGCAAGCTGCGGCAGCAACAAAGGATGCAGCACCGCGTCGCTGACGCGTATCTATGAGTACTGATAAAGAGGAAATAGAAAAGACCGAGACACCGAGATCTCTCGGGCCGCCTAAGTCGCAGATCCGCGAATATTTCGAGTCGTTCGTCGTAACTTTGATCATGGCGATCTTCGGTATGACGTTCATTCTGCAGGCCGTTACGGTTCCGACCGGCTCGATGCAGAATACCATCCTCGTTGGTGATTACCTGCTTGTAAATAAGTTCATATTCACGCCCGGCGGCGGCAGTTTGCCGTTCCTGCCGCAGCGTGAGATCGAGCGCGGCGACATCATCGTTTTCAAATATCCCGGCAACAAGCTGCATCCTGATCTAGACGCGTCGAGGCGGCCGCCGATCGTCCCTTATCAGATCAACTATGTAAAACGTGTCATCGGCCTTCCGGGCGAAACGGTGGAGTTCAAGGATAACAGCGTTTATATTAATGGCGAACTGCTGCCGGAACACCGCATGATCGGTGACGCTCCCGACAACCTGTCGGCGCTTGATGTGCACGAATTCGAGGGAAGGAAACCCGATGATAAGTGGACCGTCTATTATTCGCGAAGGACGATGGAGCCGATAAGGGCCGGTCAGCATGTCTCGCGCGAAGGCATGGAATTCGGTATCGCCGGAAAGAAAATGGTCGTGCCGGAGAACAGCTTTTTTGTAATGGGCGACAGCCGCGACAACAGCGAGGACAGCCGGTATTGGGGATTTGTGCCGCGTGGGCTGATCATCGGCAGGGCGATGTTCGTTTATTGGTCATGTGACCGCGGAGCTTCGAACGGCGATCTTTTCGGCTGCATCACCCATCCGCGCCTGGGCCGTATCGGCACGCTGGTAAGGTAATTGTATATGGATCCGGAATTTGGAAATGAGGCAGCCGATGCGAAAGAAAACGGCCGGCCGCTAGTAGCATTGGAATCGACCGTTATCTCGCACGGCCTGCCATATCCGCGAAATCTCGAGACCGCTCGTGCTCTTGAAGAAGCTGTTCGCAGCGGCGGTGCTGTTCCTGCGACGATTGCTGTGCTGAACGGTCAGATTCGGGTCGGTATCAGCGATAAAGAGTTGGAATTTCTTGCTGCCGAAAAGGATATTCGCAAGATATCGCGCCGCGACATTCCCGTGGCGATCGCACGTAAATTGAATTGCGCCACAACGGTCGCAACAACATCGTTCTTCGCAAATGCTGCCGGTATCAAGGTCTTTGCGACGGGCGGTATCGGCGGCGTTCATCGCGGCTACGACAAAGATATTTCTGCGGACCTGCCTGAGCTCGCCCAAACACCGATCGTTGTCGTCTGCTCCGGAGCCAAGATCGTGCTCGATCTGCCGGCGACCCGCGAATGGCTTGAGACCAACGGCGTTACCGTGCTTGGCTGGCAATGCGACGAACTGCCTGCTTTTTACTCACGAACGAGCGGGCTTAGTATCGACGAACGCGTAGAGAGCGCTGATGACGTTGCCCGTATTGCTGAGGCTCGTGATGCGGCGGGCCTCAGGAACGCGATACTTGTTACGGTACCGGTGCCGAAGGCATCGGAGCTTGAAAGGGCCGAGGTTGAGGGTATTCTTGCGGATGCGATGGCACTTGCGGATGAGCGCGGTATTCGCGGGAAGGATATCACGCCGTTCCTTTTGAGCGAGATGTCGTCGAGAAGCGGCGGCCGAACACTCACGGCAAACATCGAACTCTTGAAGAATAACGCCGGCGTTGCCGCCGAGATCGCCTGCGCGATGAAAAGCTAACGGACACCCATGATGGCTTTGAGGTCGTTAACGCGTTTTTGCGCATCGGCGGCTTGAGCTGAGTCAGGGAAACGCTTTAGTATCTCCAGCCAGCTCGCTCCGTCGTAGTGATATTGTTTCGCCTTTGGGTCGAACAAGAAGATGATCCCCAGCTTCCGATACCGGTCAAGATAGTTGAAGTTCAGGTAATAGCTGTGGATCGGAGCACCGGAAGCCTCCATCTCACCCTTTTTCAAACGGCCGGCTGCGGTCTTGGAAAGTGAAGGAGCCATCGCCTCGATACTGTTGCCGAAAAGCAGGAGCAGCTCGGGCCGGTATTTTGAATCTGGATATAACGAGAAGAACTCCGCGATCATTTCGATCTGATCAAATCCGCTCATCTGGCCAAGCAGCTGCTTGAATCTATCTTCATCACCTTGCCGTGATGCCGTAAATACGGCATCGGATTGCACCCAGCCGTAATTCTTCGGCGGAACCACCACTTTGTAAAAGGTAACGCCGTCCGCTTCGGCGCGTCCTAAAATCTGCACCTTGCGTCCGCGCTGCATCCGATGAACCTGCTCGGCGTAAAGACTTGGCTCTTTTCGAAGCACGGATAGCGTTTCGTCGATAACAACTCCCGATCTCGGGATCGAGTTGGCCTTTGCCTGCGGCGCCCGTTTGGCCGGGCGCGGCTTGGTTTGAGCATTCGCTTGTCCGCCCACGATGGCAACGATACTTACGAGAAGAGCATATTTCAGGAGCCTCATATCACCTCCTTCGAATGGCAGCGGCTTGGATCCGTTGTTGAGTGCCGGCGTGGTGAAAGTGGCATATCGCGATGGCAAGCGCGTCGGCCGCATCATGCGGCGTGGGCACCGCGGCAAGGCCGAGGAGTATCTTGACCATTTGGCCTACCTGATGCTTCTCCGCATTTCCGTTCCCGACCACGGTTTGCTTTATCAATCGCGGTGCATATTGTGCTATGGGAATTCCGCGTTGTTCGGCCAGCAAAAGCATAATGCCGCGAACCTGCCCAAGTTTGAGTGCGACCTGTGCGTTCGCTGCGTAGAACGTGTCCTCGACCGAAAGTACATCGGGTGAATGTTCGGCCATGATCTCTGCAACGTTGTTATAGATATGGAGCAAACGCTTTGAGAAATCATCCCTGCGGTCCGATCTGACGGTGCCGTAGGCGACAAGGGCGTACTTAGACCCTTTGCCGTCAACAACTCCCCACCCGAGCGTTTCACTGCCGGGATCGATACCCAAAACACGCATTAGTCGATCGAAAATGTCCCGATTTCAAGCAAGACTACATCAATATTCCTTCGAAAATCAAGCAGATCGGATACGGTTGAATAATCGGCGAACTCTGCATATTATTAAGGTTCGACCTTTGTTCGCGATCATGACCGACAGGCCCGCATCGAATGTTCCCGAGTCTGTACGCCATTTATTGGCGGGTGCGGTCGATTATGCGGGCTTGTTTCCGCCGTCGGCAGTTTCGATGGCCGAGGCTATCGGAAATTATGCGGCATACCGCACCAGCGGCAATGCGTGGATGCTTGGCCGGTTCGTCGTAAGTGCTGCTCGCCTTTCAGAATTCCGCGAAACGCTTGTCGATCTCGAGTTGGATGAAGGGGCAGGCTGGCATCTCGCGGGTGTCGCCACTGAGGATCACGAAGCTTCGGTAAAGACGATACATCTATTCAACAGGGAATTCGGCCCCGATATCGTTTGTGACACTGTTGAGGTCAAGGTCAGTGCTCCGTTCGAGATCGAAGTGCTTTCGAGACGACTGCCTCAAAACCTTACGGTCTATTTCGAGTTGGATCCGAAGGGCGACCTTGCAGGTATGCTGTCCGCGGTTGCGTCATTCGGCCACCGAGCAAAGATTAGGACGGGCGGCATAGTGCCGGAAGCGTTTCCGCAGACCGCTGATATAGTGCGGTTCGTTGAAGCGTGTATTGCTGCCGATGTGCCGTTCAAGGCGACTGCCGGGCTGCACCATCCGATACGCTGTTTCCGTCCGCTGACCTACGAGTCTGACGGCCCTAAGGGAACAATGAACGGATTTCTTAATCTTTTCGTAATGACCGGCTTTGCTTTGGACGCATATCGCAGCAGCCTGCTTGAAGATGTGATGCACGAGGAGGCAGCGGAAGCATTCGAATTTACCGGATCGGAGATCGCATGGCGCAAGGACTACGCACTTAACCTTGCTAAGATCAACAATTTACGGACACGCGGTATTCATGCATTCGGTTCGTGTTCATTCGAAGAGCCGGTTGCGGACCTGCGGATGCTTGGCGTCCTCTGATGCGGCTTCGTACGGATCGATTCTGCCGTCGCCGATCTTTTTGCAGTTAAAGAATAATGACATACGAGATCAATGAAACACATGACCCGACGCTGAGGAGTTGGGTGGGTTCGGCAAATGAGCCACTGACGGATTTTCCTATTCAGAACCTGCCGTTCTGTGTGTTTTGGTCGGATCGTGTGGATGACCAGATACACATCGGCGTACGGATCGGCAATTCGATCCTCAATGTGGATGCGTGTGCCGACGCCGGCCTGCTCGATGAATTCGACTCGGAGTCGCTCGGCAGCGGCCGGTTCTGGAGCCTTTTGGACGGCATTATGGAATTTCCTGCGGCGGAACGCGGGGCATTGAGGCAGCGGCTCTCCAAATTCCTTCGTGAAGGTTCGGCCTACCGGCAGCGTGTCGAGCCGCATCTCGTGCCCGCCGACGAATGCGCCCTCGAGGACGTTCCGGCCGTCATCGGCGATTACACCGATTTTTACTGCTCGATCTATCATGCGACGAATGTCGGGTCGATGTTCCGGCCTGACAACCCTTTGATGCCGAACTATAAGTACGTGCCGATCGGTTATCACGGCCGTGTATCGAGCATTGTGATGTCAGGGACGGACGTTAAACGCCCGCACGGCCAAAATCGCAGCGATGCGGATAACCCGCCGGTCTATGTGCCCTCTCGAAGCTTGGATTACGAGACGGAGCTTGGCTTTTTTGTCGGGCGCGGGAACGAGCTGGGGACACCGATAGACATCAAGGATGCGGAGGATCATATTTTCGGCGTTTGCTTGGTGAACGACTGGTCGGCACGCGACATTCAGGCATGGGAATATCAGCCGCTCGGCCCTTTCCTCGCCAAGAGTTTCACCACCGCCATTTCGCCGTATGTTGTTACAATGGAGGCACTTGCACCTTTCCGAACTGGGGCATTTGAACGTGCCTCGGACGATCCGCAGCCGCTCGAATATCTGAGCAGCGAGCATGATCGTAAATTCGGCGGCCTGGATATCAACCTTGAGGTCTATATCCAAACCGAAAAGATGCGGAACGAGAATATCGAGCCTTTTCGTCTGAGCCGTTCGAATACGAAAGACCTCTATTGGACGATCGGCCAGATGCTCACTCATCATGCCTCGAACGGCTGCAACCTGCAGACGGGCGATCTGATGGCGACGGGAACCGTCAGCGGAAAGGACAAGGATCAACGCGGCTGCCTGCTGGAACTCACGTGGCGTGGCAAAGAGCCGATCGACCTGCCGTCGGGCGAACAAAGGCGTTTCCTCGAGGACGGCGATGAGATCATTATGAAGGGCTACTGCGAACGGGAAGGATTCCGACGCATCGGCCTTGGCGAATGCCGCGGCCGCATCGTTCCCGCGGAATAGAATTGGCAAAGAAATTAGAACAAGAGGTAGAGAAAATTATGTTCAAGAAGATCTTCGCGGCAACATTGGTCGCAACGCTTTGGGTCGCGGCGTATGCGGCCTCGGCACCGCTCGCCGTGGATCCCAATCACTCGAGTGTAAGCTTCAGCCTGCCTATTTTGGGCGGTTTGTCGAAAGTTACGGGGAAATTCGGCTCGTTCAAGGCCGATCTCAATTTCGATAAGTCTGATATCACCAAGTCGTCGGTCGTTGCGACGATCAAGGCCGATAGTATCAGCACCGGCATCGGTGCTCGGGACAATCATTTGAAGACCGCGGATTTCTTCGACGTCGAGAAATATCCCGAGATCACCTTCAAGAGCAAGAAGGTCGAGAAGAAGGGCGGCAAGTACATTCTGACCGGAGACTTTTCGATGCACGGCGTGACGAAAGAGATCTCGTTCCCGTTCACGATCAGCGGAAGCTGTGCGGATAAGAAGGCCTCGGCCGTCGACGGCCCGTGCGGTTTCAATGCGACGCTTCAGCTCAACCGGAACGACTACGGCATCTCATACGGCCGAAAGGACAACCCCGACTTCATGGGAAGTGTCGTCAACGTCGATCTGAGCATCCTCACGCAGAAGCCTGCACCTGCGAAGCAATAGCGGGCGGATCGCATACAGTGGATCTCGACGCATTCATATTAATCGGCGGGCGGTCTTCCCGATTCGGTTCGGACAAGGCCCTCGCCGATCTTGATTCGGTGCCGCTTGCCGAAAATGCGGCGAGGATCGTCCGAACCGCATTTCCGGCGGCCGAGATCAGCTTTGTTGCGGCCAATGAAATGCAGTTCGCGGCAGCGCAGTTCACGCAGGATCTTATCTTTGACCGGCGTCCGGGCATAGGCTCTTGGAGCGGAGTTCACGCTGCCCTGACAGCATCGAAATGCGAATTCTGCTTGATACTCGCGTGCGATCTGCCTCTCATTAATGCAGAACTGCTTTGCAAACTTGCACATGCGGTTGAAACAAGCGGTAAACGTGCAGCAGTGCCGCTTCAGCCTGACGGAAGACTCCAGCCGCTGTGTGCCGTCTATCGGACGCGGCCGGTACTTGAGTCTGTCGAGGCATTGCTGGCGGCGGCCGATCGCCCGCAGTCGCTCATATCGTTCGTGCAAGGCATCGGAGCCGAGGTCGTCGAGGCCGATGATCGCGGCTTGGATACCTTCCTAAATGTGAATACGCCGGACGATCTAAAAAAAGCCGCATCCGAACGAGCACGAACGCCGCATAAAGGTTTACAATAATACTTGCATCACACGGATGGAAGAGTTTCTCGATAAACTTCACGAAGAATGCGGCATCTTCGGCATCTTCGGCCATAAAGAGGCCGCAACCCTTACGCAACTCGGGTTGTTCGCCCTCCAGCATCGCGGCCAAGAGGCGTGCGGCATAGTGTCGACCGACGGCACCGATCTTTTTGAGCATCGCGGGAACGGCCTCGTTGTCGACGTTCTTGGGCCTGATGTACTTACAAAGTTTCGCGGCTCCGCAGCGATCGGGCACACACGGTACTCGACGGCGGGGCGAAATACGATCCGCGAAGTGCAGCCATTCTCGGCCACATGTCAGCACGGTAAGGTCGCTGTTTGTCATAACGGTAATTTACCGTTCGCGGATGCACGACGCCGAGAACTGGAACGCGACGGGGCGATATTCTCATCCACATCTGACACCGAAACGATCCTGCACGGCATTGCACGAGCAAAGGCTCCCGATATTTTACATGCGATACGGCAGGTCCTCGCTGATACTGAAGGAGCATTTTCGCTTTTGTTCCTGACCCCGAAGGCCTTGATCGCCGTTCGCGACCCGCGAGGCTTTCGGCCGCTTGTCCTTGGAAAGTACAGTGATGCGTGGTGCGTGGCGTCTGAAACGTGCGCGTTTGACCTCATTGACGCAGAATATATTCGCGAGATCGCACCCGGCGAAATGGTCATAATTACCGATCGCGGGATCGAGTCCGGCTTTCCGTTAAAGACGGAAAAGCACGCGGTCTGCACATTTGAGCATGTATATTTCTCGCGGCCGGATTCTGTTGTCTTTGGGCGGTCGGTCAATGAATCGCGTCATAAGATGGGCAGGCAGCTTGCCGACGAACAGCCTGTTGATGCGGATATTGTCGTCCCGGTGCCGGACTCAGGGGTTGCAGCGGCGATAGGATTCTCTGCAAGGTCAGGCATCAATTTCCGACAGGCGATCATTCGCAATCATTATGTCGGCCGTACCTTTATCGAGCCGTCGCAGTCGATCCGCTCTTTTGGAGTAAGGCTTAAACTCAACCCCATAAAGGATCTGATCGAGGGCCGCAGGGTCGTGCTGGTCGATGATTCGATCGTCCGAGGCACAACATCGAAAAAAATAGTTCAGATGGTCCGTGATGCCGGAGCGGCCGAGGTCCACCTTCGCATCTCTTGTCCTCCGACCGCACATTCCTGCTATTACGGCGTGGATACTCCGGACCGCGAGGATCTGATCGCCTTTCGGATGACAGTGGACGAGACCTGCCGCTATATCGGCGCCGATTCGCTCGGATACCTTTCGCTCGGAGGCATGCTGTCGGCGATCGGCCTGGACGAAGCTTCCGCGTGCACCGCTTGCTGGAGCGGCAAATACCCGACACTGCTGGCCGACCACGCAGCCGCATAATATCTACAAGCTCTTTAGTCTCAGTATCTTACAGATGCGGAACGACATTGCCGCTGCATTCGCGGTTGCTCTTCGCGGTTATATTTGTTGAAATCAAGAATTTCGCTCGTGTGTGGCGAAGAAGTGATGTTATGAAGAGATCGAGTACGCTTTTCCTGATCGTTCTGCTGTCAGTGCTGTCGGTTCCTGCCCTTGCAGATCAGGTTTATCTTAATAACGGAGACCGCTTGACGGGGAAGATCGTCAAGAAGGACGGCGATAAGCTGGTTGTCGAAACACATTCGATGGGAACGGTCAGCATTGCATGGGCCGATGTAAAAAGCATCGTCAGTGAAGGGCAGATCGTCATTAAGACAAAGGATGGTGAGCAGATGAGCGGGCTTGTCTATTCTGACGGCAACGGTGTTGAGGTAACGACCTCGACCGATGAAACGGTGCATATCGCGTCAGATAAGATCGAGGTGATGCGAAGCGAAGATGAGCAGAAGCGTTATGATGCGGAAGTAAGGCTTCGTGAACACCCGAAGCTGGCGGAGCTTTGGACAGGTTTTGCCGATGTCGGTTTCAGCCTGACGTCGGGTAACTCGACAACGCGGGCGTTGAACATCAATACGCGGGCACAGCGTGAGACCGTGCGGAATAAGATCGTCTTTTATTTCAATGCCATTCAGGCGCAGAGCAAGTCGCGCGGGGCGACGGTTGCGACGGCAAAGGGAGCGTGGACCGGCGTTCGATACGACCGAAACATAGATCCGAGACTGTTTGTTTATGGTGGGATCGATCTGGAACACGACCGTATGCAGAAACTGCGTTTCAGGACCGTCCTGGGAGCCGGCTTCGGGTATAAGGCATTGGTCGGAAAGAGGATCCAGCTTGATATTTTCGGCGGTGCTTCAGCTAACAGGGAGAATTACTACACCGGCCTCAAGCGGTTCTCTGCAGAGGGTACGGTTGGCGACGATCTGAAATTAAGGCTGAACAGCCGCATTCGGTTCAATCAGCGCTTCTCGTTCTATCCGAGCATATCTATGCCCGGCCGAGTAAGAGCCGTTTTCGATTCGTCGCTCCAGAGCGATATTAATAATTGGTTGGGCTGGCATCTTTCATTTACCGACCGCTACAACAGCTATCCGACCGGCAATCTGAAAACGAACGACGTGCTTATGTCCACGGGCTTAAGAGTGAAATTCGGTAAGAAGAAGTAGCTGGCTCAAGATGATATTTCAGCACAGGCCGTCCTTAGGGTCTTTGGAAAGCTCCTAAGGCGTTTTTGTGCCGCCATGGCTGCGTCTAGTGGAAATCGTGTGAGATGACCTCGGTCGTGAGCAGGTCGAGCGGCTTGAAGTGGATCGCCCGCAGCATTCCTCGGTCTTCGCAAACGCCTTTTATTATCAGGAAATCATTGTGTGTGATGATGGTTCGATATTGCTCGAATTTGTCAGGCATAACGACGAAGTTCGAAAAGCCCGTTTCGTCCTCAAGTGTGATAAAGACCACATTATTAGCGGTCATCGGACGCTGACGGATGATCACGGCACCTGCTGATGAGACCACGCGGCCTCTTTTAAGGCTAAGTGTTTCGTGTGCCGATAGAATGCCGCGCCGCATCATCTCTTTGCGGACAAATGCCATCGGATGTTTGCCGATCGAGATGCCTATTTTGCGAAGGTCGGCGTCAACGAGTTCAAGGCCTTCCAAACGTTTTAGGAACTGTGGCTGCTGTATCTCGGACGGCGTTTCATCATTACGTTGGTCAAAGAGGCTGCCTTGCGGGCGTATCGCAAGCTCCGAGTGCCACAGAGCTTGTCGGCGATGGATCGTATTCTCAAAATTCAATGCACCGGCGAGGCTGAGTGCTCTGATCTCGCGTTTATTGATCGCGGGAACGCGGCCGATCAGATCGGCAACACTTGTATAGCCGCTTTGGCGGTTTGATACGATCTCGCGGCCGATGTCTTCGCGAAGCCCGCGTACAAAACGCAGGCCGACCCTTACCTCGCCTTCTTCGATCGTAAAATCATATTGCGAACGGTTTATGTCAAGGGCTCTGAAATGCAGGCCGTGCCGTTGGGCATCTTTGACAAGCGTTGCGGCGGAATAGAAACCGAGCGGGTAGTTATTGAACATCGCTGCCATAAAATATGCCCGATAATGGATCATGAAGTAAGCCGATGCGTAAGTAAGCAAGGCAAAGCTGTAAGCGTGCGATTCAGGAAAGCCGTAATTCGCAAAAGCCTTTGTGTAATCTATTATCTGTTCTTGAATGTGCGGCGAAATGCCTCTGCGTGACATCCCTTCACGCAGCTTTTGACTGACCAAGCCCATTTTTCTGTCCGGGCGTTTGAAGCCCATCACTCTACGCAGTTCTTCGGCCTCTGAGCCGCTGAAGTCCGCGATCTCCATTGCCATTTTCAGGAGCTGTTCCTGAAACAGCGGCACGCCCAGCGTGCGCTCCAAGACGGGCTTTAGCGAAGGGTGCGGATACGTTACTTCTTCGAGGCCTTGCCGCCGCTTTATGTAGGAGTGAAGCATTTTGCCGACCATAGGGCCGGGGCGGATGATCGCGACCTGGACCACAATGTCGTAAAAGGTGCTTGGCTTAGACTTTGGCAGGAATGCTATCTGTGCCCGGCTTTCCACTTGGAACATGCCCACGGTGTCGCCGTTCTGCAGGGCATCAAAGACCTCTTTATCATCCGTCGGAAGCTTGTAAAGCCCGAGATCTTCGCCGCGATGCTCTCGTATCAAAGTGATCGTGTCGCGCAGGACGGCCATCATCCCGAGGCCTAAAAGATCGATCTTGACGATCTTTAACGCTTCGCAGTCATCCTTGTCCCATTGAATGATCGTGCGGCCTTCCATAGACGCGGGTTCGAGAGGGACGATGCCGTCGAGCTTGCCCCACGAAACGACCATGCCGCCGGAGTGTTGGCCCAGATGCCGCGGAAAATCGAGGATGCGCTGATAGAGATCGGCGAATTTATACAAAGTTAGGTTTGCCGAGATGTCGATGCCCGCTTCCTTTGAACGCCGGCTGAATTCCTCTCCTTTGAATGTTTCGTGATGTGAATTGAGTTTTGAGAGCTTTTTGAGGGTATCGTCGTCAAAGCCGAAGGCCTTGCCGACCTCACGCACTGCCGACCTGCCGCGGTAGCTTATGACATTTGCCGTCATTCCCGAGGCTCGGCGGCCATAGGTCTCATATACATGCTGTATGACCTTTTCGCGGTCATTGCCGGACGGCAGGTCTATGTCGATGTCAGGATATTTCTCGTATTTTTCGGACAAGAAACGCTCGAACAGGAGCTTATTCTTTATCGGCTCGACCGCTGTGATGCCGAGAGTGTAGCAAACGACCGAGTTCGCTGCCGAACCGCGTCCCTGCGAGAGTATGTTGTTCGCTTTGCAGAAATCCGAAATATCCGCAACGGTCAGAAAATAGCCCTCAAGGCCTTTCATCTCGATAACGCGGAATTCTTTCTCAAGGCGTGACAATACCTGCGAACGTATCGCCGGAGATTCGTGAAGATAGCGTTCGTGCGACCGTGCGGTCGTCTTTTGCCTGAGAAGCGACGATGCGGACTCGCCGGGCCGCAGTTTGTATCGCGGGAAGGAGTATGACAACTCGTCCATTGAGAATTCGATGCGTGATGCGATCGCCTCGGTCAGCTCGACCGCCTCGGGCATATCGGCAAAAAGGTCAAGCATCTGTTTATGCGTTTTCAAATAACGCTCATTGTTCTCGCTCAGAAGCGTTCCTGCCTCATGGATGGTCGTATGATTCTTTATGCAGGTAAAGACGTCAAAAAGCTCACGGTCGTGCCGGTCGGCATAATATACGCCGTTGCTTGCAAAATAGGGCAGCCGCAGCTTGTGTGCGTAGCCGAGCAATATCTGATTCAGATATTCTTCATAACGCAGATGATGCCGCTGGAATTCAACGTACAAGCGGCCCGCAAAGACATAGTTGAGCCATGCAAGGCCTGCGATGCCCGCACCGCTGCGTATGCCGTTTCGTACAAAGCCGTCTTCGCCGCCTGTAAAGCATAAGAGGCCTTTTGAATGTTCTTCGATATCCTTGCGCGTGGCGAAGTGCTCGCCCTTTTTGTGACGGAGTTTTATTGTGGTGATGAGTTTTGAAAGGTTGCGATAGCCTTCGAGGCTGACCGGGATAAGCGGCAAAAGCCCGCCGCCTTCCATTGTGATCTCGCTGCCGATGATCGGCCGTACGCCAAGATCCTTTGCCGCAAAGTGAAAACGCACGGCACCGGCGACCGTGTCCCTGTCGAGCAGTGCCGCGGCTTTCATCCCTAATTCAGCCGCGCGTTCGGCAAGCCTTTGCGGCTGTGATCCGGAAGACAGGAAGCTGAAAGCCGAGCGTGTGTGAAGTTCGCAGAACATCTTATATCTTATAATTACCGTTGATCCGTGCCTTTGGCGTTAGTCGTACTCTCCTGTCAAGAACCACTCATCGCCTGCCTTGCAGAGCCGATAGATGCCGCTGCCTTCGACCTCGATATCCCATTCGTTAGTTCGCCAATTCTTATCCCACCAATGCGAATTTCCTTTCCAAACGCCGCTGCATTTGACCACATGGCCGCTGATGCTTCGGCTTTTAACGAATACAAGGCGTTTTTCGCGAATAAGTACCTGTGTATGTACCGGCGGCCGATAATACTTGAAGGCGGCACACGGCAGATGCTTTTTGACGGCCCCTGAATTCACTCCTTTCGGGATCGCCGCCGGATCAAGCGTGAAAGGCATCGCCGTGCGGCTGTTCAGCAGTTTCGGTACGCCGACATTTCTTTCGCCGACAAGCTTTTTTAATTTGTTGACGGTCAGCAGAAGGCTTTCCGGCTCGGGACGCGATGCCGCGTACAGGCCTTTTTGCTCAGGCCTGGCCTTTGTGAAATGTGCGGTTGCATGAACGGCGGCTATATCAGCGTCAGGCGGTGCGATCGCGACACGCAGATCAATGAGCTTCAGCCATAATGGCCTCTCAAGCGTCGGGAAGGATGTTTTTACCGCATAAAGCCGTGTCGATCCGTTCTTAAGTGTGAGCCTCAGGTCTATGTGTTCGCAGCTGTTGCCCAGATAAGCTGTGTGTTCAAAAAGAAGGCTAAGCCCGTGATTTATCACAAAGATCAGCTGCTCGAAATTCTCGACCGAACGATCGAGATCAATGCCCCACGAGACATTTTCCTCTTTCACATTCGGCACGAGCAGGCGGTCGCCGCTTTGTTCGATACGCCGCAGGACAGATTCGAATTCGCGGCCGTAACGCTCAATAAGGTCAGATCGAGGGATCGCCAAAAGATCTTTGATGCGGTGAATGCCGAGGTCGTCGAAGACGCTGAGCATATTGTCCTCAAGCCCGAGGTCGCCGAGCGGGAGCTGAGCAAAGCCCTCACTTTCGTGTATCGAATGGCACAAACCGCCCTTTTGCCGCGCAAGCAGAATTGCCGCATCCGGAGTCGCGGCGACCGCAACGCTCGCGGCTGTATTACACAGCTTTATCTCATCGAATATCGCCTGCGCCACATTCTCAGGCTTGCCGATCAGGCGTTCGAGGCCGCTTACGTCGAATAATATGCCGTCAGTCAACACCTCGATCCGATATGCGAATTTACGCGCCGCCGCAACAAGCGTTTGCCTGTTGCGGCCGGCGTCGGGCGAGATCATACATGCGTAAAGTTTGGGCATTGATCGGGATTTTGAGATATAAGATCACGGTAAAAGAAGGCTTTGCTCCGGTTCACCGTGATCCGCAAAGATCACTGACGAGACAGGCTCGCTGAAAGGCCGCCCTTTGTCGCCTGTCCTTACACGCAGTTCGCGAAGCAGTTGGAATTTGCCGGAGCCTGACCAAACGGCCGATTCGAGTTCGAATTGATAAGACCTGTGCGACGCCGAACCTGTCAGCGGTTCACGCGTTGTAACAAGCATGACGGTCGGAGTTTCCTTTATGCGTGTGCGATAGCGGAACCAATATGTCCGCGGCACCATGCGGAGTTTTTGCTCCTGCAGGCCGCACAGGTCGAGCCAGATGCAGCCGAACCCTTTTGCCTGCACGGCCAGATCGGCCGCCATAAAGGCCTTTTCGACATTGCCGCCGCATCTGACCCACAAAATGCCGTCCAACTCAATACCGGCGAGCCGCGCCGTACGCGGATCGAATGAATCGCTGCCGTCTATCACTGCACAAACGCCTCCGTCCGCCGACAGCCTCGCCAAAAGCGACAGGACAAATGCTGTTTTTCCCACACTGCTCTTTCCCGATATCTCGGTTATCGCACCATGGGCGGCCGGTATCGCAAAGCCCTCGGTCAGCAGTTCGCTGACGTGTTCCTTTTCTTCGCGTAAGTGTGATAATGGTTTTACAAGGCTCAGTGATGACATTGCTGTGTGCAACGCCGTTGCAAGAATGAAACGACAAACAGCAGAATAATCCACTATAAGCAGAAAAGCAAGGCCGTCTTTTTGACCCAACTTTTGCCTGTCAATTTTCATCGAAATGTCGTAAAATGAGGTTCCTTGATCGTGGGGGCGACAGGCTTCGACAGGGGCTTGTATAGATCTTTGAGAGCACGTCGGGCTTGCTTGTTAGCTCGTTAAAACAACACGCAAAACACAAATGCCAACCAAGAATTGGCTCTTGCTGCCTAATTAACTTTAGCTACAGCAATGTCTTACCGGAAGTTCGCCTGATGCGACCGGATAAGGCATCACTCAGTTCAGGCTAGGGCTTGTTCACCACCTGCGGACATTCCTAAAACATAAGTCAGGTTAGCCGGAGGCGAGGTCTTGTCGATTCATCTGCTTGCCGCCGGCGAATCTCAAGTGAATCGACTAAGCGTGTAGATCTTACTGGTCGCAACCTTTGGATGCGGGTTCGATTCCCGCCGCCTCCACCACTCTTTTTTCGAAAAATACAGCAAAAATACAGCATAATGTCGGTGATGAGCATTTTTGTGAATGCGCACAGGCTTGTTATGTTAGGCGGCTTGCTGCTGGTGCCGGTCTTTGCTCAGCAGGCACAAGTTCCGTTCACATCAGCCAAGCTTCGTACCACGCTTGTGAAGTACGCAGGATATTCTGAGGCTGATCTTGCCGCAATGGATAGAGGCGAGATCGTCGTAAAAGCGGTCAAAACCGCGAATAAACAAGACATCGCTATTTTCGGCATCGTTCGAAACACGAACTTGCCCCGAATTTCGATGGAGGCGTTCCGCGACAGCCTTTCACAAAAAGCAAATAAGGAAATAGGTGCAAAGGGCCGATTCTCAGAACCGCCTCAGCTCGCAGACCTTGCCGAATTCGAGCTTGAAGATCGCGATATTGAAGACCTTAGAAAGTGTACCGCCGGTAACTGCAACATCAATTTGTCAAAGGAGTGGATCGAGCGGTTCAATACGGATATCGCCCCGAACTCCACTGATCATCGGCAGCGGGCGACCGAACTCTTTCGCACGATGCTGCTGGAGTATCTGCTCCGATATCGATCGGGCGGCATCGCGTCGCTCGGTACGCTGAGTAACCGAAACAAGCCATTCGACCTGCGGTTGGCCCACGCTGAGCTTCTGAAAGATCTGCCATTGATCGATGACCTTGGCGGCTTGCGACAATACATGGAAGGCTTTCCCGCAGCCGACTCGGCCCGCATCCAAAACGAATTCTACTGGTCATCGATGGATTTCGGCCTCGATCCGACGGTCGTACTTACGCATACTGCTCTGTTCAGCGGCGATGCATCGGGTGACGAGCCGCAGGTCATAGTAACGCGGCAATTCTACTCGACCAAATACCTGGACGCGTCGATCTCGCTCGCAGCCTTGATCCGCATTCCGGCAGGTGAGACGACGGAAAGCTACATTATTTTCGCCGACCGTTCGCGATCCGATGCTCTGGGCGGGATCCTCGGCGGAGTGGCTCGCGGAGTGGTCGAGAAAGAGGCGGTCACTCGGGTTGCCAATGTCCTAAAGACGGCAGAACTGCGGCTTATGAGCGGCCCCGCTCACCAGAGTGAACAGCGTTCTGAGAATAGGGAAACATCGGATGTGAGCGGCAACATCGTGAATATGCGGATCATTGTGATCGCAGCAGTTGCCGTCGCGGCAATTCTTGTCATCTTTGCGGTCATTCTGGATCGAAGACGAAAGCGCCGAGCCTGACTTGGCCTCGAACACGCTGATAGCCGGCCGTCTCTTAGTTTTTTGGGCATTCCGCCGGGCTGAAATGACCGTACGGCCGCGATACGTTATCATTCTTGGTTTGTGGTTGTCGGATGAAAGATAGACCTATCGGAATTTTTGATTCGGGTGTTGGCGGCCTGACCGTTTATCGCGCGCTGCATAAGCGGCTGCCGAACGAGAGGTTCATTTACCTGGGGGACACTGCTCGGGTGCCGTACGGCACGAAATCTATGGCGACCGTCGAGCGGTATGCCATCGAGAATTCTCAGTTCCTTGCGTCTCGCGGTATCAAGATGCTTGTCGTAGCATGCAATACTGCATCGGCACTTGCGTTGCCAAAGATCCGCGAAAAGATCGGGCTGGATGTTGTCGGGGTGATCGGCCCGGGCGGGCGCAAGGCCGTCCAAATGACGAGGGAACAGCAGCATTCAAAGATCGGCGTCATCGCCACTGAAGCAACGGTTGCGAGCAACGCCTATTACGAAGCGATCCGGCGGGCCTCAGACACGGCGGAAGTGATGCAGGCGGCCTGCCCGCTTTTTGTACCGCTTGCCGAAGAGAATTGGGTGAACGAGCCGGAGACATACTCCATTGCCGCAAAGTATCTTGCGGGCCTCAACGAATTCCGCCCTGATGTGCTCGTGCTGGGCTGCACGCACTATCCGATCCTTCGCAGTGTGATCCAGCAGACGGTGGGTGAAAATGTTAAACTTGTCGATTCAGGCGAGGCGACGGCCGATGAGGTAGCTGCACTGCTTGACACAAAAGGGCTTGCACATCCCGACGCGGCCGATCAAGAACGTTCCTTATGCGACGACCTCGATCACTTTTATGTAACGGACGCCGCTGACCGTTTTGCCCGCGTGGCTGAGCGGTTCTTGGGCACCAAACCGTCGAAGCTTGAGGCTGTCGAGGTTTACGGCAGTGATGAACTGAGTTGATACGTCCGCCGTGACGGGATTTATTTGAATATGGCATACAACAGAGCTGACGATCGTGCATATGACCAGCTTCGCAACGTAAAGATAACGCCGAATATCTCGCCTTATGCCGAAGGCTCGGCGTTGATCGAGGTTGGCGGCACAAAGGTCATCTGCACCGCAAGTGTAGAAGATCGCGTACCGCTGTTCATGCGGAACAAAGGACTCGGATGGGTAACCGCTGAATATGCAATGCTGCCGCGTGCGACAAACACACGCACACAGCGTGAGACACAGCGGCCGTCCGGCAGGACGCAGGAGATACAGCGGCTTATAGGCCGCAGCCTACGCGCAGTGGTGGATCAAAGGCAACTCGGTGAACGTCAGATCTATCTTGATTGTGATGTGATACAGGCTGACGGCGGAACTCGCTGTGCCTCAATTACGGGCGCGTATGTTGCGTTGGCTCTTGCGTGCAGGAAACTCGTAAGGACGGGTGTCATAATGATGAACCCGATAGTCAGCGAGGTCGCGGCGGTAAGTGTCGGCATCATTGAAAATACACCGATCCTCGATCTCGCATACGTCGAAGATTCCGAGGCCGAGGTCGATATGAATATCGTTTGCACCGGTGCGGGGAAGTTCATTGAACTGCAGGGCACCGCCGAACGCGAGCCGTTCTCGCGTGAGCAGATGGATGAGATGCTTCTACTCGCGGAAAAGGGTGTCGCAAAGCTCTTTGAGATACAGAGAAGTGTACTTGAGGACTGATCTGCGGTATTTGCGGATCGGTTCAGGCGTGGGAGGAAAAGGTTGAGTAATAAGCAGTTTGAAGGGAAGTCGGCTATCGTTACGGGCGGAACCCGCGGTATCGGCAAAGCGATAGTTCTGGAGCTTGCACGAAACGGTGCAAATGTTGCATTCAATTATTCAAAAAGTGCCGACGAGGCAGAAAA
The DNA here is from genome assembly GCA_015075585.1 of Chloracidobacterium sp. Classification (NCBI taxonomy): domain Bacteria; kingdom Pseudomonadati; phylum Acidobacteriota; class Blastocatellia; order Chloracidobacteriales; family Chloracidobacteriaceae; genus Chloracidobacterium; species Chloracidobacterium sp. The sequence continues at coordinate 799,130 of JABTUB010000001.1, forward strand.
GTTGAAGGCTGAGATCGAGAAGCTTGGCGTAAAAGCGATGTCTGCACAATGTGACGTGGCAAATACGGAAGCCGCCGCGGAGTTCGTCGCTGCCGTCAAGGCAGAATTCGGCACGGTTGATCTGCTGGTGAATAACGCGGGCATCACGCGCGACCAGCTCATACTCCGAATGAAGGAAGATGATTGGGATGCGGTCATTGACACGAATTTGAAGGGCGCGTGGAACTTTGCAAAAGCGGCCATTCGACCGATGATGCGGAACGACAACGGCGGGTCGATCTTGAACATCACGTCGATATCAGGCGTCGTCGGTATGCTCGGGCAATCGAATTATTCTGCATCGAAGGCAGGTATGATCGGCCTTACAAAATCGCTTGCTAAAGAGGTTGCAAGCCGCAAGATCACCGTTAATGCCCTCGCTCTCGGGCTGATAGAAACCGAAATGGCAACGGAAATGAATGCCGAATACCGCGAGAAGATACTTGCTTCGATACCGTTGGGGCGGCTCGGCAGAGTAGATGAGGCCGCTTCGATCGCGTGCTTTCTGCTGTCGCCGGCGGCTGCGTACATTACCGGTCAAGTAGTTCAGGCTGACGGCGGCCTCGCAATGTAGCCGCTGTATGTCGCTCAAGTATCAACAAGATACCGACGAAGCTGCCGACGCTGCGGCCATCCGGCCCGTGACGCCGCAGCCGTGGGCGTCGATCGCTTTGATCGCGTGCTTCACCGTCGTCTTCATCGTACAGATGACAACCGGCCTCGAACATTCGATCATTGCTGCCGGCGACGATAAGGATGCGTTCATACAGCATCACGAGTACTGGCGGCTGCTCACCGGGGCCGCACTGCATGGCGGTTTGCTTCATTACGGATTTAATACTTACGCCTTTTACAGTTTCGGCAGGATCTGCGAAGTTCTGACAAACCGTTGGCACATACCCGTGATCTTTTTGCTTTCGGCCATTGCCGGCGGCGTATTGAGCTTTATTGTGAATCCGCATGGCATCTCTGTCGGGGCGTCAGGCGGCATCATCGGCCTTGTCGGCTATCTTGTCGTTTACTCGTTCAAACGCCGTGAGTTCATAAATTCAGAGTTCCGCAACAGCTTGATATTCAATATCGGATTTATTTTGTTCTACGGCTTTCTGCTTTCGCAGGCGGTTGATAATTTTGCACATATCGGCGGCCTTCTCGCCGGTGCGGTTTATGCGTTGTTCCAAGTTCCGCGTGACCGATATACCGACCCGAGAAATGCTTCCGGCCTGGTCGAAGCATTCGGGCTGCTGTCTTTGGCGATCTACGGTGCTGTCTGCGTTTTTGCCTCGCTGCTCATATTTCGTATTGTCTGATGCCCCGCGTTCGAGTTCATCAACATGTCAACCCGCTTTCGCCATACTATCGGCAGCAGCCGAAGCCGATAGATATCGCAACTTGCTTTGCCGATCCGACGAAGCCGATCTTGCTCGATATCGGCTGCGCACGCGGGCGTTTTCTGCTGAAAATGGCCGGACTGCGGCCGGAATGGAATTATCTCGGCGTCGAGATACGTGAGCCGCTTGTTGCGGAGGCGAACCGTCTTGCCAAAGAAGCCGGCTTAACAAATCTGCACTATGAATTCTGTAATGCGATGTTGTGGCTCGATATGCTTTTATCCCGGATCCCTGCCGATATTCTTCATCTCGCGGCCATACAGTTTCCGGATCCGTGGTTCAAGAAAAAGCACGCAAAGCGGCGAATGGTGAATGAAGAGATGGTCAAATGCCTCGCCCGAAGGCTTTCGCCGAGCAGCTTGGTTTTTATTCAAACCGATATCGAACCGCTTGCGGAAGAGATAAGCGAGCTTTTTCGATCATCCGGACATTTTTCTGAGGAGCCGGTAGCAGACGATCTTTTTCCCGTAAGAACCGAACGCGAAAAGGCTGTAGAGGGAAAATTGCTGCCGGTGTTTCGGACGGCATTTCGCCCGGGGCCCTGACCTTTTTGCCCTCACTTCCAATTCTTTTCTTTCTTGAAGCGTTTAATGACCATATCGCGGCGCATCTTCGGCAGACGGTCGATAAACAGGGTGCCGTTGCAGTGATCCGTCTCATGCTGAAAGCAGCGTGCGGCGTAGCCTTCGGCCTCCGTCTCGAACCACTCGCCGTTCACGTCCTGCGCACGCAGCGTAGCCTTCATCGGACGTGTGAGGACTGCAGGAACTTTGCCGACCGAAAGGCAGCCTTCCTGGCTTGATTGTTCACCCTTGGAAGCGACGATCTCAGGATTTGCAGCGACAAGCTTTATTCCGTCGCAGTCCATTACGAACAGCCGCAAGTTAAGGCCGATCTGCGGCGCCGCAAGCCCGACGCCCTCGGCTGCGTACATCGTTTCGAACATATCGGCACAAAGAGCTTCGAGCTCACCGTCAAAGGCTTCGACCGGCTGCCCGAGCTTTCCAAGTACTTCTGCAGGAAACTCAGTGATCTTACGGATCGCCATTATCTCGGAATGAGGCCTTGACGTGATTGGCGTGCGTAGCCGCGTGCGGCATTAAAGCCTTTCTCCTCGCGGGCGAGGCATTCCCAGCAGATCACGCGGCTGCCGCCCGACGGCGAGATGAAGATATTGTAGTGATCGACCTCACGGTCGCAGTGCGCACAGCGCGTGACCGGCTTGTCGATGGTCGTGTGATCGATAGTGTCGTTCATTGCTTTCGCTTCAAAAGTTGTACTTTTTCTTTGTAGAGAACTTGCTCCGTAATGACAGTGTAGTTCGCTTCGACGAAATTATCCAATAAGGAGCACGCGGACGTCTCGCTGCACTTGTCGCTGGTGACAAGCCAGACCTCATCTGCATCGGCAGGAAACTGTGATATCACATATCCGGTCTCGTGTTCGCCGGTCTCATTGCTGCTTCCCGTACCTTCAAATCCAAAATCGAAAAAGCGTTCCGCGGGCAGGATCGGATCGTTGCCTTTGTAGTAATACGGCAAAGCAAGAGCGTCATACACCGGAAATATTATTATGGGGCGGGCGCGCTCATCATTTTGCGAAATGAACTCTGCAACACGGGCCCAATCACCTCGTTTTGTGTTATTCGGATACAGAGTGACAAGGCCGCTTAAGAATGATGCGACAATGAGCAGCATCGCTGCGGGAGGCGTTATCCTTGCAATGATGCCCTTTTCACCTGTGCCTATGTCGTCGATCAAGGAGGCAATAGCGACGATCAACGGCACGTATGCGACCGCCATGTGACGTATCTCGACATAGATCGTTCCGAGTGCAAAATAAGCCGCAAGCAAACAAAGGAGGAGAGTGCCGGCGATCGAGAAGTATCGTAGCGTTCGTCGGCTGAGACGCTGCCGATGCACGAATGTAAAGATCGCGGTGCCGATGACGGCAAGCCTTACGATCCAAGCTCGTACAGCGAGAATGGCGGCCTCGGGATCATTGGGAAATAGCTCGACCGGTAAGGCGAAGGTCACGAAATGATGCCACAGATTACGGAGACCCTCTGTCAATGATCGATCCGTGGCAATGCCTCCTGCGTTCGCTGAGAATTGTGCGATCACGGTGAGAACCAGCGGAGCAAATGCCGCCGCCGCGGCGCACATGATGATCAAATATCGTACGAGCTGCCGCCATCGCCCCGTCGCCGCCAGTGATACGGCAAAGGCGAGAAGAAGGAAGCCCAAGTAGTAGTTCGTATAAAGCGCAATGACAGACAGGACGCCAAAGAATATGTACCTGAAACGGCTGTCGCTCTCATTATCAAAGGTGCCGGCGAACAGACACATCAGTCCGATCGAGATGAGTATCACCAGGGAATACACACGTATCTCCAGCGATGCCCATATCAAGTACGGATGGAACGTAAAAAATGTGGCGGCCAGAAGTGCAGTGCGGCGTTCGAAGAGCCTCGATGCAAGAGACGCGAATAACGGGATCGCGGCTACGCTGCAAAGTATCGAGAAAATATGAGCCCAAAAGATCGAACCGTCTATCGTTCGCCAAACGCTTAGGATCCAGAAGTAGAGCGGTGCTTGACGTTCATTTGCCGCTGCGGTCTCGAGCGCATATCGCAGGCCGTGTTCTGTGGTGAAAAGCGTTGATGCCTCGTCAGCCCAGATGTTGACCTGCAAAACGATCGGTATCACGATCGACAGATGAACCGCTGCCAATGCGGCAATAAAGATTTTGCTGATCTTAGCTTGCGGCATAGCTGCTCATCGAAGGTCAAAGACCATGAAGTCCGGCGTTTCAATTACCATTGGAAATGTACTCTCAAGCTGAGCCTCAAAGCCGGGAACTTGTTCGACCGCGGAACTCTGCGCAATAAAATATCGGGCACCGAGACGCGCGTACTCTTTAACGCCGCTTATCGACTGCTGTTCGATGCAGATGTTCCAGCCTTTGCGATCAAGCCAATAGAACATATATGAGGCATTGTACGCTAACGCATAGCCGTCCTCATCGCGGCAATTGCCGCCGGAGACCAATATAAGCCCCTGACCCGAAAGAGCCGGCTTTATCGCAGCGGCGGATGCGAACGCAGGGTCTGCGTGGCGCTTTGTAAGAAAGGCGGCACGCGCGGAGCGAGCGATGAGTGCGAATGTCATCGCTGTACATAAAAGGATCGCGAGGCCGAAGCTCAACCTCAGCAGGTTGCCGCTAAGCCTGCGGCTACTGAATGTATCGGCAGAACGGCGAAGGAACTTCCAAAGGCTGTCGATGCCGCCTCCGAACAGCAGGGCAGCCGGAGCCACGCTAAAGACGTGATAATAGCTTGCCCATTCGTCGGCGGTCGTACGCGCGGCAACAAGGAAAAGTATAAAAACAGAAGTGAACCAGTACAGTGCAACGCGTGTATATCGCTCTCTCCGGCCGTAAAATACCGCAACTATTGCCGGGATGATGCCGACGAACAACCACACATGAATAAGCTCATTCCGAAGAATGCCGGTAACAAAATATGGGTTGGTGAAAAAGTCGGGGCCGATCCAATGATACTCGTTCGATACGCCGAGCGAGTTGCCATAGGTCAGCCAAAGGCTTTTCGAGTAGAGATACCATGCAGCGCCCGGCAAAAGAGCGATAATGCCGAAAAGCCAGATGCGTAACTGTCTGAAAAGCGTCCATCCAAATTTCTCGAACAGCAGAATACCGAAAAGCAGGCCGATGTGTGCCGCCGTCGCCTTGGCAAGAATTGCAAGCGAGGTCGCAACGGCTGCGATCACAAGATCACGCCTGTTCTCATCGCGAAGCCAGCGTGTAAAGCACAGCACCGCCGCGATGTAAAACAGCATCATCAGCCCCTCGGGCTGTGCAGACGTTGCGGTCTCGACCGGCAGCGGGCCGAACGCAAAGAATGCCGTCGCAATCACCAGTGCGGCGCCGCTCAGGTATTCGCTTGCAAGTTTGAAGAACAGGACTAGCGTAACGAGCGAGAAAACGAGCGACCACAGTCGAGCCAAGACATCGTGGATGCCGAATATCTCATACGAAAGCGCGATGAGAAACGGATACGCCGGAAACTCCATCTCGGCGATGCCCGGACCGCTGCCGCGCCAATCGATCCGAGGTTCGAGCGGATCCATTCCTTCGCGTACAAAATTGCGTGCGATGCTGCCGATGTCGGATTCACGCCATGACGCCTGATCGAGCGGACGCAGGGCATCGGCTGTCCGGAACACGCCGGCCAGAATAAAAAGCACGACGAAAGCTATCGTCGTCTTGTTCATCTGCCGGTAAAGAAATTCGGAAAGTAAAGAACACCGCCGACGGTGGCGATCCACAGCAGCAGATTCAGCAGCGTCGGCCGGTCATGAAAAAGGATCTGCACAGGATCGCCGCCCGCTTGGCGTTCACGAATAAGGAACAGATAGCGGAAAACGCCGTAGATTACGAACGGGAGCGTTACGATCATTCCCTGCGAACCGACGCGGGCTATCGTTTCATCGGCCCGTGTATAAAGGGCATACATCACGATAGCCGCACCGGCACAGATCGCCATTATTGAGTCGAGGAACTCGATCGAATAATCGTTAAGGCTTCGGCGGTGACCCTCGGCGGATTCCTTCAGCAGAGCAAGCTCATGGCGGCGTTTGCCGAAGCCCACGAGCAGGGCGACCATGGACGTACATATCAGCAACCAGTGCGATACTTCTACGTTGATCAGAACGGCGCCTGACGCCGCCCGCAGGACGAAGCCGCCGGCGATCAGTATGACGTCAAGGATAACGATATCCTTGAGCTTAGCCGAATATGCAAGACACGTCGCGAGATAAATGCCGATCACAGCCGCAAAGCCATGCCCGAGGCCGAGCGAACCGAATGCCGCAATGCCGAAAAGCAATACCATTGCGACGCGCGCAAACAAAATGCTGAGCTGTCCGGATGCGATCGGGCGGTTTCTTTTGATCGGATGCCTGCGATCAGCTTTTAGGTCGCAAAGATCGTTAAAAATGTAAACGCCGCTGCTCGCGGCACAAAATATTAGGAAGCCGAGGATGCTTATCCAAAGGTTGTGGACGTCGGTGAGCGAACGCGAAAATATGACGCCTGAAAAGACAAGAAGGTTCTTCGACCACTCGCGCGGCCGCATCTCGATCAAAAGGCCCCTCAGATTTTGGCCAACGGAAAGCACTGCCGGACGATCTGCCTCCAAAACCTTCATAAGGTCACGGTCCTTGCGGCGGCCTCGCCACTCAACGATGTACGAAATGCATCAGCATGTGCGCGCATATTTACCACATCGAAATTTGCAGTATAGATGCCGAGAAACTCTTCAAAAAGCTCGATCTTGCGCGTTGTCGGCATATTCATTCCCGGAAAGAACTTAAGTTCCGGGACATCCTCGCCGCTCATCAAATCGAGCGGATGCAGCAGCAGCGACGGCCCGATGCCCATTGCCTTGCACGCCGCAAGAGCCGATCGCCAATATAGCTTTGCCGCCACCGCAGAAAAGGTTGAGAGGTAGATCAGATAGCTCAGATGGATCGGCGTTTTTACAACGGGAAATGTCGTAACCGGTATCTCGACCATCTCACGGCCTGCTGCCTCGATGATGTGCGGCTTTAGCGGGCGAAAACCGTCAGAAAGTTTACCGAAGAGCTTCTTTCGCTTTTCGCGTTCTTCATCGGACATCTGCGGCGAGCGGAAGAAATAATATGCACGGGCGAGCGGTGCAATGTATGTCGGCAGAGTTGAACAATCGTATTCGTAGCCGCGTTCCGCAAGAGTTTCAAGCACCGTCGGGCTGAGGCTGAAGCCGGGCCCGCGAAATCCGACCGGACGCTTGCCGGTAACATCGCTCAGAGCGTCTTCTGTCCTCTCGAGCTCCGATACGAGTTCATCCTTAGAATATAAATGCAGCCACGGCTCATGATTGAAGCTGTGGTTTCCGATCTCGTGTCCGGCGGCGGAGATCGATGCGATCGCCTCGCGGTTCTTCTCAAGAGCCGCATCTTGGCCGACGATGAAGAACGTGATCGTGAGCCCCTTTTGTTTGAAGAATGACAGTGCACGCGGTACGACAATATCGAGATACGACGAGAACTCATCCCAGCCAACATCGCCGTGGGTCTTCATATACGACCATTTGTTGTCGAGATCGAGTGAAAGACTCGCCTTCGTCTTCATTATACTTAGCGTACCATTTAGGTCTGCGGTTCTGCGTGTCAAAACAGTCGCCGCATGAGCTTAACCCAAGAATTCCGTTTCGATGAACCGCTCGGCAAGCTGGACCGTTTCGTTCACGTTCAGCGTGCCGTTGACTATATGCGATGAATTTACGACATAGACACCGTCAATGGATGTCCGCATCGGTGCGAGCCTGTCCGAATAGCCGAGAACCGGCAGCGGGAATACCTGCCGCACACGCGAAACATTGAATGCAAGAACGTCCTTTTGCCTGAAGTGCCGATACATCTTTTCCAAAGCGCTGAGGAAAAGCTCCCTGATCTCATCATCCGTCCTGTCAAAGAGTTCGCTGTCCGACGAAACGTATTTCGGCAAATAGATCAGAGCATTACGGCCGAAATCACGTTTATCGACAAGGGCGGTCATCTCGATTATGCCTGTGAACGGCGCTTCATCTGTGATATTCGTTACATAATGATTCGAGAGCGAGCATTTCGTGAGTACCGAAGCACAGACGATGCCCTGGTAACGAATATTCTCAAGAGCGGAACGTTCCGATCCGCTCAGATCGGGCAGCAGCCGCGCCGCGACATTCGACGGACAGGTCAGGATCACCTTGTCGTAGATATCCACCTCGCTCGCGATCCTTCGATAGCCCGCAGGCGCGGGCTCTGACAAGAATCCGCCCGAAAAGCCTGCGGCGACCGATGCTCCTGTGTTCACCGCGGCATATTTTGTCTTGTTATTGTATCTCCTTGCCGGCGGATCGGTGCGACGGCGTTTTTCATGGGTATGCACACGGAGTTTGCCGGCCTTTAGCCTCTCGATCTCTTTTGCCGGGCTGTTCAAACGGATATCGACACCGAAGTCGGTCAAATGCTCGCCGAAGCATTCGAGTACCCGCGCGTAGCCGCCGCGAACGTAGCCGAACATCTCTTTTTTCATACCCGAGTTGCGTGCCGCATACATCCGTTGGATCGTCGCCCAGATGAATGCCGCAGACGTCTCTTTATAAGCATCGCCGAGTTTTGCGATAAGCAGCGGCTTCCAGATCTTTTCAAACGTCTTGCGACCCGAGAGTTTTACAAGCCACTCTTCGACACCGATCCGCTCAAGCTTTTTCCAATCCTTTATGCGTGACGCCTTTAGGATGGTCCTGCCGAGCCGGGCTTTACCGACAAGGCCGAGCGGAGGGAATCGCAGGAATTCCAGGCTGTCCGACATGGAGTAGAGTTTACCGTCAGTATAGAAGCCCGTCTTTGTCTCGACCCAGCGAAATTCGTCACCAAGGCCGATCTCTTCAACGATCTTGCGTGTATAGCTGTCAGAACCGAGCGTTACGTGATAGTGCTTATCCCAGATGTAGTCCCCGATCTTCCATGCGGCAGCAAGCCCGCCGATCTCGTCCGACGCCTCATATACGGTCACGTTATGGCCGAGCTTTGACAGGCGCAGAGCGAGCGTCAGGCCAAGGAAGCCCGAGCCGACGACCGCAATATTTTTCGGATCATTTTTCACAAATGTGTATGCCCCGCGAGAAGCGATCAAGCGGCCGCGCCGGACATATCTTCAGGATACAGCAAACGCTCGGCAGCTTCCCGCACAAGGCGGCCGCTGATCGTATAACGCAGCCCGCACTCGCATGTAAAATCGCCACTTTCGCCATCGGCGAACCGATGAAATAGGAGGCCGCACTTGCACACGGCACCGACCGAGCGGGCCGGCGAGCCGAGCGCGAGGTGAAAATCCGGAATGCTCTTTGTAACGATGGAGCCCATACCGACCATTGCCCAGCGTCCTATCTCAAGATCGTTGCCGATAACGCAGCCGGCGCCGATCGTCGCGCCTTCGCGAACGAGCGTCGGCAGCGTGTGTTCGTCGGGTTCTGAAGGACGAAGCGTTTTGAGATCAGGAAATGTTGCACGCGGAAAGCGGTCGTTCGTAAATGTCGTCGAGGCTGAGATCATCACGCCGTCCTCGATCGTTACCGCCGCACAGATGTACACCATCGCGTTGATCTTGACGCGGTTGCCGACCTTTACGTCATAAGCGATATAGCTCTTTTCGCCTACGATGCACTCCTCGCCGATGCTCGCGCCATGGCGAATGTGGACATTGTCCCAAACGCTCGTGCCGTCGCCGATGGCAACGTCTTCTTCAATGATCGCAGTCGGGTGTATTCGCTTCATTTATACCGTCCTAACTTGCCGTCTGTGCTTTTTCAACAACAGGCTGCCAAAGGTTCTGCCGCATCGACCGGTATGCGGCGTCGATCACCTGCACGGATGCGAGGGCGTCAGCCGGCTTGATGAGCAGCTCTTCACTGCCGCGGAGCGAATTTGCAAAGTTCTCGATCTTGCCTTTGAACGAAGCGACCTTATCATATCCGTTGCCGAAAACGACCCAATCGGGCGATGAGTTCAGCTTATATTTTGACTCACGCCAGCCGATGTGGATCGTGCCGTTAGTACCGTAAATGCTTATAAAATAAGGTAACTCCTTGTTGATGCCCCATGTAAGGTCAACACTTGCCGTTACGCCGCTCTTGGTCTTTGCGAACATCTTTACATTCTCATCAACCGTTAGCCCCTGTGTACCGCCTGCGTCAACCACGAGCACTGAATCTACACAGCCGAGAAAGTATCGGATTATATCAACGCTGTGCGTGCCGTTGTCGATCAGCACGCCGCCGCCGGAGACGGCCTCGTCGGAGTTCCATCGCTTGGACATATCGACCTTTGCAGTGAATGCGTTCTCGAACTGAAGCACGTCGCCGAGAATACCGCTTGCAAGCAGGCTCTTTGCCTTGATCACATCGGCCGAGTAGCGGAATTTCGATGCCATCGTGAATTGCACACCGGCTTTTTCCGCCGTTGCGATCATCTTTTCGGCATCGGCAATATTTGTGGTCAGCGGCTTTTCGCACAGCACAGAAATGCCGCGTTCCAAAAAGAAACAGGCTATCTCGGCGTGCGTTGACGGCGGCGTTGCGACGATCACGGCATCGGGCGAAAGATCTGCGAGCTCCTGATAAGAGCTGTATGTCTTAGCGCCGACGATCTCGGCAAGTGCGGCGGCGGCTTCAGGCCTTACATCTGATACGGCGGCAAGGTTGCAGCAGCCGCTCTCGTTGAATGCCTGAGCGTATGCCTGTGCGATACCGCCGGCCCCTACTAATCCAAATTTGAGTTTGTTCATCATTTTTGCAACGGCGTTCACAGAGGGCATTGAGGGGAGAAGAGTTCTTGCGGCTCTGACCTTCCTGTGCCCTCTGCGGTAAATCCTCTATTTCCTGAGCTTAGCTGCGGCAACGCGGACGTTGTCCGCGATATAACGCACATGCTCTTCGGTATATTTTTCGTTCCACGGCAGCACAAGGACATCGTGAAGGGCTTTCGCGGTCAGCGGATAGCTTTCCATTTTGTAGTCTGCCGCACCTTCGCGGGCCAGGTTAAAAGGGAATTGCGAGCCGCCGAGCGTGTTCTTTTCCTGGAACACCCGGCACATGAACGCCGGTTTGACGATATAACGCGGTGCCGAGAAGATGTTCTTTTCTTTCAGCAGAGCCGCAAGTGCCGGTGAGCCGCCTTCGATCTTTGAATCATCGATCGTAAGACAATACTTCCAATATACGTGCGTCGAATCAGCGGCGGCTGCCGGTGTTTCTATACCGTCAAGGCCTTGCAGCAGTTCGGTCAGCATCGCTGCCGTGTTTTGGCGGTTTGCGACGCATTCGCTCAGCTTTTCGAGTTGGCCGAGAGCGACGGCGGCCTGCAGCTCGCTCATCCTGTAATTCAATGCCATGAAGTAATGATCGGGATCTGCGTCACCGTAGCCCCAAGCCTTGTTGATATAAAGGAACATGTGACGGGCGAGCTTTTCATCGTTGGTTACGACCATGCCGCCTTCGCCTGTGGTCATGTGCTTGCCCTGCTGCAACGAGAAACAACCGATGTCGCCTATCGTTCCGGCAAATTTGCCGTCCTGTTCCGCAAGGAATGTTTGGGCTGAATCTTCAATTACGGGCAGTCCGCATTCCCTTGCAAGCTCCATTATCGGGCCCATTTCGCATGGGTTTCCGAAAAGATGCGTGACTATGATCGCCTTGGTGCGTTCCGAGATCTTCGCCTTGATCGTTTCTGCGGTAACGTTCAGCGTCTTCGGATCGACCTCGGCGAACACAGGGATCGCTCCGCGGTACATAAGCGGCGTCAAGGCTCCCATGTCCGTTATCGAGGTCGTTATGATCTCATCGCCCGGATCTGGGTTGACCGTAGCGACGGCGATATGGATAGCTGCCGAACCGGACGTGCAGGCATAGGCGTATTTTACGCCGAATTTCTCGGCAAATGCCTTTTCCAGAGCCTTGCCGAACTTTCCTTTAGTAGTGGTCAAGGTGCCGGAGCGAAGGGCTTCGGTAACATAAGCGATCTCCTTTTCATCAAAGGTTCGCCCGCTTGCGTCCTGATCGGACGGCAGTGTCATCAGTTTTTCGGTAGTGGCAACAGGTGTCATACGTGTTTATCTCTAATTGGATCAGATCAAGGTTCGCGATCGGGCGGCGCGTGGCCGCCCGTTTTGCGTTATCGAAGAAAAGGCCTTAAATTTCCGAGGTTTCACGAGTCGCGGATCATCGCGGCTTCTCTTCTACGGGAATAGAAGATCTAATCGGGCCGGAATTCCTAAAGCGGCGCGAGCCGGCAAGCGATGTAAGAAGCTGCAGGTGCCCCAACACGGTCCTTGCGGTCTTCATTTTTGAGATCCCGAAGAGCCTCACTTCGAGAACCGCAGGAAATTCAACGATCTTTCCGCCGGCCAGATCAAGCCTTCCAAGCATCTCAGCAACGCCCAGAAAACCGGGCTCCTTTATTTTAAGCCCAAGCATCGATTCTCGTCGATATACGCGGAAACAGCTCGTATAGGTATCAAGCTTTGCATTGAGTACGCGCCGGTAAAGGAAGGATGCCCCGCGTGACAGGAACAGACGCCATCCGGGCACGTTCCTGACGCTTCCGTCCTTGTGGTACGGTGATGCGGTTACCATATCGACTCCGTCGGCGAGCAGCGGAAGCATATTCGCAAGCTCGTGCGGGTCGTATGTACAATCGCAGTCCATAGAGGCGACCATTTCGGTCTTTGCCTCACGAATGCCGGTCATGATACCCGCCGCTACGCCTTGATTCTGCTCGTGCCGCACGATGCGGAATCCATGCTTTGACGCGAAAAGCTCATTCAAACGGGCGTACGTGTTGTCGGTGCTCCGGTCATCGACGAATATGAAATTCGGATCGTAGCCGCAAGACCTGAGCTTTTCGCTGACACTGTCGAGCGTATTTGCCAGATAGGGCAGAGCCTCTTCCTCGTTATAGCACGGTATCACGACGGATACCGGGACAGCCGCCCACGAAGGCGTTTGCCGAATGGGCCGGCTCGCTGCTGCCGCACGCACGGGCCCGGCGGCGTGTTCCGGTATATCCTCTCGGATCGCCGCCGTCATATCGAGATGCTGCGCGATGCTCACGCAATCATACAAGGCTAGGTTCTCACGAAGTATCCACTCCATCTTATCGAGCTTTCTGTAATGACGGATACGGTTGTACTTGGACGCTGCCGAGATGCGTGGCTGCTCGGGGTCGAGTTCCCACACGTGAAAGTAGGAGATGAACGGCTGCTCAGTGTGCTTTTCCCAACTTCCTACGGCCTTTCGCATCAGCGTATAAGGTATCTGGCGGAAATAATTCCCTCCGGAGATCGGGAAGAGGCCAAGGCCGATATCGTGCGTTGAATACGGAAACTCCCAGACCGCGCGGCCCTCAACGTGTACTTGGTGGGCAAAGCGCCGATCTTTGCGGGTGTTTCGCCGTGGAAGAAAAGATGCATCATAGACGTAACCTTCCTCGGCAAGAACGTTAAAGAGCCATTCTTTGTTGCCGTAGGCGAGCTTTTCCGCACTTCTGTAACCGATCACCTTCTGACCGCAAGCGTCGGTTATGGCTTTGGCCGTACGCCGAAGATCGGTGCGGAATTCTTCGTCGGTAAGATTTTTCAGGCTTCGATGATAAAAGCCGCGGCTCGCTACTTCGTGTCCGCGCCGCACGATCTCGCGTATAAGCGGCGGATTCTGCTCGGCTATCCATCCCAGGACGAAGAAGGTCGCGGTCGTGCCGAATTCATCGAGCAGGTCAAGTGTTTTCAGTGTATTACGCTCGTAACGCGGCTCAAAATTCGACCAATTACGCTGATGGATAAGGTTCTCGAACGCGCCGACGTGAAAATAGTCTTCGACCAGAATGGTCAGCAAATGGCGGGTTTTTCGTTCGTTTGATAACACTTATCTCTGGCCTATGGGCAGGCATTGAGCGCAGCTTTATGACGCGCGTTGGCAGCACCGAATTTCTGTTCGATTACGCGAACGATGCGGGTTGCGGCCTTGCCGTCGCCAAACGGATTTGCGACCTCTTTTACCGATCGGATCCACGTGTCAACAGAATAATTCTCTTCGAGCAGCCGTCGAAGTGCTGAAGGACGATCCCCGACCAGTTTTGAGACGCCGGCACGCAGGCCTTCCGGACGTTCGGTGTTCTCACGCAGCACAAGAAGGGGTTTGCCGAGCGAAGGCGCTTCTTCCTGCACGCCGCCCGAATCCGACAAAATGAGCCACGATCGTTTCATCAGCGAAAGAAAGTCCGAATAATCCAGAGGCTCCAGCAAATACACACGCTCCTGCGAGCGGAGGATCTCTTCGGCAAGGCCTTTGACGTTCGGGTTCGGATGCACCGGGAAAAGAAGGCAAGTGTCACCGTGCTTGGCGATGAAGTCGCGAATTGTCCGCAAATTCTCGGTCATTGCAGACCCGAAGCTCTCTCTTCGATGTGTGGTGAGGAGCAGCCGTTTCTTGCCGGCGGTGTCATCAATAAGAGTTGATACTTTATCCGACGGCTTAAGGTTCTTCAGCATTGATCGAAGCGCATCGACCACAGGATTGCCGGTAACGAATATCTTTTCGCTCGGAACGCCTTCGCGTGTCAGATTACGGCGGTTCTTTTCAGTAGCAGCAAAATGCAGCGACGCCACTTGCGTAACGAGCCGCCGATTCGCTTCCTCCGGAAACGGGCTTAGCAGATCGCCGGACCGAAGCCCTGCCTCGATATGCCCAACCGGAATACGGCGGTTGAATGCTGCCAGAGCACCGGCAAGCGTCGTTGTAGTATCGCCTTGGACCAGTAAAAGATCAGGCCGCTCATCGGCAAGCACCCGATCGAGTTTTGCGATCACGCGCGAGCAAACATCATTTGGTGTCTGATCTTTACGCATCACGTCAAGGTCGAGGTCTACGTTGACCTTCAGCAGGTCCAGGAAGGGTTTGAGCAGGTGTTTATGCTGGCTGGAGGAGACGACGAGAGTCTCAAAGCCCTTATTTTTAAGCTCATCTATCACGGGCGCGAATTTGATGACCTCGGGCCGTGTGCCGAACAGGACAAGTATCTTGGCCTTTTTTGCGGTGCCAAGATCAGATTTCATACCCATTCGCTCAGGTGCGTTATCGAACATACACAAACCTCTAGGCAAATTCTGGTCGCCGGTAGTAAAAGCTGAATGTCGCCGATTTTCCCGTGTGCCCGCGCGGGTCTTACAAGCCTGCCATCATACGCGTCGCCCGGCTCTTATGAAGAACCGCGACGCCGCCATTATGATTATAAACAAATTTGGCAGCGGGATGTAAGGGTTTTTTTCTCGGCGGCGAATGCAAGAAAGCGGCCCGAAGGCCGCTTTCATTTAGCGAAATGCACAGGTGTCAGATCCTATTCAGGCTGTCCTTTACAGCCTTCGGCATAGAGTGCAGGTTGTTTCACACTGATAACCGGATAATTCTCAGCGTCTTTATTGATGTCGAGCCATTCCATATATTCTTCCGGGATCGACATGTCGGAGAAGATCGCCTCAACAGGGCACTCCGGCAGGCAAGCATCGCAATCGATGCAGTTGTCGGGGTTAATCAATAAACGGTCTGACAGTTCGTGAAAAGCTTCAACCGGACAAACGGCCGCACAATCGGTGTACTTACAGCTAACACACGGTTCGGCAACAATGTACGTCATGGATCATCGACTCCTTAGTGAATGCACTATTTGCGTCAAATTCAAACGTAATACGCTGAAGATAGCTTGTCAAATCACGCCTAATAAGTGGTAAAATGCCACGTATAACGTGATTCACCTACAAAAATACCGTTTCCTACAGGAGCACTATGAAACCCAATAAAGCAGAACGCGAACTGTCGCTTGATTTTTTACGTGTAACCGAAGCCGCGGCGATCGCCTCGGCGAGAACCATGGGCCAGGGCGACCGCAAATACTCCGATCATGTTGCTGTCGAAGCAATGCGTGAGGTCATGGATACGGTGCCGATGCGCGGACGCATCGTCATCGGCGAAGGCGAGCGCGATGAGGCACCGATGCTCTATATCGGCGAAGAGGTCGGCGGCGGCGCATTTTCGGAAGAATCGAGGGCGGAGTTTCCGGAAGTCGATATCGCGGTCGATCCGCTCGAAGGCACAAATCTTTGTGCGTTGGGTGCGAACAACGCAATTGCCGTACTCGCGGCGGCCGAACACGGCGGACTCCTTAACGCTCCTGATATTTATATGGACAAGATCGTCGTAGGGCCTTCGTGCCGCGGCGTGGTCGATATCGATGCTCCGGTGGCGGATAATCTAAAGAATATCGCTCGGCGTTTGGGCCGTGATATAGATGACCTGACCGTTATCTGCCTCGACCGTTCGCGTCACAAAGCCCTTGTCGATGCCGTGCGTGAAGCAGGCGCCCGCATCCGTCTGATCTCGGACGGCGACCTTTCGGCCGGCATATCGGCAGCGGTCGCGGGAACCAATATCCACGCGCTTATGGGCATCGGCGGCGCACCGGAAGGTGTGCTTACGGCCGCCGCGATCAAATGTTTGAATGGTGAGATACAAGCGAAGCTGGTCTTTGATCCTGATCGTCTGGGCGTTGACAAGTCAAAGGTTCCGCCGGTAAGTGAAGTAATGAATCGACTTAGGGAAATGGGCATCAATGATGCGGAAAAGATCTATGACACTAACGACCTTGCTCCCGGCAAGAAGATCATCTTTGCCGCAACGGGTGTAACCGACGGTTCTCTACTTCGCGGTGTGCGATTTTTCGGCGCAGGCAAACGTACGCACAGCGTCGTTATGACGACCGAATCGAAGAGCATACGCTTTGTCGATACCGTCCATGTCGAAGGCGGCCCCGATGCCGTTATCCGTTTCTGAAATTTTGTGTCAGATACTTAAGTAACGCCGAGGTCAACATCTTTGCATAGGACTTACTAACGATGAGCGAAACCAACCCATACGTACTCGATCTCAGCGATGTCAGTGCAAATGATGTCGCACTCGTCGGCGGAAAATGCGCAAGCCTCGGCGAACTATTTCGTGAATTGACGCAGCAGGGCGTGCGTGCGGTCGATGGCTATTCAACGACGAGCCATGCGTACGAACTTCTTCTTGAGACCGACGGGCTTCGCGATCGGCTCAAGAGCCTTTTGAAAGACCTTGATGTCAACGATCTCGATGCGCTCGCCCGCGTCGGCAGCGAGGCGCGCCGCCTGATGCTCGAAACTCCCTTTCCAGAGCAGATCGAAATGGCGATCCTCGAGGCGAATCGACGCCTCGGTGAGCGGATAGGCAAGCGCACGTTCGAGGTTGCGGTTCGTTCGTCGGCTACGGCCGAGGACCTTCCGGATGCGAGTTTTGCCGGCCAGCAGGATACACTCCTCAATGTCCGCGGCGAAGCTCAGCTCATTGCGGCCTGCCATGAGTGCTATGCATCGCTTTGGACAGATCGAGCGATCTCATATCGTACGGCGAAGGGCTTCGACCATTTCGATGTTGCTCTCTCGATCGGTGTGCAGCCGATGGTTCGATCAGATACGGCCTGTTCGGGCGTTATGTTCACGCTCGATACAGAGAGCGGCTTCCGCGACGCTGTCGTTATCAACGGCGCGTGGGGGTTAGGCGAGGCGGTCGTGCAGGGAATGGCGACGCCGGATGAATGGATCGTCTATAAGCCGACCCTAAAGCTCGGGTTCCGCCCGATCGTAACCCGGAAACTCGGCATCAAGGAGGTCAAGATGGTCTTTAACGACGACGGTATCGGCACGAAGGTGCGGGACGTCGTCGAGACGCAGAGGAACCGCTTCTGCCTGGCCGGCTTTGAGGTTCTCCAGCTTGCGACGTGGGCTTGTGCGATCGAGGATCATTACTCGAAGCTTGCGGGCCGCAGCCAGCCGATGGATATTGAGTGGGCAAAGGACGGCATCACGGGCGAACTTTTTATACTGCAAGCACGGCCTGAAACCGTTCATGCCCGCAAGGAAACCAACTTCATCGAGACGTATAAGCTGACCGGAACGCATGGGGCACCGCTGGCGACCGGCGTTGCTGTCGGCGAAAAGATCGGGCACGGCACTGCACACGTTCTGCTCGATCCGTCGAAACTGAATACTTTCAAGGAAGGCGAGATACTTGTAACTTCGATGACCGATCCCGCATGGGAACCGATCATGAAACGTGCTTCGGCGATCGTTACCGATCGCGGCGGCCGTACTTGCCACAGCGCGATCATCAGCCGTGAACTCGGCATTCCGTGTGTCGTCGGAACGACCGACGGCACTGAGAAGATAAAGAACGGTGCTCCGGTCACGGTCTCATGCGCGGAGGGCGAACGCGGAAATATCTATTACGGAAAGATCGATTTCAAGGTCGAAAAACAGAAGATCTCGCAAAAGGATCGCCCGAAAACTCAAATAATGATGAATGTCGGCGATCCGGATCGCGCGTTCGATGCCGCCCGCTTTCCGAATGACGGTGTCGGGCTTGCTCGGCTCGAATTCATCATCAACAACCACATCGGCATACATCCGATGGCGCTGGTGAACTATCCCTCGCTCAAAAAGCCGGCTGATATCGAAACGATCTCGCGCAGGATCGGCGAAGATGACCCAAAGGAATTCTTTGTCCGCAAACTTGCCGAGGGTGTAGGCCGGATCGCCGCCGCGTTCTATCCGAAGCCGGTGATAGTGCGTATGTCGGACTTCAAATCAAATGAGTACGCGATGCTCATTGGCGGTAAGGAGTTCGAGCCGGAGGAAGAGAATCCGATGATCGGCTTTCGCGGTGCGTCACGATATTACGATGATCGCTATAGGGCCGGTTTCAGGCTTGAGTGCCTTGCACTTTTACGCGCCCGTGAAGATATGGGGCTTGTGAACATCAAACCGATGATCCCATTCTGCCGAACGGTCGAAGAAGGCCAAAAGGTCATCGACCTCATGGCGGAACACGGCCTTAAACAGGGCGAGAACGACCTCGAGATCTACGCGATGTGCGAGCTGCCGGCGAATGTTGTGTTCGCTGACGAATTCCTAAAGGTCTTTGACGGTTATTCGATCGGCTCGAACGACCTGACACAGCTTGCGCTCGGCCTTGACCGCGACAGCGAGATGGTCGCGCATCTTTTTGACGAGCGGAACGGCGCCGTCGAGAAGATGGTCGCAATGGCGATCGAAGCCGCTCAGCGTAACGGCAAAAAGATCGGTATTTGCGGCCAGGCACCGTCGGATTATCCCGAATTCGCCGAATTTTTGGTCGAAAAGGGTATAAATTCGATCTCGCTCAATCCTGATACGGTACTTCAGACGACCGCGCATATTCTCGAAGCTGAAAAGCGGCTCGGCCTTGCGGAGGACGATCCGAAACAGCAGCTTCGGGCGTCGAAATAGTAGTAAAGTGCCGATACAAGCCCGACAAAATTACATACCGGTGCCCCTTGCCGAGCGATTTCGCCGTCAAGCATTCAAGGTCTGGCTCATCGGAGGTGCGGTCGTTCTCGTTTGGGTGTTACTGATCCTGCTCGCACCTCTCGCCAAGGCGAACGGCTTCACACAGATCTCGGCACCGCTTTATCATTTTTTTAGCTATTTGTGCCATCAGATTCCTGACAGATCTTTTCATATCGAGGGTGAACAATTCGGTGTTTGCTCGCGCTGTTTCGGCGTTTACTTTGGTATATTTGCCGGTTTTGCGATTTATCCGCTCTGGCGGAAGATAGACGATATCGAGCCGATTTCGCGTATTTGGCTTGCCCTGTCGGTGATTCCGATCGGAGTGGATTGGGCGCTCACTATCTTCGGCGTCTGGGCTAACACTTTTACCTCACGGTTCGTTACGGGAATGATACTCGGCGCCGCGTGTGCGACCTTTATCGTACCGGCGATCGTTGAGATCGCAAGAAATCTTACGATCAGACGAACATTTCGCGAGCAGAAGACGTAGGTAACGGTTATGAGCTTTACTAAAGAAAGTGCCGTTTATGCTGCGATCGACGATCTGGCAAAGCGCCTCGGCGTTGATGAAGGCGACGTTAAGGTTACGCAGATCTGTGATAAGGAGTTTCCCGATGCCGCGCTTGGCGCACCTGTCGAAGGCGAGATCTCAGCCTCGGTGATCTGCGAAGGCTGGGAGATCGAACTTAGCGTTGAGGATGCCGCGTACCTTTATCGAGCGGATGCCCAGCAACTGCGTGCATGCGGCGGCGCCGGCAAGAATCATATTGTAGGCTAGAGATATGGATCGGAGTAATTTTTGGGTGCATTTCGGCATCGCGGCGATTCTTGTTACGTTCGCTGCCGTTCTGGGCGGGCTTGAACGATGGCGTTCATCGCTCTCGGCCGATGTTGCTATTCCTGAGGAACACCGATCTGTCGGCCCGCTCAAGCGTCCGCCCGAGGTCCTTGTGCGTTTCAAGCCTGACGTCAGCCTCGATAGGATGCGTTCGATCGCGGCTGCCAGCAACGATCAAGTAGTAGATGAGATCGAATCGGTCGGCGGCCTTGCCGTGATAGACGATCTTGATGACGCCGATCCTCAGTTCGTAGTGCACCAATATGCATCGATGAACGATGTGGAATACGCGGAACCGAACTATCGCATACAACTGGACGACCCAATCGAAAAAAACAACGATATTTCGCCGCGTTCGGCAGCCTCGGTCTTTCGATCCGATGAGAAGGTGCCGAACGATCCGCTGTTCGCAAAGCAGTGGGCATTGAATAATCAGGGTGCCGCGGGCGGTACGGCACGAGCCGATATCGATGCTGTCGCCGCATGGCAAACGACGACCGGCAGCAGTGAAGTCGTGGTTGCCGTTCTCGACAGCGGTGTTGAACTGGATCACGAAGACCTTAAGAATAATATCTGGACGCGGCCTGATGATCTTGCGGCATACAGCGATGCCGAGCTAGGCGAGCTCGACGATCTGCGCGGCTTCAACGGCGTTGACCTGAATGACGATCCTTCCGATGATAACGGCCATGGTACGCATTGTGCGGGCATTATTGGGGCCGAAGGTAACAACGGTCTGGGCATTACGGGCGTCAACTGGAATGTAAAGATCATGCCGCTGAAATTCCTCGGAAGGAACGGCGGCGGCACTACTGAGGATGCGATCGCGGCGATAAACTACGCGATCGAACGTAAGAAGGACGGGGTCAACATTCGGGTCATCAGTGCGAGTTGGGGCTCGCAGATTTACTCGAAGGCCCTCGAAGATACGATCCGTGCGGCCGGCGATGCGGGCATCCTTTTTATTGCAGCGGCCGGCAATAACGGCACTGATAACGACACTGGTCCTCATTACCCGTCTAACTACAAACTGCCGAACGTCGTTAGTGTTGCTGCGGTGGACAACACCGACAAACTCGCTTCCTTCTCCAATTTCGGAGTCAAGAGCGTCGATGTTGCCGCACCTGGCAAGGCCGTTCTTTCGACTTGGCTCGGCAGCTCATATCGTGAATTGTCCGGCACGTCGATGGCAACGCCCTATGTTTCCGGCGTTGCCGCATTGATCGCGGCACAGGAGCCGAAGGTATCGATGGCAGACCTTCGATCAAGGCTGTTGGATTCGGCCGATAAGCTCGACAGTCTCAAAGGTAAGGTCGGAACCGGCGGACGTATCTGCGCCGCAAATGCCGTTCGGGCCGCCCATTCAAAAGCCGTGGCGGGCAACTGACCATCTCGCATATTCAGCCTACGTTTTGGAACACGGCAATTCCTTGCCGCTCGATCCGTTGTTCCTTGCGGCTGGCTCTATAAATCCTGTTGTATCAATGGGTTACGAGTTTATGTGCAGGCAGCCCTCTCTGTGGCACGCTCTTTGCTCTTTAGTATTTTCGCAATGGCCAAATCATTGCCTAGAAATTATCGGTTCGGGAGAGCACAATGAAAAACATCAAATATATCTTGTCGGTAGCAGCATTTGCATTAGCAATTATAGGATTGCCGGCCATTGCTTCGGCTCAGTATGGCGGATACGGAGGAAACGGCGGATACGGCGGTTATGGTGGCTACGGCGGTTATGGTGGTAACGGCGGCTATGGGAATAACGGCTACTATAACAACGCTTACGGCGCCATCCGTGACCTTAAGGATCGTTCGCGTGACTTTGAGCGTAATGTCAATCGCAACAAGGACAGCTACGGCTACTACAGCACAAAGGACTTTCAGCGTCTTGTAAAGGACTTCCGAAAGGCCGCTGACAAGCTCGAAGATAAGGCCGACCGCGGACGCGATCTGAACAGAAGCCGCAATGAGGCAGTGAACGTGGTGAACTACGGTTCGCTTATCAGCCGCGAGCTTCGCGGGAACCGCAATATCGGCTACATGATGAACGATTGGTATGCTATCGAGAATGACCTTCGCGTGATAGCGAACACCTATGGCATCAACTACAACAATGGCCGCAACGGCGCATGGGGCAACGGGCGCGGCAACGGGCGCGGCAACGGCAGAATAAACCTGCCGAGCTGGTGGCCCTTCTAGGTCATAAGCCGTTCTGACGACAAAACAAGGGAAGAGAAGCCCTTTCAAGCCCGCGGCATCGAAGTCGCGGGCTTTTTCTGTAATAATTGAGCCGATAATGGCTGCCGGTACCCTTTACATTGTTGCGACGCCGATCGGTAACCTGCAGGATATGACCTTTCGCGGCGTTGAAGTTCTGCGCTCTGTCGATCTGATCGCATGTGAAGATACACGGCACACGCAGAAGCTGCTCAATCATTTCCGGATCTCGAACAGAACCGTCAGTTATCACGAACACAACGAGCACGAACAGGCTGAACGGCTGCTTGATGAACTACTGAAAGGCCGCTCGGTTGCTGTTGTCTCGGATGCGGGCATGCCCGGCGTTTGCGATCCGGGCCTCCGCATCGTAGCTCGCGCTTCCGAGGCAGGCATCAAGGTAGTTCCGGTACCGGGGCCGGCAGCTTTCGTTGCGGCTGCCGCGGCGGCAGGCCTTGCGACCGATTCATTGTTCTTCGGCGGCTTTTTGCCGTCAAAGAAAGGCGAAAGGCGCAACCGGCTTGCCGAAATAGCAGCGGTCCCGGCGACGCTTGCATTATATGAGACACCGCATCGGCTCGGGCGTTCGCTTGCTGATTGTTACGAGGTGCTTGGCGACCGGCGGGCCGTCGTTGCGCGCGAACTTACGAAGCTGCACGAAGAATTCGTTCGCGGGTGTTTATCCGAGCTTGCGGAAAGGTATTCTGCAGCGGACGTTAAGGGCGAGATCGTACTCTTGATCGAACGCGGCTCGATAAACGCCGTACGGGTGCTAACAAAGGCAACAGCTATTCCCGATCGTATCCGCGAAATTGAATCTGAAGGCATCGACCATAAAGCTGCGATAAAGAAAGCCGCCAAGGAGTTCGGTATTTCGCGGTCTGAGGCGTATCGGATACTCCAATCATCCAAAGAAGGCTAAAAAAAGGTGCCGCCGAGCTATTCGGCAGCACCTTTTCGGTAGGGCGAAACAGATCCTAACGCTTTAGTTCCGCCGGAAGTTCTTTATCAACGGCCGGTCGTGTCTTAAGATCAGCGATCTTAAAGAGCGTCAGCATAATGGTGCGTGTAACCTTTTCCATCTTCTGATAATCGATCTTATCTGCTGTGTCGCTTGCCTGATGATAATCAACGTGGATGCCGTCAAACCAAAATGTGACCGGAATACCGTTCTGTGCGTAGTTGAAGTGATCTGACCGGAAGAAAAAGCGATTCGGGTCCTTCGGGTCGTCGTAACGCGTGTCGTAATTCATTTTAAGGTAACCTGCGTTAACGCCGCTTACCACGCTGCCCAGCGTCGAACTCATCATATCCTTGCCGATCACATAGATCGTATTAGCATCAGAGAGTTCTTTATCTTTCGGGTCGGTGTCGCCCTCAGGCTTGCTGCGGCCGATCATATCGATATTGAGCTGTGCGACGACCTCCTTGATATCCACCGTCGGGAACTTATTGAAGTATTCGCTGCCCCAAAGGCCTTTCTCTTCGCCGCAATGCCATACGAAAAGGATCGAACGCTTTGGTTTTACAGACGACTTTGCAAGAGCTTCGGCGATCGAGAGCACCGCTACGGTTCCCGAGCCGTCATCATCGGCTCCGTTCCAGATCTTGTCCGGCCCCGGTGCGTCAGGCCTGATCCCGTCGTGATCGTAATGCGCCCCGATCGCGACCATTTCCTTCTTGAGTACAGGGTCGCTGCCTTCCCAAAGTGCGACGACATTCTGCGTCCATTTCGTTTCGACCTTTGATTCGGCCTCGATCGCGGCTGTCTTGTCGAGTTCGAAAGCGTTCCCGGCCTCAAGCTTGTCTTTGCCGACGATCGCTTCACCCGCCTGATGCGATAGCAGAAGGGCCGGGATATCAGGGTTAGCCGCGGCTTTTTCCAGTTTCTCGGGTGAGACGCGCGGCCTGCCGAAGAAGCCCTTGATCTGCGGCCAGAAAGCGGCCAATTGCGGCCCCGCGATATTTATGACAGCCTTTGCACCCTTTGACTTGGCATAGGTAACAGGATCGGCCCAATCCACACCTTTCGTCCCGGTGAGGTCAGCCTGTGTAACACCCGGAGGAAGTGCCATGCCGCCCGCTCCGCGCGGCGGTGCTTTTGACATAAGGATGACGATCTTACCCGTCAGGTCCATATTCTTGTATGGTTCCATCCCTTTGGACTTAACCAGCCAGCCTTCGCCGCCGAATACGAGCGGCCCCGAAACCGAACCGTTACCCGAAAGTTTAAAGTAATCGGTATTGAACTTATAGGTTGTATCGCCGACCTTTAAGCTGTTGCGGTCCGGATCGGCCTGCTCATATCGAAGAGCGATCTTCTGGTAATATGTGCCGTTATCGCCCGCCGGCTTAAAGCCCCAACGCGACAAATTCATACCGATGAATTTAGCGGTCGTATCCAGGCCTCGCGAAGGCGTGTCGCGGCCTTCCATTTCGTCTGATGCGACGAAATAGAGATAATCGCTAAGCTGCTTTGCCGTGATAGCGGATACTGCCTGACGTTCGGCAGGCGTGATCTTGATCGGCTTGGCCGGAGCCTGTGCAAAAGCTACCTGAGCCGCGAAAAGAGCAGCGGTAAGAAGGGAAAGTATTCGTTTATTCATCATTTCTCCAAAATAAGACGTTTACAGCACAGAGTTCGGTCAACTCTGCACATTCAAAGCACTTGCTTGTTCCATTGTTACGAGAAAACGGGTGAAATTGTTTCCGATCGCCGCATCGGTGAGCCTATGACCGCGATCTTGTGTTTGTTAGCGAGTGCAAGCATCTCTTCGCGGCCGAAGATAAGTGTCTTGCCGGCAGTTACGGAAAGGCAAGTTGCTCCCGCCTCGATCATCACTTGGATGGTCGGGGTGCCGACAACAGGCACATCAAAGCGCATATCCTGAGCGGGCTTTGCGACCTTGACGACCGTCAGCTTGCCCTTTGCGAGATGGCCTGCCCGCTCTATCGTAAGGTCCGTTCCTTCCATTGCTTCGAGAGCGACGCACGCCTTCGCCCGGATCACAACCGTTTGGCCCAGATCCAGTGCGCCCAGAGCCGAAGCGATATGAAGGCCATACTCGATATTCTCGGTCTCATCGGCATTCGGTTCCCGCTTTGTCATAGGCCCAAGCGGAGCAAGATGATCTTGTATGAAAAAGGTCGAGTCGATCAATTCAATACCTTCTTTTGCCATTTCATCGGCAACACCGCCGATCAGAGCATCGGTATTTCGCCGCGGCAGGTTCCAGAGCATCTTTACCATTCGCAGGTCAGGAAGCGATCCGGAAAATATCTGTACGTGTTTGACCTGTCCGGCCATTATAGCCTTGGTAACGCCGTGCTTTTTGAAGTGAGAGATCATCTTGCCGAGCTGGCCGACCCCGACCCAACGGACATCATCAGCAACGCTTTCGATCCGTGAATCGGCTTCTTCATTGATAGCAACAACGACCAAACGAGCACCGGCACGCCGAGCCCCTTCGGCAACAAGAAGTGGAAATTGGCCGTTGCCGGCGATCAGGCCGTAGATCATAAAGTAAGACGAAACAATGCCACCTGTGAGCCATCGGGCATAAGCATCGGATCGACATCGCGCTCGAAACCAAGTTTGCGAAGAAGCTTCTGCGAGGCCTCGTTATCAGGCGTTGTGATCGCGAGAATGTCGGTAAGCTTCAACACCGTTCTCCCGTGTTCTAGCACAGCTGCGGCCGCTTCGTACGCATAGCCCTTGCCTTCCGCCTCGGGCAGGAAAGCAAAACCGAGGTCCGGCAGGTCGAGAACATCACGTTTTACAAAGCCGCACACCCCTATGCACTCGGCGTTCGTTTCAACACACCAAAGGCCAAAGCCGTTATCGCGATAGCTCCGCTGATAGTGTTCACTGATAAAACGCGAAGCGGCATCAGGCGTATCCATCTTACGGTCGCCGATATACTTTATGAATTTTGGCGTATTGAACAGCTCGAAGATAAAAGCGGCGTCGCGTTCCGCTTCTGCCTCACGGATCACGAGCCGCTCTGTATTGACAATGACTCCGCTCATTCGCTGAAAGGCTGTATCTCGCCGGGTTTGCGGAGCATCTTGTTGACCTCGTCGAGATGCGTCTCTTCGAGCAGGATCATCTCTCGTGCGTACTCTTCGAGAGCGACCGAATGTCCTTCGACTTTCGAGAGCAGTTCGTAATAGGCTTTCAATGTAGTGCTCTCGTGTTCGAGGCTTTCGCGCAAAATGTCTCCGATGTCGTGCTTCTCTGTCTCGAGAAGCGGCCCGATCTTCAGACTCGGATGGCCGCCCAGCATCGTTACGAACTCACCTGCCTTATAGGCGTGAGCAAGCGATTCATCGCCGTTGCTCTTTAGCCACGACACGATCGGGATGCGGTTATACCCATACACCATCAGGCTGTAGTGCGTGTATCGCACAACACCCGCCAACTCCAATTCCATGATCCTGTTCAGGACCTCGATAACGCCTTGTTTTTCAGTTTCGTTCATTTTTCCTCTTCGTCAAATGGTCTTTGAGTTGGATCCACAAATGCACCTCGGATATGCAATATACTTATAGTTCGTTTCTCTATGGAGAAAAGTATTCGGTAACGTCCGACGAACATATTTCTTACCTCCGCCGTATAAACTTCATCCTCCGGAGCCAATGGCCACGCAAGAGGTGTTGACGAAAGCGATCGGCGTACGGACTGCCTAAGGCTTTGATACCAAAGTTTCGCCGCATGTTCACCCCAGTACTTTTTGCCCCACTCAAACGAACCGGCGATCTCGGCTATAGCATTGGTGGTGAAGATCACACGATAGCGTTTCATTCATTGTCCGCGATACCGTACTTTGCTTCAAATTCTCTGAAAAATTCCTCGGCTTCCTGCACTCGCCCGGCCTCGACATCCTCAAGACCTCGTCGAATCCCCTCGATCGCTTCCAGGCGGTCGCGTTCCCTGGCGAATTTTTCATAACTGACCGCGTCGTGCACAACCAGCGCCGGTTTGCCGTTGACAGTGAGAACCATCGGACGCTGCGTTTTCTTCATCCTACGCATAAACTTCGCCGTGTCACGCTTAAACACGCTCAGGCTTTGAATATCTTCGGTTAAATTCATAGCAGTCCTATGGTAACACAGTTGTCAAATGTGGTGTGAATTTAGCAACTATGCAGATTCGGTCTGTTGCCGAGCGTGATACGAACTCCGCGTGAGCGGCGATGATTCGACGTGTTTGAAGCCCATTGCCTCGCCGATGCGTTTCCACTCGGCGAATTCTTCGGGCGTAACATAGCGTTCGACCGGCAGGCGTTTCTCATACGGCTGCAGGTACTGTCCGATCGTCATAATGTCGCACGAAACCCGCCGCAGGTCGCGCATCAGATCGACGACCTCTTCGAAGCCTTCGCCAAGGCCGGCCATAATGCCGCTCTTGGTGAGCATCTGCGGGAATCGAGTATCGCGGTAGTGCGCTGCTCGTTCGAGTAGTTCGAGCGTCTGCGGATATTTTGCGTCCGGTCGAACGCGCCTATAAAGACGAGCGATCGTTTCTGTGTTGTGGTTCAGAACTTCGGGCCGTGCTTCGAGCACGTTGTTGAGAGCTTGCTCGTCTCCGTTAAAATCCGGTATCAGAACCTCGATCTTGCATTCCGGATTTAGCTCACGCACTCTCAAGATCGTCTCTGCCCAGTGCATCGAACCGCCGTCGGCGAGATCGTCTCGATTTACCGATGTGATGACAGCGTGCTTAAGCTTGAGGTGCTTGACCGCCTCGGCGACGTGTGTCGGCTCCATCGGGTCGAGCGGCATCGGCTTACCTTTGTTCACGGCACAAAAGCCGCAATGCCGCGTGCAAGTATCGCCGCCGAGCATAAAGGTCGCGGTCTTGTCCGTCCAACACTCGAAAATATTCGGGCATTTCGCCTCTTGGCAGACAGTGTGCAGATTCAGCCCCGAGATAAGGTCCATTACCTCATTCTGGTTGCGCGGATCGCCGAGCTTGATCTTCAGCCAATCGGGTTTGCGAAGCTTCTCACGTTGCTTCCGATTTAGGAATTTCTGAACTAAAACCTTGTCCTCTATCATAAAAAGCCTCAAGGCCACAGACTAACACACATCCGCACGGAAGCGCGTTCACCTGTGGCCTTTCATCTTGTGCCGTCTATCAGCCGATCCGCGAATTGACGACGTCCCAATTGATATTCGCAAAGAAAGCCTCGATATACTTCGGGCGGTCCGCCGGTGCATAATCTTTGATCCAAGCGTGCTCCCAAACGTCCATCACGAGGATCGGTTTGAATCCTGCAACGTTGCCTGTCTCATGGAGGTCGATCCAGTGATTCGATATTGCACCGCTTGCCGGATCCTGATAAACGGTTGCCCATCCGACGCCGCGCATCTTGCCGGTCGCGTTGAAGTCGGCCTTCCAAACATCGTAGCTGCCGAAGCTTTTCTCGGCCGCCGCATAGAATGCGGAATCCTTTGCAGCATCGCCCGTGCCGTGCTTCTGCATATTGCCGAAGTAATATTCGTGGAGCACCATGCCGTTGTACTCAAAGCCGAAACGGCGTTTCAGCTCGCTGAACGCTGCAACCTGTGTCGCATCGAGCTGTCCGCCGCCGATGAGGTCGGCAATACGCTGGTTATAAGTGTTGGTGTTGGCAACGTAGCCTTCGTACAATTTGAAGTGCATCGCCAGCGTTTCATTCGAAATGCCGGTAAGATCGCTCAGATCAAATGTCTTCGCGGTATATGTAGTAGTTGTTCCCATTATTATTCCTCCTGATTTGATACTAGTCTTCAGGCCGTTTTCCCGGGTCGATGCCTGCGATGCTCGCCTGATTCACAACGCGAATATGAAGGTCTTCATTCAGCCGCAACTGGCATGACAGCCGTATTCGCTCACTAATGTCCGGCTTTGTGGCGAGAATAGCCTTTTCAACATCGGTTCGTTCGCCGATATTTTCGGAAAGGATCTCTACCCGACACGTCGTGCATCGGGCGTTACCGCCGCATCGATGCAGAATATCGATGCCTTCGTCTTCGATAGCAAGGACGAGTTTCTTGCCCGCCGGCGCCTCAAAGGCTATTGTTCCATTTGCCGTTTCCGCGGTAATTCGCGGCCCTGATGTTCCGATTTCCATCTATTTCGAATTTCGCACAACGGTGCGGCGCAGTCAAAGCCTCGCGATACGGGAGCATCCCTAATTTCCGATCACGACCTTCTCGCGATGTTCATTTATTGCGACAAATACGAGATCAGCGGAGGTTACCCGAACCTTTTGCCCTTTGTTGCCGAATCGCTCGGCCTCGACCTCAACGTGGATCGTGATCGATGTGCGGCCGACTTTCGTCGTATTTGCGTAGAAGCTGACAAGGTCGCCTATAAAAACAGGCTCATGAAACACGATCTCGTTCATTGCGACCGTTACGAATCGCTCATGTTTCGTGTGCCTGACGGCCTCAACGCCGCCTGCGATATCAATGTAACTGAGAATAACGCCGCCGAAGACGGTGCCGAATGCGTTTGTGTCGCGAGGCATCATCGTCAGCCTGATAGCTGCATCTCGTATCGGTTCTTCCATTTATCTAATCCTCAAATATCCGAAATTCTAAAAAGTGCCGTCGGCTAAGGTATCGTATTCGCGATGCTGCTCTCGACCCACTTGGCGATGGTCCCGCGCAGTTCATTCAGCCGGTCATCAAAAAAATGCCCGCAGTTGTCGAAGATCACGACCTCAGCCTGCGGAATGCGGTCGGTCAACGAACGCAACCCGGCGACGGAACAGAATTCGTCACGGTCGCCATGCAAAAAGAGTATCGGCTTTGCAACATCGGCAAGAAAGTCGTAATCGCGGTATTTTTCGACCGGAGTTCCGATCGAGATCAGGCGTTTGACGCGCGGATCCGCCATCCCGGCCTGCATACCGACACGTGAGCCGAATGAAAAGCCGGCAAGCGTCAGATCTTCATCGGGATACTTGTCCGTGAGCCAATTAAGCGCATCGCAAACATCCTCAACGCCGCCTTCGATCTCGTTGTGAACACCTGTGGATGCACCGACGCCTCGAAAATTGAACCGCAGTGCGGTAAGGCCTGCGTCAACAAGGCCTGCCGCAGCACGGAACACGACCTTGTTGTGCATCGTGCCGCCGCCGAGAGGATGCGGATGGCATACAAGGCCAACGCCGCGACGCGTACCGCTCGGCTGTTTCAATATAGCTTCGAGAACTCCGTGTGATGCCGGTATAAAAAGATCGCCCTTCGGGTACATATCAAAACTACAATCTTACCAAATCGCCGCGTTTCGAACATAACTGCTGCCGGCAAGACATACGATGCCGAATATGAGGAACGCTGCTTAACGGCCGATACGCGAAGTTGATCTCGTAGTACGATGAGGCGCCGTTGAGGGCGTACTCGATTCGTATTGGCGCTGTCTTTTCGATCTTGTCGGGCTTTAGGTAAACTACTCAAGGTTCAAAAGATATTTGATCGCGGATTTGTCTGCGGAGCGACAACAAGTTTCAAAATACGTCGGTTCGTGGTAACTTTCTTCTTTTGTTGTTTACGCATTTTGAATGGAAGGAACTAACCGCGAGAGCACGACAGTAGAACCGAAAAAGCGGTCCTGGCGTGAGGTTCTTGAAACAGAAGAGGCCGTTCGGGTCATCTACTTGATATTTGGCTTTTGTGCCATTTTGATGGTGATGATCTTTTTGCAGATGCGTACCGATGCGATCTGCTGCGGCGATTGGGACGGCTATTACCACATAAAATGGTCGTCGATGCTCTGGGAGAATTTTAGGCAGGGCAAATGGCTGCCGACCTTTGAGTGGCTGCCGCTAACTGTTCTGAATCCAAGGGATTACGCGGATCACCATTTCCTTTTCCATCTCCTGCAGATACCTTTTCTCTGGCTCTTTGAGCCAGTGATGGCGGCAAAGGTCTCGACCATCTTTTACGGCACTTTTGCGATCTTTTCGGTCTATTGGCTGATATTCCGCTACGGCGTCAAACATCAGCTGATATGGCTCGGTGCGTTGCTGACGTGTGCGAACGCCTTCTATTACCGAATGAATATGGCGAAGGCGCCGCCTCTGACCATCATCATTACAGTACTCGGCATACATCTGCTGTTCCGGCGTAAATATGTATGGCTGCTGCCTCTGATGTTCGCCTTCGTATGGACATACAGTTTATTCCCGCTGCTGTTTTTCGCCGCGATCATTTGGACGGCGATAATCGCGTGGAATGAGCACCGCTTTGAGTGGCGGCCGCTTGCTTATACGGGAGCCGGCCTTGTTTTAGGAAATGTCATCAATCCGTATTTCCCGAACAATCTTTTTCTCTTTGTCGAGCATTTTGCCGAAAAGTTCAAGGTAGGTTCAGACTTTGTCGTAGCCGTCGGCGGCGAATGGTACTCCTACACAGGACAAGAGCTTTTGACGGAATTTCCGGTTGCATTCGCCGCGATGCTGCTCGGATATATCCTTTTTATGCCCAGAGGAGGCAAGCTTCCGGAACGAGCGACATTCTTTCTCGCGTTCGCGTCGATACTCGTTGCCGCACAGTTCCGCTCAAAGCGATTCGCCGAATACTTTCCGCCGTTCGCCATTCTGTTCGGAGCGTTCAGTTGGCAGGCATTCACTGCACCAAAGGTCGCTGAATTGCCCGATGAATTCCAACGCGAGATCGACCCTTATCTGGACAAAGGCAAACCCGCACCATCCGCAAGCCTTTGGGCTTATACAAAAAATGCATTCGTGTGGGTGTTAGGCATCGCGCTGTCGATAATGTTCCTCTTCAGCCTTGTCGGCTTTCATAAATTCGGTATTGAGATCACGGGCGTCAGCGAGAGCATAAGGGCCAATGAGCCTGCATCGAAATACGAAAAAGCGATGCAGTGGGCTACCGGAACCGATGAGAACGGCGTCGAGAACATCCCTGCGGGCGAGATGATCTTTAACTGCACTTGGGATGATTTTCCGAAACTGTTCTTTTACGACACGAAACACACATACGTTTACGGCCTTGACCCGAACTACCTCTACTCGGAGAATCCCGATCTTTACAAACTGCTCAAAGACCTGACAGAAGGAAAGGTTGACGATCCGGCACCATTGATCCGAGAGCGGTTCGGTGCGCGCTTTGTCTTTGCTGATGCCAAAGAGAATACAGAGATGTTCGCAAAAGCTCTTGACTCCGGTTGGGCCGAGATCGTCTATGAGGATCAGGATGCGAGGCTGATGAAGATCCGTGATCAGAAAGGTGCGCCGTCCGATCCCTCGGCTGATGAGGCCCCGGAGACGCCGGAAGAAAAGCAGATACTCGATCAGCAGGAACGTAATGATAAGAACGCGAACCTCGACCTCGAAGATGACGAAAATTAGCCTGCCGCTCTTCGCATTGATACTTTTCGTTACAGCGTGTTCGCCCAATGAGGGCGTTCTTCGTTCCGGGACTGCGACACCGCCGCAGGCCGAGCAGGCGACGCAGCGAAACACCGCCGAAGCCGTGGTTGAAGATATGCGCACCGCCGCGTTCTCATTTATTTATGTCATAAGGCGGGCAGACGGCGGCGCACTGAGCAAGAATGATATCGCATCCATACGGACATTGACCGCGGCCGCGAATCGGCGCGAACTTACTGCGGACGGCACGGCGGTCGTCGTAGGAACCAACGCTCCCGTTGTGTTTGACGCCTTGACCGAAGGGAAGCAACGCCTGACGGTCGAAGATATGTCTCCGCAGCCGCCACCTGCCGAGAAAGTAATGCCGAACTAACGGAAATAGCGTATATTAGACGAGCGAATATGCAGGACGACGAGCTTCAAGAACCCCTCGATATTCCTGAGGAAACGGCAGTGGAACCGGCCGCGTTCCGGACGGTTCGTCTCGATCCGTCATCGCCCTCGATCCGTTCGATCGTTCGGGTGGTCGTCATCGCATTGATCGGCGTTGCCATCTCGGGCTGGGTTCAGAGCATCGTTTCATCGCTCTCGT
Source organism: Chloracidobacterium sp. (assembly GCA_015075585.1). NCBI lineage: Bacteria > Pseudomonadati > Acidobacteriota > Blastocatellia > Chloracidobacteriales > Chloracidobacteriaceae > Chloracidobacterium > Chloracidobacterium sp. The sequence continues at coordinate 832,649 of JABTUB010000001.1, forward strand.
ATCTGTTCTTTTTGATCGTGCTGTCGCTGTTCTTTGCCTATTTGATCGATCCGATCGTGAAGCTGATCAGACGGCCGTTCAAGGCTCACGGCGTTGAGCGTTTTATGCCGCGTTCGGTTGCGATCCTGCTGGCATACATACTTGTTTTCGGCGGCATAGGTTTCGCAATTTCAAATCTTGCGCCGCGGGTTGTCGAGCAAGCAAAAGAGTTCGGACAGAATCTTCCGAGTTACGGGGCGACGCTCCGGCAAAAACTCAATGAACTGAACGGCCGCTTTGACCGCCTTCGAATCCCCGACGAGATCCAATCAGACCTTACAAAGAAAGCGACCGAGATCGCGGGTTCGATATCGGCGACCTTGGGTGTGTTTTTCTTAACGGTCGCAACATTTGTCCCATGGCTGATACTTATACCGGTGATCGCGTTCTTTTTCCTAAAGGATGCGAACCTGTTCCGTCTCGGCGTTCTCAGATCATTTCCGGCCGGGCGCTGGCGTATGCGCGCGGAAATGGTGCTGCAAGATCTCAATACTACGCTTGCTGCATATACGCGGGCGCAGTTGATATCGTGTTTCCTTATCGGTTTGATCTGCGTGCTGGGCTTTTATATGCTTGGCATGAAATACGCATTGCTGCTTGGTATCATAGCCGGTATCTTTGAATTCGTGCCGCTGCTCGGGCCGGCACTTGTGGGCGTAATAGTCGTTGCGACCGCCGTGGCTTCAGAGAACCCATGGCGTGGGCTATATGTTGCGGTCTTTTTGATAGTGCTTCGGGTCATTCAGGATTATCTGATGTATCCTCGCATTGTGCGTGGCGGCATTCACCTGCACCCGCTTGCGATCATTCTCGCGATCCTTGCAGGCGAACAGATCGCCGGCATTCCGGGTGTATTCGTGTCAATTCCGTTCGTTGCCGTCGCAACGGTTGCCTATCGGCATATTCTTGATCACCGAGGCCATCGCAGCCTTATCGCAAGCTGGATCGAAGGCTCCGAACAGACCAAGCAAAGTAATGCCGACGCGTAGTTTCGTGCAAATTTAGAACCGACCTTTTGATCGAAGCATTTCGACGAAGTCATCGCATCGGTCGATCTCGATCTCGGTCTCAACAACAAAGCAGGGAAGCGGCAACTCAAAGTGCCGCAGCCTTTCGGCATCTTTTGCGGTGGTGAGAAGCGCGCTTGCGCCCGAAAGGCGAGCTTCATCCGCGATCCGTTCGATATCGTCTTCTGTAAAGCGATGGTGGTCTTTGAATATTTGTGTATCCGCAAGCGTATAGCCGCCGCGGCGAAGCAATTCAAAGAAGCTCTCGGGATTTCCGATACCGCAGAACGCATAGGAACGGCCTTCATGAACGGCTGCGAGCTGCTCTCCGTTGTTCGCTGCATCATTCGATCCGATCAGCCGCTTTATTCGCGTTCTGCATGTAAAGATGTCGAGCTTCGGGTTGATCTCCAAAAGATCAGCCTTGATCGTGTCGATATGGCGGACGAGGTCGGCACGCGTGATCATGGCGATGTCCGCTCGCTGAAGGCCTTTTAGAGGTTCACGCAGGCGGCCGGCCGGCAAGAGTTCGCCGCCGCCAAAAGGATCGGTCGCATCGATGCACACGATGTCGAGATCCCGCTTGAGTTTTCGATGTTGAAAACCGTCGTCAAGCACAAAGACCGCGGTTCCGAATCGCCTGACAGCCCATTCGCCGGCTGAAAGTCGATCCGCGTCGGCTATCACGATGGCGCGTTCCTGAAGGTTTCGTGCTAATTCGACCGGCTCATCGCCGCCGGCATCTGCGTCAGCAAGCACGTTTTTCCCGTCGCTTACGAGTACACGTTTGCGTGATTCCTTTCGCCCGTAGCCTCGTGTTAGGATGCACACCGGCGAGCCGTGTGCAGAGAGTGAATTCGCAACGAATGCTGTCAGCGGCGTCTTTCCGGTGCCGCCTGTGGTCAGATTGCCGATGCTTATGACACGAGCGTTCAGCGAGGCTGTATGAAATACGCCGCGATCGTAGAGCGTATTCCTCAGATCTGTGACCTTTTCGTAAATGAATGAGAGCAGCCTCATCGCCGACATTATCGGCTATCAGCGCGACAGCGGCAAAATACGTTAGTTATTTCTTTCCTGCCGCTGCAAGGCGTTCGAGCTTTGTTTGTGCCCGACCGCTGTCGATGGAATGCTCGGCGAGCCTTGCTGCTTGAAGTGTTGTCTTTGCCAAGCCGCCGATAAGTATCGCCGCCGCAGCGTTCATTACGATAAGCGATCGGGCCTCGTCGCGGCGTTTGCTTTCGAGGACGTCGCGTATGATAGCGGCGCTTTCTTTTGCGGAGTGGCACTTCAGCCCCGCGGTGCTGCCTTTTTTCAAACCGAAATCTTCGGGTGTGAGCGTGAATGTGCGTGTCTTGTTGCCGATCGCCTCCATAACGTGCGTCGGTCCTGAGATCGAGATCTCATCGAGGCCGTCAACGCCCTGAACGACCCACGCCTTATCAACCTTCAGCATCGCGAGTGCATTGCCTACAGGCGAGATCAGCGAATGATGCCAAAGGCCGATCAGCATTCGCGATACGGGAGCAGGATTTGCTATTGCTCCCAATAGATTCAGACAAGTGCGAATGCCGAGTGCTCGGCGTACCATGCCTACGCGGTTTAGCGAAGGATGAAACTTCGGTGCCGCCATAAAGCAAATCTCGATCCCGTCAAGCGCTGATTGTGCCGTTTCAACATCAGCCGCGGGCTTAATGCCGAGTTCGGCGAGCACGTCGGAACTGCCGATGGCTGTCGTAACGCCGCGATTGCTTTGTTTTGCCACCGGAAGGCCAGCTCCTGCCGCTACGATAGCCGCCGCCGTCGAGACATTGAAGGTCTTTGCAGATGAAGAGCCTGTGCCGGCGATATCAACCGCGTTTTTCGGTACTGACCGCAGATGGATCGCCTGCTCCCGCATTACCTTCGTCATTCCCGCAAGCTCCTCGGCGGTTTCGCCTTTTGCGGTCAATGCCGTAAGAGCAGCGGCGATCTGGATCGAACCGTGACGCCCGTCTGTGAGGATGCGGAAAAAGTTTGCGGCGTCGGGCGCAGTGAGATGCTCACCGCGGATGAGCTTAACGATGTATGGGAACAGCGGCGAATCGGCCTTTGGATTTGTTGCTGAAACCGGAGCGGACATTAACCACTCGGTCTTTGTCTGGTGCATAGCAATTTGACGGCCGGGAGTAGAATGGAAAGCAGTGAGCGGGGAGTGAAAACGCTCCCATTACTACTTTCTCAAAGTTCAAGGAAGTTTTGCAACAATTTTTTACCGTGGTCGCTCAATATCGACTCAGGATGGAACTGTACGCCCTCGATCTTTTTGGTTCTGTGCCGCAATCCCATTACAAGCCCGTCGGGCGACTCTGCCGACACCACAAGTTCAGCAGGCAGTGAATCGCGATCAACGACGAGCGAATGATACCTTCCGGCCGCAAAGCTCTGCGGTATGCCGGAAAAGACCGTCTTGCCGTCATGAACGATCTCAACCGGTTTGCCGTGGACAGGTTCAGGCGCTCGAATGACCTTGCCGCCAAAGTGCTGTCCTATCGCTTGGTGCCCGAGACAAACCCCAAGGATCGGGACGCGGCCCGCAAACCGTTCGATCACACCAAGCGAGATGCCTGCGGTGTCCGGCGTTCCGGGCCCCGGCGAGATCACGATGTGCTGCGGCCGCAGGTCTTCGTCCACTTCATCAACGGACACTTCATCATTTCGCACAACTTTCATCTCGGCGCCCAATTCGCCGAAATATTGGACGAGGTTGAAGGTAAAAGAATCGTAATTGTCTATAACAAGAAGCATTGTCTCTGTTTCGCGGCCGGTTATGTCAGGCTCGTTCCAAGCATCCATGCACCGCCGTCCACCACAAGCGTAACACCGTTGATATAGCTTGCGGCATCGGATGCAAGGAATAGGGCGGCGTTTCGAATGTCCTCGATGCGGCCGAACCTGCCGAGCGGAATGCGCTTTGCAAGTTTGTCGCGCAGTTCGGGCAGCAGCAGGCGTTTCATCCCCTCAGTATCTTCGATCGGCCCCGGAGCGATTCCGTTAACTCGGATGCCGTGCATACCCCATTCGACCGAAAGGTTGCGCGTGACAGCATCGACCGCGGCCTTCGCCGCCGATACATGTATCTGCATCGGCGTAGCCAGATAATGCAGTGTGGCCGAGATGTTGATTATCTGCCCTCTCGACGATCTTAATGCCTCGAACGCCGCACGACAGGTGTTGAATGTGCCCTTGGTGTCTATGTCTATCACGGTTCCGAAGCCGTTCGGCGACAGCTCGTTCGCCGCACAGAGAAAGTTGCCCGCGGCACCGTTGACCACGATATCGAGACGTCCGTAATGATCCAGCGTTCGGCGGATGGCTTCTTCGATCGCGGCAGAATCGCGAACGTCCGCCGCGATCGCGAGACACTCGCCGCCGTTCTCTTCGATGAACTGCTTTTGTGCGATCAGATTGTCCTCTTTACGGCTGATTATCGTAAGCTTTGCTCCGTGTTCCGCAAAGGCTCGGGCGACGCCGCCGGTAATGCCCGTGCCGCCGCCTGTAACAAATGCGATCTTTCCCTGTAAAATGTCTTTGCAGAATACTCTGTCCATAGTGCACGAATTTTAACATACGACGCCAACCGCCCATGAACAAGCGATCAGCAGTCTCAAGATTTCCCGGTACAGGCCTTGTGCTGTCAGCACTGTGTATTTTCGCATCGGCGCTTTTCCTGGCGGCGTGTTCAGAACCGCCGCGAACGGATCTTCGCACCTTTGTACCGGCAGAATCACTCGTATATCTTGAGACAAATGACCTCGCAGCGGCCCTGCAGCCGGTGATCGACAGCAAGCCAATGAGCGAGCTTGTGGCGACAAAAGCCGATCTGTCGATGCTGCGCGGCGTACAAATGGCGGTCGCGGTGACGGGCTTTGTTGCGTCTGAAGAGAAGATCAATGAAACGCAGAGCGTCGGACGGATTCGCCCGCGTTTTGTTGCAGTGGTCGATACTCACAAATGGAATTATCAGGTCGAGCAATTTGTCGAACAAAAGCTCGGCAGCTTTGTCGAAACGATCTACAACAGTGAGCCAAAACTCGATAAGGGCACGAAAAATAGCGGCAGTTACTTCAAATGGACCGCGGAAGACGGACGTACGGCCTTTGCTCTTGTCGTGAACGGGATCATTTATTTTGGAAATGATGAGACTGCGATCGATAAGTGTCTCGCGGCCAAACGCGGCGAGATCGACAGCGTCGCAAAGCTGAACAAAGTGCCTCAGATCGATGAAAAAGTGCTTGCGGCGGGTTATGTTTCCACTGACGGTGTGGCGCAGATAGCCAACGTGATTTCGCTTCAATTCGCGGGCGAAGCGAGCGATGAGGCGGAAGTTCAGTCGGCGCTCGCGGGAATTTTGCCGCAGATCATTCGCGGAACAATAACTGATGTTAGCTGGTCGCAACACGAGAGCGCGGCGGGCATCGAAGATACATATCAGGTCGGCACGCCGCCGGATATCGCAACTGCATTTTCTGAGGCAATGAAGCCTTCGGGGTCTGATGATCAAGGTCTTGCCGGTTCATTGCGCGGCGATATTCAAACTGCGACCAGCTACGACCTGAAAGACCCTCTGACCGCGTGGAATACGATCGTTGACCGTCTGAAGAATATACTTGACCCGCGTTCCAAAATGATGGCGGATCTGATTGTCCCGGTGCTTTTCGAAGCCTACGGAATTGAGAAACCAAGCGATTTCCTTGCATCTGCCGGGCCGATCATTCGTACTGAAAGCGGCGGTAAGGACGGCGACCAACATATGGTTGCCGCAATGGTAAAGGATCATGATCGGTTGATAGCGGCTCTCGCAAACCCACAAAAAGGCAAGGCTGAGGACGGCGATCTTGCCGTGCGTTCATCGGACGGGCTTGTTGAGTTCGGTTCGCCCGAACTTATCGCGCAGATAGATGCTCAGCCGACAGGCGAAGATCGGTTCAAGTCAATGCTTACCGTATCGAAAACAGCGACGGTCCGAACGATCTCGGTCTCGGCGGACGATACAGCGAAGGTCTGCGATCTGTTGACGACGTGCATCGATAAGAAAAAGGCGTCGGCAATTTCATTAACCGAAACGAGCTTCAACAGATCGGGTGTCGAACGAAGGACCATTTCCGATCTGGGCCTGATCGGCTGGATCATCGGACAACTTGTTGAGGAATGACAGCCCAGTCCGGTAACTCTGTCATCTCTTTTTTCGTTTGGCGGCACGTTTCATACGAGCTGTATTATTTTCGATCCACCTTTCGGCCGATGCGTAATGGCGAAACTTCTTTTCGTCACTGCGAAATGCGGGAGTGTGGTTGCGCCGCCGGCCGTTCACATATTGCGTGGGGTGAAATATGTGCAGCATCTCGTGAAAAAGGATGTAAGAAACCACATAACGCGGCACGGAGGCCGAGTCAAATGATCGGCTGACCGTAATATGATCGAGCGTCTCATCGTGGTGCCCAAGAAGGCGGTACGTTCTTTTTGCCGACCAAGTGAGCGTGGGTTTTGCGAGCGTACTCCCGAAATAGACGCGGTTTAACTCATCAAAAAGCTCGTCGAGGTCGTAGATCTCGCCTTTCGAGGATGTTACTACCTTGCGCGCTCGGCTTCGACGCGATTGACGCGCCCTTTCGTGCATTTGATCGGAACGCACATACTCATTGTAGGCATTTCGAGCGGCCGCAGGTATCCGTTTTCCGAAGAGCTTGCCAACCAAGATATACGCAAGAGCCCGCTGCAATGGAAGCGGCATATCGCTGCAAATCGTCCCGATGCGAACCAATATCACGCCGTCTCGAATGCGAACCGTATGATTTATCCCGATATAAGGGTAAAATGAAACACGGACCACCGGGATCGTACGCTCCGGTTCATAGCGGGCGAACGCTTCTTCGTAAAATTCCTTTATCGTTGAGAGGGATTCGTGTGGCAAAACAATGTTAGTCAAAGTTTAATTTATCTTGACAATCGATCGAGCGAAATGCTATCCATTTATATGGGAAGAGCATACCGCTTGACGGCAGTATGTTTCAAACCCGCCCAAACAGGAAGACCGGCCGCGACGCAAACCCAGGCGGCGAGCGCAGCAGCGAAGCACTCGATCATCGCGCGCAGATCATCCTGACGGCCATTATCAATGAACACTTTGTCACGGGAGAGCCTGTGAGTTCAAAGGTACTTGCCGAGCGGTTCGCCAATGCATCAGGGCTTAGCTCAGCTACGATCCGAAATGTAATGGCAGAACTTGAAGAACGCGGAATGCTTGAGCAGCCGCACACTTCAGCCGGACGAGTTCCTACCGATAAAGGCTACCGGTTCTACGTTGACAATCTGCTCGGGGTGCTGAGCATATCGAATGATGACCTGCATCGCATCGGCGAAGAGTATGGCCTTACATTCAACGATCAGTACGAAACACCCGACAGGCTGATGGAACGTACGTCCCATTTACTATCGGCTCTTTCAAATAATGTGGGTATTGTCGTTTCGCCGTCATTGGCGACCGACCGCCTGCAGCATATCGAGTTCGTCGGCCTGAGTGACGACCGCATTTTGGTTGTCCTGGTTTCGGCACCGAATATCGTGCACAACAAGATCATTCGGACCGGCATTACCTTTTCGAGGGACGAGCTTGAAAGAACGGCAAACTATCTGAACAGGGAATTTGCCGGCAAGAGTCTGGCCGAGACGCGTGCTGAGATCATACGTCAGATGCACGAGGAAAAGGCCTTATTTGACAAACAGCTGCAATCTGCCGCGATCCTTTGTACTCAGAGTATCGAGAACGAGGATGAAGCGGGCGAGGTTTTTGTTGACGGTACCACGAACATCCTTACGAAAAAGGATTTTACCGACCTCGAGAACCTGCGGGAATTGCTGCGGACGATCGGCGAGCGGTCACGCCTGCTTCAGATCCTAACCGAATGTATCGAAACGGATACGGCGGCCAAAGGTGATGTTCAGATCATGATCGGAAGTGAGCATCGGACGCCGAGCATGCAGAATTGCACGCTCATTTCCGCTCCGTACCGCATCGCGGGCAGCAGTGCGATCGGCACACTGAGCGTGCTCGGCCCCACGAGGATCGAGTACCCGAGGATGATCTCGATCGTCTCGTATGTAGCGAAGACATTGGAACGGATGATGTCATCCGGTTCTCCGCACGAATAGGGCGACAGGCATTGTCGCTCCGGCCAATGCCTTATGGACCCCAAGGAACAAATTTCAGACCCCGAAGACCCGATCCGAGAGATAGATGGCGATATGACATCGTCCGTCGAGGATTTCATCCGCGAACTTGAGGCCAAGGAAAGGGACCTTCATATCACGTCCGATCTTTCTATTGAGATCGCCGATGCGGACGAAGACCACGAAACGGTGCCCGATTTTGTTATGGAGGAGATCGGCTCTCCTGCGGTCGCGAATGCTCAGGCCGCGGCTGCCTCCAAAGTTAGTAATTTCGAGCTCGAGAATGAGATCGCCGCACTGAAGCTCAAAGTATTCGAGCTGCGAAACGAACGCAACGAGATACAGGAAAAAAGTGATCGCAGGTTGAAGGATTTCGAGAACTTCAAGTATCGCGTTGATCGTGAGCGTCGCGGTGCTTTTATCGATCAGATCGCAAATCTGGGCGTCCAGATGCTCCCGGTACTCGATAATCTTAACCGAGCGCTCGACGTTTCACCGGCTGAGCTAGCCGGAAGAACGCCTGAATTCAAACATCTTTTTGACGGGCTTGTGCTGGTCAATCAGCAGATGAATGAGGTATTTGCCGGCATGGGCGTGATCTCGATCCCGGCTATGGGCGAGCGTTTTGACCCGAATTTTCACGAGGCAGTTGCGATGGAGGAACGCGATGATCTTGAGCCGAACATTATCATCGATGAGATGCTCCGCGGCTACCGCATCGGCAACAGAGTGATCCGCCACTCGATGGTACGAGTTTCGGCCCCAAAGGCCGCTCCCAAGGCCTCCGAAGAAGCATCGGAGGATCTTTCACCTGAAACGGACGTCTCGGAGAGCGAGGCTGCCGAATGATATATCTCACAGAACCCGAAGCAAAAGGATATAGATTATGGGCAAGGTAATAGGAATCGATCTTGGTACAACGAACTGCTGCGTCTCGGTACTCGAAGGCGGAACGGTCCAGATCATCTCAAATAAAGAAGGCGGGCGTACGACGCCGTCGGTCATCGGGTTTACGGACAAAGACGAGCGTCTTGTAGGGCAGATCGCCAAACGCCAGGCGGTAACGAACGCGGCGAATACGCTCTTCGCTGTAAAGCGCCTCATAGGACGTAAATTCGATGCTCCGGAGGTCGAAAAGATGCGCAAAAGCGTGCCTTTCGAGATCGTGAAATCGCCGAATGGCGACGCCCATATTCGCGTGCTCGACCGTGTTTACAGCCCGCCTGAGATATCGGCGATACTGCTCCAGCGTTTAAAGCTAGCGGCTGAAGAATTCCTCGGTGACAAGGTTACCGAGGCGATCATTACGGTTCCCGCGTACTTTGACGATATGCAGCGGCAAGCGACGCGTGACGCCGGCAAGATCGCGGGCCTTGAGGTCGAACGTATCATTAACGAGCCGACGGCGGCTGCCCTTGCCTATGGGTTCGGCAAGGCAAAGACCGAAAAGGTTGCCGTCTATGACCTCGGCGGCGGTACATTCGATATCTCGATCCTGGAGATCAACGACGGCGTCTTCGAGGTGCTGTCAACATCCGGAAATACGTTCCTCGGCGGCGAGGACTTTGACGAACGCATACTCGAATGGCTTGTGGAAGGATTCCAGACCGAGAACGGTATTGATCTGCGCAAGGACCGATTGGCACTCCAACGGCTCAAGGAAGCCGCGGAGCGGGCCAAATGCGAGCTTTCGAGCGTGGCTGAGACGACGATCAGTCTGCCCTTCATCGCAGCCGATGCCACAGGCCCGAAACACATAAATTCAGTTTTGACACGCGACAAATTCGAAGAATTGGTAATAGACCTTGTCGAGTCGTCGGTCGAGCCATGTCAAAAGGCGCTGTGGGATGCAAAGCTTCAGCCTTCTGACATTGATAAGGTGATATTGGTAGGCGGCCAGACGCGTTCACCGATAATCGGGAGAACGGTTGTCGAGGTTTTCGGCAAGGCGGCGTCGTCCGAGATCAACCCCGACGAAGTTGTTGCGATGGGCGCCGCGATCCAAGGCGGTGTGCTCACCGGCGATGTCAAGGATATCGTGCTTCTCGACGTCCTGCCGTTGTCGCTGGGACTTGAAACGCGCGGTGGTCTTTTCGTAAAGCTCATCTCGCGTAACTCGACCATCCCGCTTAAGAATACGATGACGTTCACGACGGTCGTTGACAACCAGCAATCGGTCGAAGTGCACATTCTGCAGGGTGAACGCGAGATCGCATCGGCGAACCGGTCGCTCGGCAAATTCGAGCTTGTCGGAATTCCGCCGGCACCTCGCGGAGTTCCGCAGGTCGATGTGTCCTTTGAGATCGATGCGAACGGCATCGTAAGCGTTTCGGCGAAGGATAAGATGACCGGCCTCGAACAGGCGATGCAGATCACGCCGTCGTCAGGCCTGTCGCCTGACGAGATCGAGAAATTGATAATTGAGGCGGAGACGAGCGTTGAACGCGACCGAACCGAAAAGGATCTGATCGTAGAACGCAACAAACTGGATTCGCTGATACGCAACGCCCGCCGTGCGATGTCCGAGGTTGGGGCCGCTTTATCAGCAGAAGATCAGCAGACGATCAAAGCGATCCTCGGCGAGGCTGATGAGATGCTTGGCTCCGAAAGCCTCAGCCAACTGCGGGATCAGTTCTCAAGGGTCGAATCAGCGGCTAATCGGATTACCGCGGCAATGCTGACAATGGCTTAGATCCCGCTGCACGCTTGCGATAAACAGAATGGGCGTCATTTTCGGCGTCCATTCTTCATTCCCGGCACTGCTGAGGATAAGTTTTGCGTTCCGGTGCATTCATTTGAGATAATATTTAGTGCGTTAGGCCACCGATCGTGGGCTGGCGCTTTTTTGGATGAGTAAGCGAGATTATTACGAGATATTAGGCGTGACACGCACCGCGACCGAGGTAGAGATCAAGCGTGCATATCGAAGCCTTGCGGTACAGCACCATCCGGATAAGAATCCGGGCGATGCGGAAGCCGAAGACAAATTCAAAGAAGCAGCCGAAGCCTATAGTGTCTTGTCCGACAGCCAAAAGCGGGCTGCATACGATAGGTTCGGCCATCGCGGCGTCAGTGCGGGTGCAGGCGGCTATGATGCCGGATACTCGAATTTCGAGGATATATTCGATATGTTCGGGTTCGGTGATATGTTTGGGCGGCGCTCGACACGCTCGACCGTACAGCGCGGTTCCGATCTTCGATTCGACCTTCAGATCACGCTAGAAGATGCGGCGTTGGGCAAGGATGAGAAGCTCCGTATCCCTCGCCTTGAACAGTGCGATGAATGCAGCGGCACAGGTGCCGAAAAAGGCACACAACCGGAGATCTGCATTACGTGTAAAGGCAGCGGCCAAACGAGTTACAGTCAAGGGTTCTTCAGCGTGATGCGGACGTGTGCGAACTGCGGCGGCAAGGGCCGCATCATTAAGTCGCCCTGCAAAACGTGCCGCGGACAAGGCCGTGTCGAACGCGAAAAGACCATAGAGATAAAGATACCCGCCGGCGTTGAGACCGGTTCGCGTCTGCGTGTTGCCGGCGAAGGTGAGTCGGGTACGAACGGCGGCGGCCCCGGCGACCTTTATGTCGTGATCCACGTTGCTGATCACGAGCGTTTCGAACGTCAGGGCGCGAATCTCTATTCGGCGGTTCCTATCACGTTCGCGCAGGCGGCGTTGGGTGCTGATATCGACGTTCCGACGCTGGATGGTAACGAGAAGATAAAAGTTCCTGCCGGTACGCAGACCGGCACGGTCTTCCGTGTCAGGTCACAGGGAATGCCCGTGCTTGGCGGCCGCGGTAAAGGTGATCTTTTCGTTGCAGTGACGGTTGTTACGCCTAAGAAATTGACAGGCGAACAGCGAAAATTACTGGAACAGCTTGCCGAAGTTGAAACGTCCGATTTTTCGGACGAGTCATTTTTAGACAAGGTACGGAATATCTTTAGCTGAGCTTTTGCATCGCATAGAAGAACACGGGGTACGACCCAAGGTCGTACCCCGTGTTCTTTGGTACTGATGTCGGCATCTGAATTATCGCTGCTCAATATCGCTTGAGCGACCTCAGGATCTTTTCAGTGTCGGCGAGCGATATCATTACAAGGCTCTCATCCTCGGAGTCGACGTTTCCGTTGTAGTGAAACGCCGTTTTGCCGACAGAGAACCACTCGGTCATCGCAAAGTTAGGCATCTTCTTGCCGTCCTCATCCAACGGCTGATAGAGCAGATAAACCCGTCCGACGCCGGTTCGCAGCGTCCGCGCGCCGTCGTACATCAGATCGCCGAGGCCGTCGAAGCCGGCCGTGATCGAGAAGCTCTGCTTCTTATCATCTTTCAATATGCGCCGGTAGGTTACCGAGAAGACCTTGTCTTCGATCTTTACCTTCCTGCCGAGGCTGCTCTCGACCGCCGCGATCTCAAAGCCGGCAGGAAGCCACGTAGGCAGCGGGAATGCGAGTGAGCGTTTCGCCGCATCCAGTTCTTTTTTTGCGGCAGGCGTCAAACCCGGAAATGTCGTTCTCTGTGCAGCTGCAACCGCAGCCAATAAAAAGATCGCTGCGAATATCGAGAGGCTTCGCTTCATAAACGTCATTTTGCTTTCTCCGCCCATATCTGTACTAGGTTCACAAGCGTCTCGGTCGTTTTCTCAAGGCCTTTGCGCGAGTTGAATTCGAGTTTGCCGTGGAAATTATGTCCGCCGGTGAAAAGGTTCGGCGTAGGCAGTCCGCGCGCGGTCAGGTTCGAGCCGTCCGTGCCGCCGCGTATCGGCGTAAGCTTTGCCGTAATGCCCGCGCGTTTCGCGGCCTCGATGGCATAGTCGGTCAACTGCGGATAATCCTTTAAGACCTCGAACATATTCAGGTAACCAAGCTCACTCTTATATTCGATCTTGACGTTCGGATATTTCGCCTGTGTACGCGCGATCACCTGCTTCACGGCCTCTTCCTGTGCGGCGAGGCCCGCGATGTCAAAGTTTCTGAGCAGCACCTTGACCACCGAGGTCTCTTCGCCCATCGTCGCAACATACGGGTGCAGAAAGCCTTCGCGTTTTTCCGTCGTCTCCGGCCGATTGGGCACCATATCGGGAAAATTACCGAGGAAATCGCCCGCAGCGTACATCGAATTGATCATGATCCCCTTCGCAGTGCCCGGATGCGTATTCTTACCGTGAAAAGTGACGGTTGCGGTGCGTGCGGACCACGTCTCGTTCGAGATATCGCCCAACTCTTCGCCATCGACAGTGTAAGCGAATTTCGCCCCCCAGCCCTTTATGTCGAATTTATCAATACCGCCGCCGACCTCCTCGTCCGGTGTGAACGCGATCGCGATGTTGCCGTGTTTGATCTGCGGATTCTGCTTCAGGATGTCGATCATCGTCATTATCTCGGCCACGCCCGACTTATCGTCCGAACCGAGCAGCGTCGTACCGTCCGCGGTGATGATGTCGTCGCCGATGAGATTCTTGAGATCGGGATTCTGCGCAACGGTGATGACCTGTGTCTTATCATTCGGCAGCACAATGTCGCCTCCCTGATAATTCTTGTGAATGATAGGGTTGACGTTCGCGCCCGAGACCGCCGGTGAAGTGTCCATATGTCCGATCAAGCCGATCGTCGGCACCTTTGAATTGTCGGGAAGATTGCCGGGGACCATACCATATACGATCGCAAATTCGCTCATACGCACATCCTGCACGCCAAGCTCCTTCAACTCCTTCTCCAGCAGCCGCGCAAGATCGAACTGCTTCTTTGTCGAAGGCACAGTATTCTGATCCTCGGCCGATTGCGTGTCGATCTTGACATACCGCAGGAACCGCGACATAGACGTTTCCTTTGGCGGCACCGTCTGGCCAAAGGACGAAAAAGCAAAAACCAATGTAAATAATGATGCAATGATGATTTTCATAAAATTATTGTCCCATAATTGTACCCGAGATGTCGCCAACGGCGACCAGGGTCTAAAGTCTAAGGCCTAGAGTAACGCAGTTGAGCCGCACTGTTTCAGTTCCAATCTATTCCGATTTGTCGCCGTTGGCGACTATGCAACCGCGTCCTAAGGAAAAACGCGGGTCAGGGCAGCAAGGGTTCTCACCTTGAGGGCGTCGTGCTTTCCCAAAAACAGAACTGGAAATCTGGTCGGGATAAAATCATCGAATATCGTGTTCCAGCGTAGATAGTGGCTACCTCCTCGATCGTTTCACCCTCATACCCCGTCGTCATTACGAATCGATCATTAGGCGGATCGAGATTCCGGTCAGAGAAGATGTAGGGATAATCTATGGGATCGTCCCACGACGAACATTCAAATCCAAACGAGCACGGATATCGACAACCCGTGGCTATCAATCGTTCGCTAAGGTTCTTCTGTTCCGGATCAGGTACATCTGTACGATCGTTTACGAGCAATAGAACATAGTCGTCATCTCCAAATGGCGACACAAACTCATCGGGGCTAAAAATCTCCTCGAACCATAGATCATGGCCCGTCGTCTTAACTAAATGCTCCACTTCCCGGAAATACTCAAGTACACATTCTTCTTTTCCGTGAAAAATCTGAGTGCTTCGAAGCCGCCTTCACGGCTGACACCAGATCCTAATAAGTCGTTTTCGTCATATCGAAAGAACATTTTCCATCACGATGTTTGGGATCGATAACGACAAGTTCCTTGAATCCAAGGACAGCGTACGGCTTTCTGTTCTCAGGATTAGGGTATAAAGTGCCAACGGACTTACAAGAGACAATTTCGCTATCAATTGTCAGAGTCTCACCATTGTTGCTAACGGTTATCTTGGCCTTTTGATCTGACGTGGAGTATTCGTGTTCCATTGCCGCAACAAATCTATCACGCGACTTCTTCAGCGTCTCTTCTTGAATCTCTTCCTTTGACTTCGAAGGCGAAGGGATGGGCGTATCCTTTGTCGCATTATTTCCCGATTTACACGCGAAGGTGGCGGCCAAGTACATAACGACAATGATCACTATAGTTCTATCTAATATTTTATGCATATGTTCTTCTCCTCGGTGAAGAATCGAACGGCTTCAAAGCCGCCTTCGCGGCCGACTCCTGAGTCTTTAACGCCGCCGAATGGTGTTCGCAGGTCGCGAAGGAGCCAGCAGTTTATCCAAACGATGCCGGATTCGAGCGCCGCCGCAACGCGATGCGCACGCGAAAGGTTTTCGGTCCAAACGGTTGCCGAGAGGCCGTAGCGAACGCTGTTCGCGTAACGCAGAACCTCGTCTTCGGTGTCGAACGGCATTATCGTTACCACCGGGCCGAAGATCTCTTCCTGGTTGGTTCGGCAATCGAACGGCAGGCCTTCGATCACGGTCGGTTCGATGAAAAAACCGGTCGTACCGGCCGCCGCCTGCCCGCCGCATAGGATCGTGCCGCCTTCGGTTTTTGCGAGTTCGATGTACGACATTATCTTCTCGAGGTGCTGCTTCGAGACGATAGCACCGACGTCGGTCGCTTCATCGGCCGGATCGCCAACTTTCAACGCCTTTACGCTCTCAACAAGATCATTTCGAAACCGTTCATAGATCGGCCGCTCGACAAATATGCGAGAGCCACAAAGGCATATCTCGCCCTGATTTGAGAACGACGAACGCACGCTTGTTGCGATCATCTCATCATAATTGCAGTCAGCAAAGATGATATTCGGATTCTTGCCCCCGAGCTCGAGCGAGAGTTTCTTGAACATCGGAGCTGCAACGCGTGCGATCTCTTCGCCGGTCTTTGTGCCGCCGGTGAACGAGATCGCTTTTGTGTCGGGATGTGCAACGATCGCCGAGCCGACCTTTGGCCCGGTGCCGTGGACGATATTCAGAACGCCGGGCGGCAATTCCGCTTCGATCGCAAGCTTCGAGAGCAAGTACGCGGTCATCGGCGTTATCTCGCTGGGCTTTGCGACGACGGTGCAGCCCGCGGCAAGTGCCGGCGCGACCTTCCACGTAAAGAGATAGAGCGGCAGATTCCAAGGCGAAATGCACCCGACGATGCCAAGCGGCCGGCGGAGCGTGTAGTTGATCGCGTTACGGCCGATCGTGTCGTGCGATTCATTTGCCATGTGCATTGCAGCGGTAGCATAAAATCGGAAATTTGCCGCGGCACGCGGTATATCGACTGAACGCGCCAGCGTAACGGGCTTGCCGTTGTCGATGGATTCGGCACCGGCAAGCATTTCGAGATCGCGTTCTATAAGGTCGGCGATGCGAAGCATTATCAAGCATCTTTCTTCGGCCTCTGTCGCTGCCCAGTCAGAGAACGCCGCTCGTGCCGCATTAACGGCCTGCTCGACATCGCGTTCATCCGAATCGGGCAATAGGGAATAGGCCCGGCCGCTCGACGGGTCGAGATTGTCGAGGTATTTTTGTGAGATCGGTTCGGAAAGCTTACCGTTTATGTAGTTTTGAAGGCGTTTCATTTTTTATTAACGAAATTAGAAAAAATAGCGTAATATGATTGTACCTGAATGAAGTAAATGTTGGTCGAGCTGTCAAGGCGTAACGCCACGGCTAACCTAGAATAACAGGATCGATACTGAAGCAAATATACTCAAGATGACCATCACTTGCCAGAAATGTGGCACGCCTAACCTGTCGCAGGCGGCCTTTTGCCAAAATTGCTCTTCGCCATTGGGCGGCTCCGCAACCGCGCCGCCGCCGCCGTGGCAGCAGATGCCCGTAGGCGGGCCTGTTGTGGGAGGGCAGAATTACGTAGCGGCACCGCCGGAAACCCAAAAGGCGATGATCGCAATGATACTGTCGATCGCGGCCTTATTGTGCTGCGGGCCATTCACCGGCGTTCCCGGAGCGATCTTAGGTTGGCTCGAGTTGACGGCAATAAAGGAAGGCCGTGCATCTGAGAAGGGTAAAATGATGGCAACTGTCGGGTTGTGGCTTGGTATCGGAGCAACCGTCATCCATATTGCCATTTGGGTTATCTGGATGTTGCTTGGAGCCCTAACCAGGCTGGGTTGATGTCGGAACTATCGTCAAATACATTTTGTGTCAACGGGCATCCGCAACCGGCCGCCGCGACGCGCTTCTGCATTTACTGCGGCGTTGCTATGGCCGCGCAGGCTCAGGCGCAAATGCCGCCGCAACAGCAACAACAATATCAAGCCCAGCCGCCGCCGTTTCAAGCCCAGCCGAAGTGCCAAGTTTGCGGCGGTGACGGCAGCGGATTGCCAGAAACAACGATACTGTGTACTCAATGCCGTTGGCTCAAGCCGTTAGTGCCGGGCTTTGCGATCCCGAATGAAGCTTTCGCTTGGGCCGCAGACGCCAAGGCGATGGCTGCATTGCGTGCGATGACGCCGCTGAACGCCGCGGCAAAGGCAGTTTCGGAAAAGGTCGGCCGCCGCTGGATCGAGGTTTCGTTCAACGGCATTTGTCTTGGCGAAAAACAACTGCCGCAAATTTTCGGGCAGGCCGTTCGCGCGGCACGCATTCTTGGGATGTCGCACATGCCCGATATTTATATATCGGGCGAAAGGCCATGGGAAATGTTGACCTTCGGTACGGATAAGGATTCGTTCATCGTCATCGGGTCGGCTATTGCGGGCAATTTTCACGGTGTTGACCTCTTGTATTTGCTTGCTCGCGAGATGGGCCATTGTAAGGCGGGACATGCACTTTGGAAGACTGTGATCAGATTCTTTCTCGGTGAGCGCGGCCCGCAGAAAGGTTTCATGGCGGGCGGCATTTTCAATGCTATACTCAGTCCGACCTCGATGATAACAGGGGCCATCGAAATACCGCTCCTTGCTTGGGCACGCCAGGCCGAGATAACGGCCGACCGTGCCGGATTGATAGCGGTTGCGAGTGAGAACGTCGCACGCCGCTCCCTGCTCACGCTTTCGCTCAAATCGTCGTATATGTTTCGGCAGGTCAATATGAACGCATGGCTGGAGCAGCAGCAGGTAGATCATGGCGATATGCTTCGCCTGTCAGAGCTTACGACGACATCAACACCGTATATCGGTCCGCGATTAAAACTTTTAAGCCAATTCGCAGCTAGTACCGAATTTCAACAAACCGTCGAATGGATCAAGGCGACACTTGCTCAGCATGCGCCGCCGAAGCCCACGGAAGATGCGACAAAGGCAGAACCTTCGGCTGCCGAAGCACCTGCTGCAAAGGAGCCGGCCGGCAGCGTTATACGGTTCAAGTGCGCGGCCTGTGCAACGCCGATGCGGATATCACGTTCGGTGTTGGCGGACAGATCAAAGTTGTCGGTCAAGTGCCCTAATGCAAAATGCGGAAAACTGACCGTCATTAAGACGAAACCAAAACCGGCAGAGTTAAAAGATTCTCCGGTGAAGCCAATAAAGGAGAACGAGAGCAATGACGAATGAGAACGACGCTACGAACATCAACCAAGATGAAATTGAAATTACGACAATGAGTGCCGATGACCCCGCGGCGCCGAGTGAAATCGTCGAAGCCCTGTTCGATGACGGCGACTCTGCCTCGGACGTTGCGTTCGCCGACCTTGATCACGACGGTACGTTCGATGCAGGCGCGGCTGATACGGATGGCGACGGACAGGTCGATACCATCGCGGCCGATCTTGACGGCGACGGCCATGTTGATGCTATCGGTGTTGATTCTGATGGCGACGGTCAGCTTGATGCGATCGGCGTTGACACTGATGGCGACGGCTCAATTGATGCAGTCGGTGTCGATACAGATGGTGACGGCACTATAGATGTTTCGGCTATGGACACCGACGGCGATGGGGAATTCGATACCGCTATGACAGCCGACGGGCAAGAGGTGTCGTTGGACGATCAGACGATCCAAGATGAGGGCTTGCCTTCAGATGAAGAGATGTCCACCGACTCGATCGAGTTCACGGTCGGTGAGGACGGCTTTCCGGTGTCGGACGATGCCGGAGTTCATACGCTGGGCAACGATCCGGACTTTACCGGTTCTCCTGACGGAACGATCGATACAGGGTATTCGGTAAGTGATCCTGCAGAAACCGATGCGGGCTATTCGGTCGAGCCTGCTTCAGAAGACCACACTGCCGCCGCAGAGCAACAGGCACACGCAGACGCCGCACAAGATGCGCAGTCCGCTGCCGATGAATACATTGCTCAAGGTGATTATGCCGCGGCAGCCGAAGCTCGTGAGACCGCTGAGAGTGAAGCGTATGCTGCGGGCGATTCATCAATGCTCGGCTCATCCGACTCGACCGATCTTCAGAACGCAGCATATCACCAGCAGACCGCTGAGGAGTATCAGCAGCAGCAGGCCGATCACATAGCGGCGGGTGATTACGAGGCGGCCAAGGCCGATGCCGAGAATGCGGCTTACCACATCGGCAGCGGGGATTACCTCGCCGGCGGTTCTGATCACACGGGACAAGCCGATCAAGATGCATACAATCTCGGCAATGCCTCGTGGAATGAGAATCAGGCACAGGGCTTCCAGGATGACGCTGCATGGTACGCTGAGCAGGGCAATATGGACGCTGCGGAAAGTGCGCTCGGCCACGCCGGAGACTATGGCGATGCGGCCTACGCATCGGCCGATGCCGCCGATCCGTCATCGATCGGCTACGACGTCGATCATTCATCAATGGTCGATAGCGGCGGCCATTACGATGCCGGGACCGTTGATACGGGGTATGATGCGGGCGCGGATATGTCATCATCAGTGATCCACGACCCGTCAATGGACGACGGAATGGTCTAGCTGTTCCTTATGTCCGAAGGTTAGAAGGGCTGCTTCTGAGATCAGAGCAGCCCCTTGCAATTATCGATACGGTTAGCTTGCTGTTCTAGCGCTCCTCAGCCGCGATACGGGTGGCGCTTTGCGAGCTGATATTTGCGAGCATTTCACCCATTGTTCCCTTGAACGGCCCGTTGATCTTGGTTTCGGTATCGCCCGAGACGATCGAATAATGCTTACCCGACAAAAATGAAAGCTCATCTACGATCAGCCGCACCGCAACGGGGCCTGTACAAAGGTTGATTTCGCCTCCGTTCGCCATGTTACGCCGAACTCCCAGCCAGAAATTGATATCCCGGCCGTTTATCTTAAGGTCTCCATTTTCCGCAAGATATTGAAGGATGTCCCAGTGTGAGGCGCGTTCGCGATCGGCGGGCTTGAGATCGAACTTGAAGTTTCGGGATGTAGGTACGAACTCGACGACCCGCTTGAACGCTTTGGACAGCACCGAACCGAGATCTTCGGCAGGATTGGCTTGGAGCTTTTTGGTAAGACTCTCTACTGAAAGATCCATCGCTCCGGCGAGCCGGCTGCAATATGAAGTGCAGCCTGTTGCCGAACAATTACAAATAGCAAAGTAGCCATCCGGACACGTTTGCGAGGCGGAGCATAGACCTTCGACGGAACAAAAACATGATGTGTCCGGGCCGGGAAGATTCGATTGTGAATATACTGGAATCGTGAGAAAAGCCACTGCTGCGAGTAAAACAGCAACGGCGCGCAGTGCCTTGATCATTTTACATACCTCCGTTGAACCGGTATTAATAATTTTCGTCGGTTCTCAGCCCCTTCTATTACACATTAACCGAAAAGTCAAGGTGTTGGTGGAATGAAAGTCAGCTGTCAGTTCACTTTCACAGAGCCGTCCTAAAAGGGCCGAGATCGCGGGATCCTGTCGGCTTGAGATTCAGATCAAGCCGACAAAAGCCAAAGAAATTGTCAGGCTTATTGCAGGCAGATGTTCGAGAATATTTTACCTATACTTTAGCGAAGGTCAGGCCGGTTTGCCCTTGGTATTTGCCGCCGCGGTCTTCGTAAGAGACGGCGCAGTCCTGATCGGATTCGAAGAACAGTATCTGGCCGATACCTTCATCGATGTAAACGCGCAGCGGCAGGTTGGCGAGGTTAGCGATCTCAACGACGAGGCGGCCGGTCCAGCCGGCTTCGAGCGGCGTTGTGTTGACGAGCAGGCCCGCGCGCGCATAAGTCGATTTGCCTAGGGCCACGCCGGTTACGTTGCGCGGCATCTTAAATGTCTCGACCGTAACGCCAAGCCCGTAATGGTGCGGCGGCATCAGGTAATAACGAGCGCCGTCCTCAGCAGTGTGTATCTCGGGCTCGATGAGCGAATACTGTTCATCGAAGCGCTTCGGGTCGATCTCCTTGCCGTGTACCGACGAAAATATGCGGAAGCCGTCATCAGCAAG
Organism: Chloracidobacterium sp.; assembly: GCA_015075585.1. Lineage (NCBI taxonomy): Bacteria > Pseudomonadati > Acidobacteriota > Blastocatellia > Chloracidobacteriales > Chloracidobacteriaceae > Chloracidobacterium > Chloracidobacterium sp. The sequence goes on from JABTUB010000001.1 coordinate 854,066, forward strand.
CCGCATATCGTAGCCATAGCTCGACGCTCCGGCAGAGATGATCTTATTGCCGTCGCGTTCACGAACAAGTTCGGGCAGGAACGGCGAGATCATATCGAATTCCTCGGCCATGCGGCGCAGCCATAGATCTGATCTGATTGACATAAGGCAAAACTCGGCGAAAAACGGCCGATAGAGCCTTATTGTAACTAAACATCGGCGAGGTGTCAGTTCGCGGTTACTTTTCGATAGGGATGAGTTCGATATTGCCGCTGCCGACCGAGAATCGGACCGGCGGGCCGCCGACGCCGGCCTTTGCTATAACGGAGCGCTCCGTAAAAGGCACATTCGCGGATCGCGGCTTCAGCGAGGCCAATCGATTATCGATCTTGCCGGAGCCGGCGATGGCGGCGGTCAATTCAGCATTGAGTGCTGACGGCACCTTCGCAGTTATGTCGCCGTTCGCAACGGATGCCTCGATCATCCCGCTGCGCCAGTTGCGTTCGGGAAAGACGAGTTCCAATTTGCCGGCGTCGATCGCGACATTCAGAGTTCCGCCTACAAGGGTGATTCGTGCATCGGAACGGGCGAAGGTCGTCCGGATCGTCCCTTCAACGCCCTTCAGCGAGAGGTCGCCGTCGCCGCCGCTTATGTTAAGATCGAGATAGAACGGAACCTTTAGCGAATAATCAATGCGAAAAGGCCGCGTGAGCAGTTCCTTTGGAAACTTTTTCCAGAATTTCTTGTCGCCGAGGCGATTGTGCGTGCCGATACTTCGGATCGTCATTCGTGCCGTCCCTTCCTCGACCGCAAATGATGTCACCTGTGCCAGGCGGTCAAGCTCAGCTTCCGTTGAACCCGTCAATTCGATCTTTGCGGTGATCTCGACGTCCTGCCTGTTCGAACCTTCGATCGTAACAGCGCCCGCCGGGGCGCCGATCAAGTTCAGCGTGCCGCCCGCCCCGAAAGGCACCGTTACCGTTTTTGATAAATTACGGGTCAGCGATTGCGAAGCCACAGGGACACCCAGAATGAACACTGAGGTAAGGATGAGCACGAAGCGAGCCGTTGTTTGAATATTCATCTGGTTCAGTATATCAGCGTCGTATGAATGATATGCTGCCTTGCTGATTTGTTACAGAAAGTGTCGCACTGCCGTCGCCGAAACGCCCGACGACCCGCCGTCCGTTCCCGACATAGCTCATGTCGGCGGATGAGAATGGCCCGAGTACAATGCTCCGTGATGACGGTGCCGTCGCCATCAGCCTGAAGCTCGATTCGAACGGTATGCGAAGGTTAATATTGCCTCGGGTCGATGAAAAGCGGTAGCTGCCGTTATTTTGGATCTCGCCGTCGAAAAAAATGTCACCGATCGTATTCTCTGCAGAGACAGCACCGGCTCCGATATTTGTAAGCGTAATATCACCCTCGCTCGATATTCTTGCCCGCACAAGGCCGCTGCGGATGTTGCTTACGCTCAAGTTGCCGATCATCGTTTCGACATCGACAACGGCAGTGTATGGCAGGCGTATCGTAAAATTCACACTGCCGACGTCACTTCGCCCTTGATTGTCTTTTACAAGATTGATAACGATCGTGCCGCTTAGGTTCTGCGGCTCGATATTGGCGGTCGGGGCTTCGAGTGATGCTTGGATATTTATATCGCTTCGTGTCCACCCCTCGACAGTTATCGTCCCCGTACGATTGAGAAGCTGGATCCTGACATTCTGACTGCCCGGATACGTGCGAGAGAACTTTTTCTGGCCAAAAGCGGCCGCGGGCAGCACCGCAAAGAAAAGAACTACACCCAATAGGATAGTAGTTCTGACCTTCGAGTGGAGATCAAGATCACATTGCGGCACGGACGACATTACAAACTAAAGATCAGAGAAATCGCGAAGCAAATTCATTTTATCATCCAGAACAGCATCAAGCATTTCGCCCGACAGCTCATCATCAGGATCCTGAGCCAAGATCACCATGTACTCATTCATCGACTGGTCGAGTACGCGTAGGTTGCGGTCGAACGCCTCGCGCGTGCGTGAGTCCCACATTGGCCGCCTCGCTTTTACGCGTTGATCCCAATAGTCGATCGCTGCTTGCTGTTCCTTAATGTGCCGTTCGCGCGCCTGTTGAGGGGTGTCGATCAGCCCGATGGTGCTCATCAGCTTTTCAAAAGTGGTTTGCGACGCGGAGGTGCGGAGTGTGAAATCGTCAGTCCTCGGCCGATCGTACTGTTTGATCGCCACAACTGTCAGCAGGGAACTGATGACGGCGATCGCCACCATAGCAGACGCAATCTGCGGTATCGACCATTTCCAGAACCTTTTCTTTGGCGGAGGCGGCTCGGTCTGCCGCTCCTTTGCAAGATCGCCCTCGATTATGTTATTGATCCTGCGCCATAGTGCTTGGGCATTCGGCGGAGAGTACTCGCCATCGTCGCTGACCGCGGCTTCCTCAAAAAGGGATAGCTCCTCGCAGACCATTGCACAGTCATTGCACTCGGCAAGATGCGTCCTAACCGCGGCGGCACGCTCGGGCCTGAGGTCGCTTTCAAAGAAAGCAGTTAATGAACTTTTGCACTCGTCGCAATTCACTACAGTTCAATAGATTATCCGGAGCGGGAAAGAGTTGTCTTAAGGCATTGATCTTTCCCGTGCCGCGCCGGTTCGGAGACGCAAAAAAAGCACGAACAGAACGATCTGCTCATGCTCCTATGCGGGGCGTCGTCATCCCTTCGCAGTATTGACAATAAGACCGCGTAGCTTCAGGCGGGCCTTGTGAAGTTGTGATTTTGAGGTGCCTACCGAAATTCCCATCATTCGGGCGACCTCTTCATGCTCATATCCCTTTACATCGTGGAGAATAAATACCTTTCGATATCCGTCGGGCAATTGAGCGATCGCATTCTTGAGCGCAATGCGGTCAACGACCTGCATCTTACCCGGGTCGGCCGAACCGGTAACGACCTGTTCTGGCATCTCGCCGTCGTCACTGGTGCGCTCCTTTTTCACATTTCGCCGCCGAAAATGCATGAGCACTTGGTTGACCGTCATCCTGTGAAGCCACGTTGAGAATGCCGAATCACCGCGAAAGCTCCCGATCTTGCGAAAAAGCTGAATAAAGACATCCTGGGTAAGATCTTCCGCTTCGGTCGGGCTGCCGGTCATTCTAAGCGCGAGGCTGTATGTGCGCCGGTGATAGCGCTTATAAATGATCTCGAACGCAGCCAAATTACCGTCCGAAGCAAGCCGGCAAAGCTCCATGTCAGGAGCATCGTCGGCAACGGCCGCAACCTCGGAATGTTTTGTGACGGTAAGCCGGCCTGTCCTATCTTCAACACCGACAGCGGCATCGCGTTCGACCGCGACAGCGTTTACATCCATACAAGCTCCTAAGAGTTCGCTTCCAGATTTTATGACTTCGTCCCCGGTTATGATGAGCGGCCTCCCGATCCAAGTTGCCTTACGCACCAGAAGATTTTATTGCCTATCGAAGAAAAAATAAAGGGAAAATTTACTCATTACGGTATTCTGTGTCAAAATCATGCGGCATTGTTGTAATAAAGATGGCTGATCAAAATACCGATAGGATCGATTCTGACCGTGCTCCCGAGCCTGTTGGTATGTATCCGCACGCACGCCGCGTTGGCAACCTTCTGTATTTGTCGGGCGTCGGGCCGCGTGAACGCGGTAATACGAAAATTCCCGGTGTTGAACTTGATGCTGACGGAAATATTGTCTCTTACGACATCGAAGTACAGTGCCGTTCGGTTTTTGAGAACGTGCGGTTGATCCTCGAGGACGCAGGGTCGGCGTGGCAGAATATGGTCGATGTGACGGTCTTTCTGACGAATATGAAAGCGGATTTTGCCGCGTACAACCGGCTCTATGCCGAGTTTTTTGCTGATGTTCGGCCGTGTCGGACGACGGTCGAGGTCAACGCCCTTCCCACACCGATAGCGATCGAACTCAAAGTGATCGCAACTATCGAATGAACGACGAAGCACGATTCGAACCGGCGGAAAATGGCGATCTCGTACGGCTTTCAGAGATCGCTTTTGCCGCAAAATCCTATTGGCAATATCCTGCGGAATGGCTCGAAAAATGGCGTCCGCAGCTTACCATCACCGATGACGATATTGCGAGCGGAGCGGCAATCAAGCTGACCGAGAGCGGCGAGATCCGCGGGTTTTATACATTGCGTGAAGATCGAGAAAAGCTTTGGCTCGAACATCTCTGGCTCGATCCAAGCTCGATCGGAAATGGACTTGGACGGCGTCTCTTTGAACACGCGATGGCTACAGCCAAAGGTATGGGATATTCTAGAGTGTTTATCGAGTCAGACCCGAATGCCGAGGGATTTTACGCCGCAATGGGTGCAGTGAAAGTTGGTGAAAGCAGATCGGAGCTTGATGGCACAACGCGAATTCTCCCGCTGATGGAATTCAAACTAAGAGGAAGATAACAAAAGGAAAATATGACACAGACAAAGGGCTACGCAGTTCATGAGGCGGGTACGAATTTCGCACCATTCGATTTTGAGCGACGCGATGTCGGGCCGCACGACATCCTGATCGACATTCTTTACGCGGGCATTTGCCATTCGGACATTCATCAGGCGAAGGATGAGTGGCACGATTCGATGCCGACGAATTATCCGCTCGTGCCGGGGCATGAGATCGTCGGGCGCGTCGCGAAGGTCGGCGATAACGTGACGAAATTCAAGGTCGGCGACATCGCGGGCATCGGTTGTTTTGTCGATTCGTGCCGCGAATGTCCGAACTGTCAGAACGGCCAAGAGCAGTTTTGTCTCAAGATGGCAGCCTACACTTACAACGGAACCGAGATGGATCGCGTGACGAAAACGTACGGCGGCTACTCGAACAACTACGTCATAGATGAGAATTACGCCCTGAAAGTTCAACGCGATGAGAGCGACCTCGCAGGCGTTGCTCCGCTGCTTTGTGCAGGTATAACGACGTATTCGCCGCTTAAGCGTTTCAAGGTCGGGCCGGGACAGAAGGTTGGCGTCGTCGGGCTTGGCGGCCTCGGGCATATGGGCGTGAAGATCGCGAAAGCGATGGGGGCGGAAGTGACCATCTTCAGCACTTCGCCGTCAAAAGAATCGGACGCGAGATCGCTCGGTGCAGATCATTTCGTTGTTACCCGCGACCCGGCGAACCTAGCGCCGCTCACCGGCACATTCAATATGATCCTCGACACGGTTTCGGCCGATCACGACGTGAACCCGTACCTGAATCTGCTCGGAGTCGGCGGGACAATGGTCGTTGTCGGCGTTCCGCCTAGCCCTAATCAGGTGCATTCGCTGTCGCTGATCTTCGGCAACAAGACGTTGGCAGGTTCGCTGATCGGCGGCATTCCGGAAACGCAGGAGATGCTCGATTTTTGCGCCGAGCACAACATAACTTCGGACGTCGAGGTCATCTCGCCTGACCGTATTCCCGAAGCATACGACCGCACGATCAATGCCGACGTGCGATACAGATTCGTGATCGACATGTCAGAACCCGCTGCGTAAGCGGCGGGCCAGTCGCTCGACATATCAGAACCCGCTGCGTAAGCGGCGGGCCAGCAAACAAACCGACCGCCCACTTACTCAGGCGGTTCCGACGTTATGCGTTACATTGCACTACTTCGCGGCGTAAATGTCGGCGGCAACACGATGATCAAAATGGCCGAGCTGAAGAACTTGTTCACTTTACTCGGCTTTGAAAATATTGCGACTTACATTAACAGCGGCAATCTCGCATTCGACACGCGCAAGGCCGACCATAACAAACTCGCTTCTCGTATAGAAACCGCGATAGAAAAAGATCTCGGCAAAACCGTTCCGGTCATAATACGCGAACAGAGCGACATCGCCCGCATCATCGACGCAAATCCTTTTGCGGGCCAGTTCGATAGCCACAAAGAAATGCATGTCGTTTTTCTGACGGAAAATATGCCGGAGGAAAAAGAAAAGCAGCTACTTGCCGCCGCGCCCGAATGCGAACGCTTTGTCGTAAACGGCCGCGAAATATACTGCCATCTGCCAAAAGGTGTCGCCGACAGCCTGCTCGGCAAAAGCTTTATCGAAAAGAAATTAAAACTCTCCGTCACCGGACGCAATTGGCGGACGGTAGAAAAACTTGCAGTGCTGTGATCTTCCGTGCATTTCGTGAGTTTCGCGAGTAACATTCTTAGCATATGATCCGACGCCCTTTTAATTTCAAACAGTGGATCGATGAGCACAGGCATTTGCTGAAGCCGCCGGTCGGGAACCAGTGTATTTATGATTCCGCTGATTTTATCGTGATGGTTGTCGGCGGGCCGAATTCGCGAAAAGACTACCATTGGGACGAGGGCGAGGAGCTTTTTTATCAGATCGAGGGCGATATAAAGGTACTCGTTCAGGAGGGCGGCAAGGCGGTCGAGGTGCCGATCCGCGAGGGCGAGATGTTCCTTTTGCCGCCGCGCATCCCGCACAATCCGATCCGCGGCGAGAACACCGTCGGCCTCGTCATCGAACGCAAGCGCCGCGAGGGCGAACTCGACGGCCTGCTATGGTTCTGCGAAAACTGCAACGAAAAACTCTACGAAGAATACTTTCAACTCACCGACATCACGACCCAATTCCAGGGCGTCTTCAAAAAATTCTACGGCGACCAAAATTTCCGCACGTGCAAGAACTGCTTTGCTGTAATGGAGCCGCCGCCGGTCGCGAGTTAATATTCATTGATATACATATAATATAAATATAATCTATGTTTGCTTGGGATGAGGCGAAGCGCCAAGAAGTGATCAAGAACAACGGTGTTGACCTTGCGTTGATCGCGGATGCATTTGATGATCCTTTTGGAGTTTATTTTGAGGATGAGGCTCATTCGAGTGACGAAGAAGTCAGATTCAATCTTATCGGCGTTTCTGCGCATTACGGACTTGTTTACGTCACTTTCAATTACGACGGTGCCGCGATAAGGTTGATAACCGCATGGAAGGCCGAAAAATGGGCAACTAAAGAGTATGAAAGCAACAAAAGATAAAGATTACGAATACCTGCCCACTTCTGAAGAGGCGTCAAAACGAGGCTTAAGGCGGATCACTCGTCCTGCATTCATCGACAAGGTCGTAAAGGCCAATAAGAACCGCATAACCATAATGCTCGATCCGGATGTGATCGAACATTTCAAATCGGAGGCGGAACGTTCGCACGTTGGCTATCAAACGCTGATAAATAGAACTCTCCGCGAAAAGATGAACGCCAAAACCGCCGACCCGATCGAGAAGCTCTTGAAAGATAAGAAAGCTCTCAAACGCCTAAAGGCAAAATTAGAATCGGTGTGAATTTCGCCGTTCATCGACGAGCGGAAAAGAAAAGGGCAGACCGCTTGGGTCCGCCCTTTTTGCTATTTGTGCTTCACCACTGAGATCGTAACCGATGCCGGGAACTGTTTCGAGTGATGGACGGAGTTGCGTGCGACGACGCCTTTGACCTCGTCGTAGTTATTGCCGCCGGTGTTCATATTTCGGTCAAAACGCGGGAAGTTGCTCGAGGAGATCTCGATCCGCAGGCGATGGCCGGCAGCGAAATAGTTGCTGGTCGTCATCGGTTGGAATGCCATCTTGTAAACCTTGTTCGGTTCCATCCACGCGAGCGGTGCGGTGTATCCGTTCCGATAGCGCATACGTTGGATCGTCTCATCCAAGTTCCACGCTTTTCCGTTCTCGTCAACATCGATGAGCTTGACCGTGAAGTCAGTGTCCTTTGCGTCAGAAGATACATAGAGCGTTACCTCGATCGGGCCGCTAAGCTCAAAGCCTTCTTTGAGCGGCTCGGTCGAATAAACGAGGATGTCCTTGCGCTCCTCCATCCGGCTTTGATCGAAAGACCCGCCCACTACAGCGTTGCCCGTGCAGCAGACGTTGCCGCCGTACGAAGGCACGGGATCCATCGGGTCGTATGTGAACGAATCAGGCTTATCGGCGTCAGGCGGTGTCGAAACGAGTTTCCCGTCGCCCTTTAGAGTGTTCGCTGAACCGTCACTTGCAAGGTAGAAGGTCAATGGCTGCGCGCCTTTCGGCGGCCATTCATCCGCTGTTTGCCATTTGTTGCTGCCCATTGTGTAGTACTGCACTTTCGGCATCTTCAGGACGTCGTTCTTCTCGCCTTTCAAGAAATAGTCGAACCAATCATACGTCATCTTGCTGTAATCGAGGCGCGCGTCGCCAACGCTGCGTTCGCCGACAATGGTATTCTCGGTCGCCCGCGTGTAGGAGCAGTGCAGTGTCGGTGCGATCACGGCATACTGCTTGTCGGCAATGTCGGGGCTTGCCGTTCGGCGAACGTGGTTGTAGGCTGCGAGGTTCGGGCCGACCGAGACGTCGTACCACGACATGAACCAAAATCCCGGCATATTTATCTTCATATTGTCGTGGAAAAGGCCGCCCTTGTACCACGCGGGATCGTTCGGCTTACGTTGTATCATCGCTCCGCCGGTCGTGTTCGGCATCTTGTCCGCAAAAATGCCGTGAGGCCCGTCAACCGCTTTGAGGATATCCATTTCGGGCAGATGACGCAGAGCTTTTGACCAATCGACAGGCGGAAGCTGCTGTCCGAGGTCGAAGGACTTTGAAACACGTATCAGATCTTCTTGCGAGGTATTTGCCGGGAACATCGGCCGCACCTGATTCTGTTCGCCGTAGAGCCATGCAATAAAGAGCATTTGAACCGCACCGCCGCGATACCAATTACCTTGTTCATAGTACGGCCCGACACGCCCGATGCCCGCGCCGAAGCCCTGCGGAATGAAGGTCGTGAATCCGGGAACATTCTGTGCGGCAACCGCCATCTGCCATTCGGCGGTCGAAGAGCAGCCGATCGTACCGAGTTTACCGTTCGACCACTTTTGAGTCGTGAGCCAACGGATCGCGTCCTCGCCGTCTGAGATCGGAGCACCAAGAATGTCGTAATTGCCTTCGGAAAAAAAGTGTCCGCGTTCATTCATCACGACGTAAGCATAGCCGCGTTTGACGGCATCAAGGATCGTCGTCATATCACGCGGAGCACCGAGACGCACGTCCCAGAAATTGAAGTTGTACGGCGTTCTCGAAAATATGATCGGATAGGTCTTCGACGAATCCTTCGGACGATAGATGTCGGCGGCCATTCGCTTGCCGTCACGCATCGTTACCATCACCTTCCGGTCAACGACAGCGACCGAATTCAGCTCGGCCTCGATCGCGTTGCGTTTCGCGATAAGTGCCGGATCGGGACGCGGTCCCGGCTGCCCGTAGATGCCAAGAGCCAAGCCGGTAAATGCTATCGCCGATACGGCGAAACGAAAAAAGATTGCCCGCATACAAAATACTCCTCCTGCTAAGATCTGAACGTTACAGTTGATATTAACGCCGTTCGGCCTGTGTGGCTATGAATAAGGGGGCGTCTGTCGGGCGCCGAATGTAAACTTTTGTAAATCAATTTTATACTCAGAAACGGCAACGGCCGGCTTTGACAGCTTTTCGCACCGGCCGATAAATGCCAAAATCATCAAATGTTTACGATCGACGTCCATACACACATACTGCCTCGAAATATTCCCGGATGGAAAGAGCGATTCGGCTACGGCGGCTTTATCACGCTGGATCATCACAAGGCATGCTGTGCGCGGATGATGCGTGATGACGGCAAGCAGTTCCGTGATGTCGAAGCGAATTGCTGGTCGCCCGAGCGACGTATCGAGGAATGCGATGCCGCCGGCGTCGATGTTCAAGTGCTGTCAACCGTTCCGGTGATGTTCTCATATTGGGCGGAGCCAAAGGACGGAGCCAAGGTTGCAAAATTTCTGAATGATGATATCGCCGAGCATATCCTGCGGCACCCGAAACGCTTCGTCGGCCTCGGTACGCTGCCGATGCAGGCGCCCGAACTCGCCGTAAAGGAACTCGAACGGTGCCGTTCGATAGGGCTTGTCGGTGTCGAGATCGGGACGAACGTCAATCAGCTCAACCTCAGCGAGCCGCAGTTCTTTGACGTGTTTGCCGCGTGTCAAGAGCTTGGAATGGCCGTTTTTGTGCATCCGTGGGACATGATGGGCGAGGAAGATATGCAGAAATTTTGGCTGCCGTGGCTTGTCGGTATGCCGGCGGAAACTTCGCGTGCAATATGCTCACTCATATTTTCCGGCGTTCTGGAGCGTCTGCCGCAATTGCGTATTTGCTTTGCTCACGGCGGCGGTTCGTTTCCGGCGACGATCGGCAGGATCGAGCACGGATTCAATGTTCGGCCCGACCTTTGTGCGGTCGATAACGACCACAGCCCGCGAAAATACCTCAACCGAATGTACTTCGATTCGCTTGTTCACGATGGTGCCGCTCTCGAATACCTGATCAACATTGCAGGTGCCGAACGTGTGATGCTGGGCACCGATTATCCGTTCCCGCTCGGCGAGCTTGAACCCGGAAAGCTCATCGAATCAATGTCTTACGACGAAGAGATAATCGAAATGCTCCTGAACGGCTCCGCTTTGAACTGGCTGGATCTCGAAAAGGAGAGCTTTGAGTGATCTCAACTTTGAGCAGGGTTACACGATCCTACCGTCAGGCCGAAAACTCCACTTTCCAGTGGTACCATTCTAAGGGATGCTTTCAACAGGTGTCGAGAATATAAGAACGGTTTGATGCGTTCACGGGTGAAGATTGGCTGCGTTAGCAGTGTTGATGAGGCCGCGTTGGCGATAAGCATCGGTGCGGCCGCATAACGAATTAACAGAAGTTTTTTTGAATAGTGCGGATCATAATTCGATAAAATTGCATAAATAGTGCAAAGGCGTGGCTTAGCGGCTTCGAGACTTTGCGGCAAGGTCCGAATAATGAGTTTTGACGATCACATAGAACTTGACGAACACGATCCGCTGCGAGCGTTTCGCGAGCGATTTTTTATACCGAAACAGGCGAACGGCGATGATGTGATCTATCTCACGGGCAACTCGTTGGGCTTGCAGCCGAAGCGGACGCGTGAATACATCGAGCAAGAGCTTGACGATTGGGCGCGACTCGGCGTTGACGGCCACACGCACGCTCGGCATCCGTGGCTGCCGTATCACGAATTCGTCACCGAAGCGATGGCGCGCGTTGTCGGGGCAAAGCCGATCGAGGTCGTCGCGATGAATTCGCTCACCGTGAATCTCCATCTTCTGATGGTGTCGTTCTATCGTCCTTCTCCGGCAAGGCGCAGGATCATGATAGAAAAAGGGGCGTTCCCGTCGGATCGCTATGCGGTCGCCTCGCAGATCGCGTGGCACCGGTCAGAACCGCCTGCGTTAGCGGGCGGTCAGTCTGCCAAGCCAGTCGAATTGTCAGCGAACCGGCCGCCCGCTAACGCAGGCGGTTCTGACTTGATCGAACTCGCTCCGCGTGAGGGTGAATCAACTTTGCGAACAGAAGATATCATTGAGACCATCGAGTGCGAAGGCGACAGCGTTGCTCTCATCCTGCTCGGCGGCGTCAATTACTACACCGGGCAAGCTTTTGATGTAGAAGCGATCACAGAGGCCGGTCATCGAAAGGGATGCATCGTCGGATTCGATCTCGCGCATGCGGCGGGGAATCTCGAACTGAAACTCCACGAATGGGGCGTCGATCTTGCTGCGTGGTGTTCGTATAAGTACCTGAATGCGGGGCCCGGCGGCATTGCCGGCGTTTTTGTACACGAACGTCACGCACAGAGTTTCGATCTGCCGCGGTTCGCAGGCTGGTGGGGACATGACAAGGCAACGAGATTCCTGATGGGGCCGAAGTTCGCTCCCATCGAAGGTGCCGAAGGCTGGCAGCTTTCTAATCCGCCGATATTTCAGTTGGCCGCATTGCGTGCTTCGCTTGAGATCTTTGATGAGGCAACCATGCCCGCACTCCGTGAAAAGTCAGTAAAGCTTACCGGCTTTTTAGAAGGCCTCTTGTCGGAAATTGAAACGGATCGCATCGAGGTCATTACGCCGTCCGACGCCGCGCAACGCGGATGTCAGCTTTCGATACGCGTACGCAACGCAGACAAAACGTTATTCGACGCGATCTCGAAACGCGGTGTCATTGCAGATTGGCGCGAACCGGATGTGATCCGTGTCGCGCCCGTGCCGCTGTATAATACTTTCGAGGATGTCAGTAGGTTCGCTGCAATACTGAAAAAATGTATCGGCGAATGAACCACACAGGAACATAGGACACATAGAGAAATCCTCCGAATTGCGGTTCGTTGGGCGTAAATTGGTAAAAAGTCTCCCATTTTACGATCAGACAATTGCCAATTATCAATTAAGGTCTGAACTTCCAATGTGCGCTATGTTCCTATGTGGTGAAAAGATCTATGTCAGAAGTTACGATCATCGGTGCCGGCCCGGCCGGATCGCTACTCGCTATTTATCTCGCAAAACGCGGAATATCGGTCGATGTCTTTGAGGCTCGCGGCGATATGCGCACAGAAAAGGTGGAACGAGGCCGTTCAATAAATATGGCACTCTCCGACCGCGGCCTTCTTGCTCTGAGTCGTATCGGAATGGACGAGTATATGCTCCGTGAAGCGGTTCCGATGCGCGGCCGGATGGTGCATCCGGTCTCGGGCGAAGCGAAAATGCAGCCTTACAGCGGTCGTGATGGTGAATACATCAACTCGATATCGCGCTCCGGCCTCAATATCGCTCTCATCAATGAAGCGGAAAAATATGATCAGGTTGAATTTCATTTTAATGAGCGCTGCACAGATGTCGATCCCGATAGAGGCATGGCGACATTTGCTTCGGGCGGAACGATCACTTCACGGACGATCATAGCTGCAGACGGCGCAGGCTCGGCTGTACGGCAGGCAATGGCGAAAAGGGTTTCGAATTTTCGTTCGTCGTCGGACTTTCTCGAACACGGCTATAAGGAACTGCATATACCGCCCGGGGTTGCATCTGATCGAGCGGACAAGAACCCGGTCGCTCCTCCCACCACCCCGGCCTGCGGCCACCCCTCCTCAGGCAGGAGGCGAGCTTCCGGTTCTGCCCTGAACATGAACGCTCTGCATATTTGGCCGCGGCATCAATTTATGATGATCGCGTTGCCTAACTTTGACGGCAGCTTTACCTGCACATTGTTCCTCGCGAATGGAAATGCTGCGGAGAATGGTGATACCGCCTTTGATCGGCTCGTTGACGGACGGTCAGTGCAAAGGTTCTTCGAAAGAGAATTTCCGTCCGCCGTTCCGCTAATGCCAACGCTTGTTGAAGATTTCTTTGCGAATCCGACCGGCAGCCTCGGCACGCTGCGGTGTTCGCCTTGGAACATCGGTGGAAAGCTCCTGCTGATCGGCGATGCGGCCCACGCGATGGTGCCGTTCTATGGGCAGGGAATGAACTGCGCGTTCGAGGATGTGCGTGTCCTGGCGGAGCTGGTCGATTCTCAACTGTCAGAACCGCCTGCATCAGCGGGCGGCCATATCGACTGGCAAAAGATCTTTGAAGAATACTCAGCTACGCGAAAACCGAATGCCGACGCGATCCAGGACGTGGCTGTCGAAAATTTTTACGAGATGCGCGATGCCGTCGCCGACCCGGTCTTTCAGCGCAAACGCGAACTCGAAACGCTGCTCGAACAAACTTTTCCAGATTATTTCTCAAAATATTCAATGGTCACGTTTCGCGAAGATCTTCCGTATTCCGAGGCAAAGCGACTCGGAAATGCTCAAGACGAACTGCTGATGAATATATGCCGTCCGATAAAAAACGTTGCCGAACTCGATATCGAAAGCGTGATCAACGAAATAAGAAAGCTAAAATAGACACGAAATGCTGAAAACGAACCTGACAATAATTCTGCTGCTGCTCATTGCGGCTTCAGTTCTGCCGCAAACGCGATTCACGGTCGCCGATACGCCTTGGAATTCAGATGCATTCGGTGACATCCGAGCGGTCGTTTCGGTGAACGACGCGTCGGCCCGTGCGGCATTGGCGCATATCGAATGGCGCCGCCGCGATAACGATCCGGCAGCGAAAAATATTATCGTCACGTCCGCCGACGGCACCGTGATAACCAATATCATTCGCGGCGATATCAATAACGAATTCGGCGATGTCTATTTCGAACCGGCAGCCGGTGCGGGTGTTTATTACATATATTACCTGCCGTATAAAAAGGCGGGAAGCCCGAATTATCCGAAAGATTTTTATCCGCCGTTCGCCGAAACCGCCAATGCCGCGTGGGCGGTGTCCGCAAAAAATATCGCAAAAAAAGCGAGCGTGACGGAGATACAATCCGTCGATGCGTTCAATTCGTTCTATCCTATGGAGGTTATCGCGACCCGTGCCGAAACCGACGCGATACTAAAACGAAATGCCGGAAAATCGTTCGTCGTTTTTCCCGAAGACCGTATGTTCCCGATCCGTATGACCGATCATCTGCCGTCGCGTTGGGTGAACGGCGGCGACAAAGATTCGTTTGCGGGAAAGGCGAGACGCGGCGAATTTTATGTGTTCCAGCTCGGAGTTTTTGCGATAGAAGATCTCAGCAACGTTCGCGTTACATTTGACGATCTCAAGAGCGGCGGCAGTGCTATTACGTCCGCAAATATGACGTGCATCAATACCGATGGAGTCGATTACCGCGGCGAACATTTTACGAAAAACGTCGATGTCGGTGCCGGATCGGTGCAGGCGATCTGGTGCGGGGTTGATGTTCCGGTCGATGCAAGACCGGGCAAATACACAGGAAAGGCCGTCATCTCCCCGGAAGGTATGCAGCCGCAAAGCGTTTCGCTTTCGATAGACGTTTCAAATACGATCGCCGAAAATTCGGGCTTTAACGAACCAGCAAAACAAACGCGGTTGAAATGGCTGAATTCGACGCTCGCACAGGAAAATACGGTCATCGCTCCTTACACGCCGATCATCGTGAACGGCGATGAACTAAGCATTCTCGGCCGAAAGATCACGCTCGGCCCGGACGGTTTTCCCGCAAAGATCGAGACTTTCTTCACGCCCGAAATGACTTCGATCAGCACGACGCCAAAGAATATACTCGTCGCACCCGTGGTGATCGAGATCGAAGGTTCAGACAATAGCGTTTTCGCAAAGTTGGCATCGCCGTTGCGGATCACGGAACGTTCGCCCGGCACCGTCAAATGGACGGCCGCGAACACGCTTCCGAACGGCGATAAAAAGCTCACGATGGACGTCAGCGGCACGCTCGAATTCGACGGTGCGCTTTCGTACGAGGTAAAGCTCACGGCGAACGAAGACATCGACCTCAACGACATCCGTATGCGAATTCCTCTCGCAAAAGATGCGTCCGAATATATGCTCGGGCTTGGCGAAAAAGGACGCAAAACGCCGGACGAACTGCAATGGAAATGGGACGTTGCGACAAAAAATCAGGACGGCGCATGGCTCGGTGCGGTTAACGGCGGAATGCAGTTCTCGCTTCGCGATGAAAAATATGTCAGGCCGCTGAACACGAATTTTTATTTGCAAAAACCGCTGCTGCTTCCGGCTTCGTGGGGAAATGAAAACAAAGGCGGCATCGAGGTTTCGACCGACGGCGGCATTCGAACAGTTACGGCATACAGCGGTTCGCGACAAATGAAAAAGGGCGACGTGCTTTATTACAATTTCACGATGCTCGTCACGCCGTTTCACGCGATCGACACCGATCGGCAATGGGCGAACCGTTTTTATCACAAATATTCGCCGATCGACGAGATCAAGAAAACCGGAGCGACCGTCGTCAATATTCATCACGCGACCGAGATAAATCCGTACATAAATTATCCGTTCATCGCCCACGCAAAGATGAAAGCGTACATCGACGAAGCCCATGCGAACGGCTTAAAGGTCAAGATCTACAACACCGTCCGCGAACTTTCGAACCGTGCGTACGAACTTCCGGCATTGCGGAGCCTCGGACACGAGATCTATTCGCCCGGCAAAGGCGGCGGTTTCCCTTGGCTTCAGGAACACGTCGGCGACGATTACATTGCGGCGTGGTTCGTGCCTGAAATAAAGGACGCGGCGATCGTCAACAGCGGTATGAGCCGTTGGCATAATTATTATGTCGAAGGAATGAATTGGCTCGTGCAGAACGTCGGCATCGACGGAATTTATCTGGACGATGTCGCGTTCGACCGCGTGACGATGAAGCGCATCAAACGCGTTCTGACCAAGGACGGACATCCGGGAATAATAGATCTGCATTCGGCAAATCAGTTCAACAAAAGCGACGGATTCAACAATTCGGCGTTGCTTTATATGGAACATTTTCCGTATTTGAATCGGCTTTGGTTCGGCGAATATTTCGATTACGAAAATAATTCGCCCGATTTTTTTATGACCGAGGTTTCGGGAATTCCGTTCGGGCTGATGGGCGAAATGCTTGAAAAAGGCGGCAATCCGTGGCGCGGAATGGTCTATGGAATGACGAACCGAATGCCGTGGTCGGACAACGCCGATCCGCGTCCGATATGGAAAGCGTGGGACGATTTTGGAATGCAAGGCACGGCGATGATCGGCTATTGGTCGCCGAATTGTCCGGTGCGGACAAGCAATGCGAACGTGCTCGCGACCGTTTATTCAAAGAAAGGAGCGGCAATGATCGCGGTCGCGAGTTGGGCGGAATCCGACACATCGGTCAACCTGAACATCGATTGGGAGCGGCTCGGCATCGATGCAAAAGCCGCCGTTATCGAAGCACCCGCGATAGAAAATTTCCAGGCTGCTCGTCAGTACGCAGTCGGCGAAAAGATCGCCGTACCAAAAAACAAAGGCCTGCTGCTGATCGTAAAATGATACGTTATGCTGCGGTAGAATGTTGTCCCGGTTCGTACGTCCCCGCAGGCGTGCGGAACGCGACGGAGAAGCGGTTCCAACCGTTTATCGCAACAATCGCAAGCGTCAGATCGACGAGTTCTTCCTCGCTGAATTCCTTTCGGGCGATCTCGTAAACTTCGTCGGGAACGTGCGTTTTGCTTACAAGCGTTACCGCCTCAGCCCACTCGAGAGCCGCACGTTCACGCGGCGTGTAGAAAGGAGCCTCGCGCCAAGCGTCAAGCAAATACAGCCGCTGCTCGGTCTCGCCGCCAAAACGAAGATCCTTCGAATGCATATCGAGACAATACGCACAGCCGTTTATCTGCGAGACACGCATCTTGACCAAATGCAAGAGCTGCTCCTCGATCGCCGAAGATTGAAGGTAGTGCTCGAGCGCGTACATCGCCTTTAGCGTGCCCGGGCGTTTTGCATAAGCATCTATTCTCTGTTCCATTTCGGATTCCTCCGCGTGTATTACATCTTTTATTATAGAACTCGTCGATAGGTACTACAATGGTTTCCGAATAATGAAAGCAATAATACATTCGATCAAAGATATGGCAGCGGTTGATATCTCGATACCGCTGGTGTTCGAGGGGCGGCAGCCGAACGCCTTTGGTGCGTCGAGGGCGACGGCTGAGGTGCTTGGCGATACCGGAAGCGGCTCAAGCGTTAACTACGCCTCTTACACCGTCACGCCGCATTGCAACGGCACGCATACCGAGTGTATCGGCCACATTACCGACGAAAGGATATCTGTGCGCGAATGCCTGGAGGATGTGCTGTTGGCCGCGGCCGTGGTTTCGGTAGAACCTGAAACGAACACCGGCGGCGATCTTGTGATCAGCCGCAGAACTCTTGAAGAGCGTATCAAATCTGTCGCTGGATCAGGTGACGGAACAGAGGCGATCGTTATTCGAACGCTGCCGAACGACGCTTCAAAGCTTGAAAGGTTCTATGATACGAATTCCGCCGTGCCATACTTTGCGGCCGACGCGATACAGATGCTTGTTGATCGGGGCATTAGGCATCTCTTGGTCGATCTGCCGTCGATAGACCGGATGGATGACGGCGGAGAGCTTGCCGGGCATCGCATCTTTTGGAATGTAAAGGCCGGCAGCCGCAAGGTTGATGCGCAGGCTCGCATAGATTCGACTATTACCGAGTTGATCTTTGTTCCGAATGAGATCGCAGACGGTGAATACCTGCTCAACCTGCAGATCGCACCGTTCGAGGCTGATGCCGCGCCGAGTCGTCCTGTATTGCTTGTATCAACTGACAGCGTGCTCGATCGCCGCCTTTAGTTCAAGAAAACGGAATTCGAAACCGCTGTCCATAAGGCGTGTGGGCGCGGCCCTTGTGCTGGTCAACAGCAATTCGTCGCCCATTTCGCCGAATATCATTGAAACCGCGAATTCGGGCAGCGGTATGAATGTCGGCCGATAAAGCACTTCGCCCATCACGCGTGTGAATTCTGCATTTGTAACGGCATTCGGGCTGACGGCATTGACGGCGCCGCGAAGGGCTTCATTCTCCATCGCGAACTCGATCACGCGAACGTGATCCTCGATCGATATCCAACTCATCCACTGCTTACCGCTGCCGATGACACCGCCGAGACCGAGTTTGAAAGGCAAAAGCATTGTGCCCAGAGCTCCGCCGTCCTTTGAGAGAACAACGCCGGTACGGAGCAGAACCGTTCGAATGCCTGCATCTTCGGCCCGCCGTGATTCGGCTTCCCATTCGCGGCCGACATCGGCCAAAAAACCGTGTCCGGCCGTGTCCGCTTCGGTCATTATTTCATCGCCGCGTTCGCCGTAAAAGCCGATTCCTGATGCCGCTACGAGCACCTTGGGGCGATGCTTCAGCTTTGCTAAGGTGTTAATGAGGGACCGTGTGCCGATAACTCGGCTGTCGCGGATGGCTTTCTTCTTTTCGTCCGTCCAGCGAAGCCCGCTTATGCTTTCGCCCGCAAGATGAACGACAGCGTCGATTCCTTCAAGCCGTTCAGGTTCGGCAAAACCGTCCTCGATCGACCACTTGGCCAGCTCGCTGCCTTCAGCATCCGATCGGGACGCGAGCAGCAGGTCGTCGCCTTTTTTGCGGAGTGCGGCCTGCAGCCGTGTGCCGATAAGGCCGCTTGAGCCGGTGATCAAGACCTTCATAGAAGCAATTTAACCACACATCGCCCGAAAGAGATATCGAAAGCACCTCAGCAGAGCCGTGCCACCGACTATTTCTTCTCATTGCGGAGGTTATTCATAATGAAATCGGTCAGAGCGTAGCGTTCACGGTCCGTCAAGACGTTTCGGAACGGCATCATCCCTTGGCCGCCGTTTGTGATATGTTCGTAGATCTCCTCGCGGGTGTTGAATTGGTGCGGCCCTTCGCGCAGGTTCGGGACGACCATTCCGGTGTCAAGCTTTGCCCCCAAACCCTCTGAGCCGTGGCAAACGGCGCAGTTCTGACGATAGAGTGTTGCCTCGTAAGAGCGATCCGTAACGATCGAATAGCGGCTCGGCTCGGGCTGTGAACATGCGGCAAACAGAAGAACTGTTGCCGCAGCTATTACAAAAGGAGTTAAGAAACGACGACGACAGTAATGAGCCACTTGCTATCCTTTTATCTCTTCTTTCAGTGCGCGTTTGAAGATCTTACCGGTATTACCGATCGGCAATTCATCACGAAATTCGATGACGCGCGGGTATTTATTCGCCGCAATGCGCTCCTTGCACCACTCGATAAGTTCGACTTCCGTGAGTTCAAAGCCTTTATTTAGAACAACAAAAGCTTTGACCTCCTCGCCCAGCCGCTCGTCCGGGATACCGATCACTGCGCAGAGCGAAACGGCGGGATGCGTTATCAGCAGTTCTTCGATCTGCCGCGGATAGACGTTATATCCGCCGCGAAGGATCATATCCTTTTTGCGGTCAACGATCGAGACGTAGCCTTCTTCGTCAATGATGCCGATATCGCCTGTATGGAACCAGCCGCTGCGGAATGCTTCGGCGGTCTCTCGCGGACGGTTGTAGTAGCCTTTCATCACATTCGGCCCGCGGATGACGATCTCGCCGCGTTCGCCGCGCGGCACTTCTTTATCGTCGTCGTCAAAGCATTTAACATCAACTCCGAAGACCGCCTGGCCGACCGTGCCCGGTTTGGAAGCACGCTGAATGTGATTAAAGCACGCGAGGGGCGACGTTTCGGAAAGGCCGTATCCTTCGAGTACGCGTATGCCAAATCTCTCTTGAAACTCCGTGAGCAGGTCAACCGGCATTGGTGCTCCGCCGGACGTGCAAATGCGCATATATTTCTTGATCGCTGAGATGTCGTGATCGTTCGCCTTTACATACCGGAGCAGCGCCCAATACATTGTCGGAACTCCTATCCAGAATGTAACTTTCTCGGCAGCCATTGTGTCGAGGGTCGTTTTGGCATCAAAACGCGGCAGAAGAACGACGCGGTTGCCGCCGTAGATATTCGAATTCATCTGCACGGTCTGTCCCGTCGTGTGGAAGAGCGGCAATGTTACGAGAACCGTCTTCTGCAAGCCGTCCGTAAAGTCGAGTTCAGGCAAATGAATGTCGTACGTCGCGATCACATTCGACCACAGATTCAGATGAGTCAATTCGGCGCCCTTCGCCTGGCCTGTGGTGCCGGATGTATAAAGGATCGCACAAGTGTCGAAAGGGCTGGTCGGGTATAGCTCAAATTTGTCGCTAATCGGAGCGAGCAAGCCGTTCAAGGCGCGAAAGCGGCTGTCCGGCGATGCTCCCGTCGGATCTTTTGTCATTACGATCAGGTCGCGGCAGGAATCGACCTTATCAAAAGCGGCGGCGGTGTTGGCGAGCATCGGCAGCTCTTCTGTGCCTTCGAATACGAAAACCGCCTTTGCCTCGCTGTCGCGGAGCTGATATTCGATCTCATCCGGTTTGAAAAGAACGCACAGCGGCACGACGGCGGCGCCGGCCTTGATAATGCCGTAATAAACTATCGGAAAATAAGGGAGGTTCGGGCAATTCAGAGCGACGTTGTCGCCGCGGCCGATCCCCATTTCGGTCAATAGGTTGGCAACTTTGTTCGTAAGGCGGTCAAGTTCGCCGTATGTCAAGCGAATATTACCGGCAACGATCGCCTCATTGTTCGGCGTAAGCTTCGCGTTGTGCGAGACCATCGCCGCCAAATTCAATACAGTAGCCGCATTCTGCATTATTTTAGTACTCTCAAAAGGACTTCAGTCGATTTTATTGGGCTGCTGACGCGGTGTCAAAATCCATCGCCGCGGCCGCCGCTATCGGTTCGCGGATGCGTTGGACGGAATGTTTCCGCCACGCCTCATTCTGTTCGGGAAAGTCGGTGCGAAAGTGGCCGCCGCGCGATTCTTCGCGCCAAAGGGCAGCGGTTGCGACAAGGCGGGCCAGCGTAACGAAGTTCAGCGAAGCCGTGCTCAGCCTGGCCGATGCAATTTGGTCAAATTCGGCCAATGCACGCTTTAGCGAGCTGCCGTCGCGAACGATCCCGACGCGTTCCCACATTATCCGTTTTACGCGTTTACGGACGGCAGTGGAAAGATGAGTGCCGATCTCTGCGGCCGCGCCGGTGTTCGTTGCGGCCGCCGCGTGCGACGAGGACAGCCGCTCGCTGTCCTTTGCCGCGGCCGTGCCCGCCCTTGCACCGAACACGAGGCCTTCGAGCAGCGAATTTGATGCAAGGCGATTTGCTCCGTGGACGCCCGTGCACGACACTTCTCCGGCGGCATAGAGGCCGCTCAGCGTGCTTCTGCCCCAAAGGTCGGTGCGTATGCCGCCCATTGTGTAGTGCGAGGCGGGCGAGACGGGCAGCATATCTTTTGTTATATCAAGTCCGAACTGCAGACAGGTCTTATAGATCTTCGGGAAACGTTCTTTAAGGAATCCGGCGTCGAGAGCTGTCATATCCAGCAGGACACTGCGCGTTCCCGTGCGTCGCATCTCGGCGATTATCGAGCGTGCGACGATATCACGGGGCGCAAGTTCAAGGCGCTCATCATATCGGCCCATAAAGCGCTCGCCGTACTCGTTCCGTAGGATCCCGCCTTCGCCGCGCATCGCTTCTGAAAGCAGAAAACGCGGGGCACCTTCCACGCTGAGCGCCGTCGGGTGAAACTGTATGAACTCCATATCGCCCATCTCCGCGCCCGCGAAGTACGCCATCGCCATACCGTCTCCGGTTGCGACCGCGGGGTTTGTCGTATGCTGATAAAGCTGTCCGGCACCGCCCGTGCAGAGAATGACGGCCTTTGCGAACGCATCGCGCGGAGCGCGTAGTATCGGGTCGAGGAAGGTAACACCGATGCAGCGGCCATCACGCACGATCAGGCGTTCGGTCGTCGCAAAAGGCGTCAGGTTGATCTTCTTCTCGGCGGCTGCACGGGCGATCAGAGAGCGGACGAATTCAGCGCCCGTCGAATCGCCGTGCGCGTGAAGGATACGCCGCCGCGAATGAGCCGCCTCTTGCGTAAAGATCAGGCTGCCGCCTTCGCGATCGAACTCAGTGCCCCACTCGATCAGCTGCGTTATGTAACGCGTGCCTTCGGTAACAAGCGTCTCGACCGCCTGCGGGTCGCAAAGCCCCGCACCGGCGACGAGTGTATCGCCTTCATGCAGCGCGATATTGTCGTCATCGGAGAGCACGACCGCGACACCGCCTTGCGCGTATTCGGTGTTCGACTCGCTCGCTTTATCCTTTGTAAGAACGGTTACATTCGCACCCGCCGAGGCTAACTCGATCGCCGAGCGAAGCCCTGCAACTCCGCTGCCGATGACGATGAAATCTGTCTCAAGGGCCATTTACTTGAACTTTAGCAAACGTTAAACCGCAAGTCTAAGAAAAAAGCCTCCCGCCGCCAAGAAACCGGTGTTATGAAGATGTCGAGCGTTGTCTTGTCGATCTTCGCGGCCGTTGCGGTTAACACTTCCCGCGTGACGGAAAATTGATGGCTTTTTTGGCTTTGTGTGTAGCCAAGGGCTTTAGCCCATGCTCAGGATGCGGTGCGAATTCGGCAGAGTGTTTTAACGTCCTTTGTCTAGTTGGCTGGAGCCGGATCGGATAAAGCCCGCTAAAGCGGGCTGATAGCTTATTTATTCACCTTTTCCACGCGGTAAACCGCGCGGCAATTCATTCAGATATCCGGACCATACGGTAAACCGCGCGGCAATTCATTCAGATATCCGGACCATACGGTAAACCGCGCGGCAATTCATTCAGATATGCGGACCATACGGTAAACCGCGCGGCAATTCACAAAAAAGAGGCCGCCTTTTCAGACAGCCTCTTCCAATTGCCGACATTAGCTAAGAACTAAACCGGTATCTTAAGCTCCTGACCCGGATAGATCTTATCCGGATGCTGGAGGATGTCGCGGTTCGCATCCCAAATGGCTTTCCACTGGATGCCGTAACCGGCCGCGATCTTGCTCAGATTATCACCCGAGACGACCGTGTAAGTGTGGCCGCCGCCTGCGGCATCGCCGAGGCTGATGTTCAAGATCAGATCGTTCGAACGGAAATCAGGGTCTATCCGTGCATATTCATCCCAAAGCTGCTGCTTGGCCTCCGCGCTCGGAGCCGTTCCCGTGACGATCAAAGTTCCGCCGTCTCCTTCGCTCAACTCATACGTGGTGCCGTTCTGGTTGGCGAGTTCAAGAAGCGATTGATATTTTTCTTGTGCTGACATAATCGTTACCTCCTCGATCAATTGCCCTTCTTAAGCTGGGTAGTGTCGATACCCGTGATGCCCGATTGCTGGATCACCTGTATGCAGGTCGCAAACTTGGCAGCAGGAACCTCACCGGTTACCGTAACCTTGCCGTCCTTGACCGCGACCATTGCCGTTGTACAACCTGCCTTCTTCAGATCCTCGGTGATCTTGCCTGTAAGGGCCGGATCGGGAGCTGACGGGGTTGCGACTGGAAGCGGCTTCGTCGTCAGGCTGTTAGTAACGTCCTTAATGCCCTCAACGGACTTGACCGATGCTTCGGCCCTGCTCTTTACGGTAACGTCAGCAACCTCACCCGAAAGGGTGGCCACGCCGCCCTTGACCGCTACGGTTACGCCCGTGATCTTGTCGGCAGTCAGCTTCTCAGTCGCCGCCTTCTGCAGATCAGCGTCGCTCTTACCGCAGGCGCTCGCCATAAGTGCGATAGCCAAAGTAAACACTGCTAAAAATTTTATCTTCATTTTTCCTCCGAAAAATACTTGATCATTAAATTCTAACCGACTCCGCGTCCGCATCTTTGCACCGACGCGCCCTAAAGATCGGATCATAAGCGAGTTGCCTCGTAAACGCTCCAAATATTTAGTGGAACTATTATTGATGTATTTTTGTAAGAAGTGCAACTAAAACGAGCGACTTTTATGAAAAGATCTCGTCTTTGATTTGGCGTGCAACATCGTACGATGTAAAGCCGGGCCGTATCAGGAAGTGCCAGTCTGCGAGGCAGTAAACCTTTTGCCGCTCTTCAAAAAGCCGAAACGCAGCTTCCTTATTGCGGGCGAGGGGACGATCCTTTCGCGAAAAAGCGATGTTGAGCCAGCAATGCTCGAATGTCGCTTCAAGCCAAATGCTCGTGAACCCTGCATCCCTTAGCACGGCGCGGTTGCGTTCCAGCGTCCAGGTGCCGCCGCCGAGTGACAAGATCCGTGCATTATTTCGGCCGACGACCGTCCTTAGATTTTCAGTTTCGATATCGCGATACGCTTCTTCGCCGTCGGTGTCGATGATCTGGGCGATAGTTCGGCCTTGTGCGGCTTCGAGTTCGTGATCTAGGTCAACACGCCTGCAACGGAGGATGTTCGCGAGATGCCGCGACACGGACGATTTGCCGACGCCCATGAACCCGGTAATTGCAACTTTCAGATCCTTTCTCACCATCGGTCAAGAGGCCGCCCTTTCCAGTACGCCAAAGAAATTCGGGAAGGATACTTCGGCACACGCAGGATCGTCGATCTCGACACCATTGTCCGACAACAAGCCCGCAACGGCAAACGCCATTGCTATACGATGGTCGCCGAAGGTCGTTGCATTGCCTCCCGTCAGCCGCGACGGATACACGCGAAAGCCATCCTCGAACTCATCGATCTTGCCCCCGATCACCCTTAAATTCGAAACAACGGCCGCGATGCGGTCGCACTCTTTCACACGGAGTTCTGCCGCGTCGCGCACCTCAAGGCCGCCCCGCAGCCGTGAGCCGAGTATTGCAAGGATCGGCAGCTCGTCTATGACGCCGGCAATGCGGTGCTTGTCGATCTTCACGGTTTCACCCCTTGGCCGAAGCCCGCCGACCACTTCGATATCGCCGGCCGGCTCGTTGGATCGGCTCGCCTCATCAGTGATCCGGAGGTCAATGCCGCATTCGATCAGAATATCGAGAAGTGAGCGGCGTGTCGGATTTAGGCCGACGTTCTTTAGGATCGTATGCGAGCCTGCAAGACAGCCCGCCGCGACCAGCAGGAATGCGGCAGATGAGATGTCGCCGGGAACGTTGATATCGCGAGCCGTCATCGCTTTGCCGCCGCGTATCATAACCTTGCGTCCTTCAGGAGTGTCCGCAGAAGAGATGTCGGCACCGAGCCACTCGAACATCCGCTCCGTGTGGTCACGGGTAACTATCGGCTCGGTGACGGATGTCTCGCCTTCGGCATAAAGTCCGGCGAGCAGTATGCAGGTCTTTACTTGTGCCGACGCCACCTGAGCGTGGTACGAAATACCCGTCAAGCGTTCAGCAGGTCGAAAGCGAAGCGGCAGGCAGCCATCCGCACTATCGACCGCCGCACCCATTTCGGTCAGCGGCGTGATGATGCGGCGCATCGGCCTGCGTGAGAGCGAACCGTCGCCGACAAGCATGCTTTCAAATCTTTGTGCAGCAAGAACGCCTGAGAGCGTTCGGGCTGTTGTGCCGCTGTTGCCGCAGTCCAAGGGTGCGGACGGCGCAAGCAAACCGTGAAGCCCGCGTCCCGCGATCGAGACGGTTTCACCGCTGCGCTCGATGGTAACACCCATGCCTCGCAGACATTCAAGTGTTGAAAGGCAGTCTTGGGAGACAAGGAAGTTAGTGATCGTCGATTCGCCGTCAGCTATGGCGCTGAAGATGGCAGCTCGGTGCGAGACGGACTTGTCGCCCGGAATGGTAACCGTCCCTTCAAGTCGTTGTATTGGTTTGATAAGCATATTGGCTGAGCGGACGCATCGCAGCGAGAGCCTTGACACAGAATACGTAAACTCGCTAATTTACAAAAGATCGATTGCTGTGTCGAATAACCTTGAGATCAAACTAAGAAGCCGTCTTGAATCTGTTGACGAAGCGGCACGGTCGGCGGACGAGTTCGCAAAGAGCTGCGGCTTTGATGAAGAATTTCGCTATGCACTCGACCTGGCTGTGCGCGAGTCCGTCGCCAATGCGGTAAAACACGGCAATAAATTCGATGAATCGCTCCCGGTCGAGGTGCGGTTCGATGCCGATGACGACGCTTTTGAGATCAGCGTTCGCGATCATGGTGCAGGCTTTGACATCGACGGCATTCCTGACCCGCGGGATCCTGAGAACCTGCTTAAGGCGAACGGCCGCGGCATCCTCTTTATGAACTCATTTATGGATGAGATCCGCTGGCTGCAGGCCGAAGGCGGCGGCACCGAGGTCAAAATGGTCAAAAGGAAATAAATCAGACACATAATTTGGACTTTTTGAGCGCCTTTGACTAAAATTTGCTTTCGTCCAAATTTATTCTTTTCAAGGAGACACTAATGTCAGATATAACGATCAATGAACGACAGGCCGGCGATGTAACCATCCTCGATCTTAACGGAAAGGTAACGATAGGTGAGGGCAGCGTGGCTCTTCGCACAGCGATCCGCCGAGTGCTTGGCGAAGGAAAGCATAAACTGCTACTTAACCTCGCGGGCGTCGGCTACATTGATTCAAGCGGTATCGGCGAGCTGGTTTCCAGCTTTACGGCCGTCAACAAAGAGGGAGGAACGCTCAAATTGCTCAACCTCACACAGAAGATCCAGGACCTTCTGGCGATCACGAAGCTCCTCACGGTCTTTGATGTTTACGAGGAAGAGGGTGCGGCCCTTCAGAGCTTTAACTAAGGCATTTTGATCATTAACTGTGCATGAGGTAAAGGGCCATCGACGGCATCCTTTACCTTTTGCTGTTTTTATCTGTGCATCTGACAGCGGACGTTATTCATCAATATGAACGTGATATCTAGATCAGTTATACGTTTACTCGGCCGGACGGTCTTGCCGGCCGTACTTGCCTTATCGTTCGCAGCGTACGGCCAAGGTCCGCTTGACCTTGCGAATTACGGTGTCAGGATCGAGCCGGACCGGCGGTTGATCGTTGTTCTGATGACGCTTGATATGGCTCGTACGACCGATAGTTCGGGCAAAAGCATTCGTGTGATCGATACTGAACTGTCGAAGAACGGCGAGCAGTTCCGTTCGCAGATCGAAGAAGAGTATGCATCGCTGCCTGCTGATCTTCGGTCAAAGATATCGACATTCGTTACGCTTTATAAGAGAAATCATTCAAAGCAGACCGATGCGGAGATAATATCGGCATTTGCGTCGATGGCGTATGTGCTGACACCGGCTCCGGAACTTGCCGAACCTGTCGTAACCTCGAATCTGCCCGGAAATCTGCTTGACGTGCTAGATTTTGCGCCACTCGTTCGCGAATTCTATCGGCGCTCGGGAATCGCAGCGAAACTCGACGACTATGTGCGGGCTTATTTGAAAGCTTCTGATGCCGAGCTGCGGCCATCAACCCGTGAGATGGTTGCCGACCTGTTGGACTACCTGCACACGCGGCCGGAACTCTTCTACCGCGAAAGGATCGTTACGCAGACACAAAAGGGCAAGAGCAAAAAGGAAATGCTCCAGAAGGTCGAGACACGCGACCATGAGCGGCACTTCAATGTTGTACCTGAGATGTTCGCCCCCGCAGGCGATGTCATCTTCATCAACGCCCGCGATGACTATTATGTGATCGTGCCGCCCGATAAGGATGTCGAGCATTCTGAAGTAAGGCGTGCTTTTCTGCAATTTGTATTCGATCCGCTCATATTGAAGAATTCAAAGGATGTAGTCGCGATCCAAGACACAGTGAAGCCGCTGCTCGATGAGCGCCGAAAGGCAGACCCTTCGATCTCGCCCGACATCTTTCTTGCAATATCGCGTTCGCTGACCGCTGCAGCCGATGCACGGCAGGATGAGTATTACAAGACGTCGATCGCGGTAGATCAAGCCCGCAGGAAGTTAGAGCTTGCAAAGACCGATGAGGAGAGGCGGAAGATCACGGCCGATCTCGAAACTCTCCGCCGTGAGCTTAGTGACGAGACGGCCGCCCGACTATCCGATGATTACGAACGCGGCGCGGTTCTTTCGTTCTACTTTGCAGACGCGCTCCGCGGTATGGAAGATGCGGGCTTTGATGTGGCATCGTCCGTACGTGAGTTCATTGCCTCATTCAACGCGGCAAAGGAAGGTGACCGTCTTGCCCAAAATGCGGAAGCACGCAAAAGGGCGTTGGCGGCACGCGCTGAACGCAAAGGCCGTGCAAGCAATGCTGTTGTAGCGGAAAGCCCAATAACGACGGGGCTGCTGGCTGTCGATAAACTCATCACGGCAAAGGACTATGACGCTGCAAACCGCCAGTTGAAACAGCTTCTCGCTCAATATCCCGGCGAGGCACGCATCTACTACAATATCGGACGTGTTGCGAGCCTTGCCGCCGAGCGAATAGAGAGTCCGGATGAGCAGGCGGCAAAACTGCTGGAGGCAAAAACCGCCTATACGAACGTGCTCAACACGAAGACGAACGACACGGCACTTCTGTCCCATACATTTGTTGCGTTGGCGCGCATTTACGAGTTCGCGGATGAACGCGAATATGCGCTCAAGCTGTATGACAAAGCGATCGAGTTCGGCGATGTGGCGGGCGGTGCGTTCAAAGAGGCGCTCGCGGGCAAGCAGAACTTGCTGCGGAAACAATGAGCGGCTACCGGCAATACGCGTCCCGACGTAACTCACAATAATGGCGGAACAAAAGTATCGAAGCGGCTATGTCGCACTCATCGGCAGACCGAATGCGGGCAAATCCACCTTGCTTAATCAGCTTGTCGGCGAAAAGATCGCAGCCGTATCGAATAAGCCGCAGACCACGCGGCAACGCATTCTCGGCATTGTGAATACGCCCTCGGCGCAAGCCGTTTTTGTCGATACGCCGGGCGTTCATAAGCCCGGTTTCCAACTCAATAAGCGGATGATGACGGCTGTTCACGACGCGATACTCTCGGTCGATCTGCTCGTTCTGATGCGTGATGCGAGTGTTTCAACTGGCAACGGCGACCGCTTCGTTCTCGAACTCGTCAAGCAGGCCGCAAAGCCGACGATCTTGGCCCTGAATAAGATAGACAAACTTGCGGACAAGGGCCGTTTGCTGCCCTTGATAGCATCGTATTCGGACGAGTTCGACTTTGCCGAGGTGATGCCGCTGTCGGCCCGCGCCGACGTTGATGCAAAAGAGCTGCTCAGCCTGATCATCAAGCATTTGCCCGAAGGTGAACCGCTATTTTCGGCGGACGAACTGACCGACCAGCCGATGCGTGTCATCGCTGCGGAAATGGTGCGTGAAAAGATCCTGCTCACCACCGGCGATGAGATACCTTATGTAACCGCTGTTATCACTGAGCTTTATGATGAGACAGATCCTGCGCTGACGCGTATTTACTGTGCGATCTATGTTGAACGGCCCTCGCAAAAGAAGATCATCATCGGCAAGCAGGGAACCCGCCTGCGTGATATCGGCACTCACGCGCGGCATGAAATTGAGCAATTGATCGGCCGACAGGTCTTTCTGAAACTGTTCGTAAAGGTGGTCGATGATTGGCGCAATAACGAGCGCGTGTTGGACGAACTCGGGCTTCAAAAGAAGAAATAGGCCGTTCGGATCGGGCTGGCCGTCACGCAGGAAATATGGCTGAGTGGTATTCGATCGAAGTGGTCTGCGATCCGACGGCGGCGAACGCCGTCGAACATGCACTGGGTGAATTCGGTGCAGCCGGGATCTCGACGGACGAGCTGGCAAAGCGTGAGACCGCAGACATTTCGGTCGTCGGGTATTTTTCGGAGTCGCCGGCGACGGATGAGTTCCGCTATTTTCTACAATGCGTTCTTGAAGCCTTCGATATCGAGCGGGATGCCGTAACCTCAATAGCTGTCGGCAAGGTCGAGCAGGCTGATTGGCTTGCCGAGTGGAAGAAGTATTGGAAACCGGCCATCGTCGGGTGTTTTGTTATCGCACCTCCGTGGGAAGAGATCGATGAACCCGGCAAGATCGTCATTCGCATTGAGCCGAAAATGGCTTTCGGCACGGGTACGCATGAGACGACACAGCTTTGCCTTGCTGCTATCGATCAATATTATTCTGAGGGCGAATCTTTTCTTGATGTAGGAACTGGTACGGGGATATTGTCGATCGCTGCCGCAAAAATGCAGAAAGACGGCACAGAGCCGGCAGTGATCCGCGGATGTGATACCGACGAAGAGTCCGTGCAGTTGGCCCGGGAGAATGCGGAACTCAATGGCGTTTCATGGATCGATCTCGTCGAAGGTACGATCGACGGCTCGACCGCGGAGTACGACTTCGTTTGCGCCAATGTAACGCTCGATGCGATAACACCGCTGTTGCCCGATCTGCTTCGCGTTTCAAAGAACAAGCTGATCCTTTCCGGAATTCTTTGCGAACAGGAAGCAGCTGTCAGAGAAGCTCTTTGGCAGCATAGGATATCCGACCCCAAGATAAAGCGTGCCGGCGAATGGATCGCCGTTATCATTGATCGGGCCGCTTAGGCTCGACCGCAGGCGGTATGTCGCCGTCATCGGCAACAACGACGATCGGCTGCCGCGGTTTCGGCCGTGAGCGTGTGCCGCGTGTAAGCTGCGGCGGCGATTTCGGCCTGTCAAAGAGCTTCGGCGAAAGCGGTTCGCTTCGCCGCAATATCAAGCCGCCCTTGCCCCCAAGCCAGATCCGCGAACCGCCGCGAAAAGCGACAGTTTGAAGCAATTTGCCGGTGCCTGTCGGCTGGATTTCCCACTTGCCGTTCGAGCCGCTCTTGACGAGCATCGTACCGAGGTCGCCTACCGCGACGGCACTGTCACGTCCCGTCGCCCGTACTGCAAAGAGATTATTTCGAACCGGTGACTCCTGATCCTTCCATGTTCTTCCGCCGTCCTCGGTTTTCAAAATAATGCCGCTTGAGCCTACGATAAAACCATTCTGTTCGTCCGCAAAGCTGATCGCGTTCAGGTTTTCCGTAACATTAAGCGGTAATTTTTTCCACGTCCGGCCGGCATCGGAGCTTGCGAGCACCGTTCCGCGGTCGCCGATCGCAAAGCCCGTGTGCTCGTTAACAAAGCTGACGCCTTCGAGCCAATACTGTGTGCCCGAAGCTGCCGGTTCCCAATATGCGCCGCCCGTGGTGCTTCGCAAAATAACGCCGCCCGCACCGACGGCGATACCGTCTTGTTCATTCAGGAAAAAGACGCCAAAAAGGTCGGCCGTACTGTTCGACGCACATTTGCCCCAACTGGCGCCGCCGTTTATCGTGCGGAGAATAGTGCCTTTGTCACCGACCGCCCAGCCTTTCAAACCGTCGTAGAATGCGAGTGCGTTCAGGTTCTCCTGCGTGTCCGTAAAGACAGCCGTCCAGTCGCGGCCGCCATTGTTCGTGAGCCACGATCGGCCGTTCGAGCCGACGCCGACTCCAATATCGTCGTCAAGCATTTCGATGTCATTGACATCCTCGCGGCCGCCTTCGCTGAGGCGGCGCCAGGAAAAGCTGCCATCGTCCGTCCGCAGGATGAGTCCATTCTCGCCCACGGCCCAGCCTGTAATGCCGTCAGCGAGTCTCAGCCCAAACAGTTTCGGGTCGGTGCGGACGCTGATAGGCAGCCATGTAGAACCGCCGTCGGCCGTGATCCAGACCGCTCCCGAAGCATCGCTCATGGCTCCTTTTTTCGCGTTGATGAAGTCGAGCGACAGCAGGTCCACAGTGCTGAAGATTTCTGTCGTTGCCCAATTCTGTCCGCCGTCGCTGCTTCTTGTTACGCATCCGAATTTACCGACTGCGATGATCGTTGCTTCCGTCAAATAGCGGACATCGGACATTGGCACGCCGGAACAGAGCGTGTCGGTTCGCCAAGACTCGCCGCCGTCGTCCGAACGAACGATCGCACCATGAAGGCCGACCGCCGCAATGTGCTTTTCATCGAATGCGGCAACCCTTTGCAGCTGCTCGACGCCGTTCTTTCTGATAACAGACCATTTTGCTCCCCCGTCTGTCGTTCTCAGGATGGTTCCGTACGTTCCGACGACCCATCCGGTCTTTCCGCTCGGGTCAAAGGTAATTCCGTAAAGGTGATCGCGGGTGTCGATCTCGACCTGCTGCCATCTCTTTCCGCCATTATCGGTTTTAAGCACTGTGCCGCGTACGCCTACGATGAACGCGGTGTCCTTGTCCACGCACCAAATTCCGGACAATACGGTGTCGATATCGGCATACTGTCGCCGCCAATGAAAGCCGCTGTCAGTTGTATGAAGTATCGTGGTATCGGCACCGACAGCAAAACCGTTGAGCTTGTCAGGGGCAAAATGGATGCTGTAAAGAGTGTTGCCCTGGGGCAACGGGTTCTGCCAGACCCAGCCGTGTGCGGACCGTTGCGAAAATGCGGCCGTCGATGCGATAAGAACAAATATGAACGTGTACAGGCAAAAAAGGGCCGTTCGGCCCCTGATCCGTCGAAGTGCGTGGGCGTTCTGAAACGTCATAGTTCGGTTACACCGAGCGAGGTTACGGCCTCGGACAGCAAGTATGGGTCATTTCGGCCCAGCTCCGCCAGTTTGCGGGCAGTTTTGTCGGCGATCTCCTGTATCTCGTGACCGGCATGGCCTTTTACCCAGATCCATTCGATGCTGTGCCGCCGCGCCGCACCATCGATCCTTTGCCACCAAGTGTGATTTGTCTTTCGCTTCCAAGTGCCGCCCATCGTTTCGACCACATAACGCGAATCGGACATAAGCCGTACGCGGCACGGCTCTTTGAGCTGTTCGAGGCCCAGCGCGGCAGCGGCTATCTCCGCCTGTTGATTCGTGGCATTCCCCAGATACTCGCCGAATGCTTTCCAGACGCCTTTGAAGCCGATTATCGCGACGGCTGCGGCACGCGGGTTATCGCGCCCGTTGCCGAGGCTTGATCCGTCGCAGACAATGGTTACTTCTTTCATCCTCGTCCTAGTCTCCCACCGATATTACGTTATCAACGTAACTGTCGAACGTTTCATCATGCGAAATGATGAACAATTGGTCAAAATGCGAAATGCGGCCTATCTCGACCGCAAGATTTTCGCGGCGTTCGGCATCAAGATTGGTCGTCGGCTCGTCAAAGAACGCGATACGGATATCGGTTACCTGTTTCAGGAGAGCCAGCCGAACGGCGAGAGCCGCGGCCATTTGCTCGCCGCCGGAAAGACTTGCGAACGGCCTTTCAAATCTGTCCTCTTCGATCGAGATCGCGTAATCTTCGCCCCATTTTAGCGTTCGCTCGGCATTGCCGGTGATCTCGCGAAAGATCAGGTTTGCTTCGAGCGAAACGTGATAAACATAGTTGCGGGCGATACGCGGTGCGGCCTCCTTGAGCGTGTCGCGAATAAAGGCCGTGGCTTCCGCAACGGTATCGAGCCGAGCCTTTTCGCGAAGTCCGGCCTCAAGGCCAATGCGCACTTTTTCAAAATGTGCGAGCTCCGCCTCGATCTGATCCTTGCGTTTTCCGATAGCGGCGAGCGTTGCGGCGAGTTCGGCGAGATGCTTCTCGGCCACCGTGAGCAACTGCCGCTGTGCGCGATGCATGGCGGGATCGTATCCTTCCCGAATGTCGATCTCCGATACATGCTGCAACCCTGCAAGGAGCACAGCGCGTTGCGACTCGACCTCCGAGAGGGAATTGCCGATACGCCGGAGCGCGGCGTGAACGTCGCCCTCGGCCGCGGTTTCGTGTTCAAGAAAGCGAACGCGGCTTTTCGGGTCGCCCAATCGGTCGAGAGATGCTTGGGCATCCGCCAACTTTGCTTCAAACGCGGGGAGTTCGGCGATCTGCCGCGAAAGTTCTTCGCTTTCACGGCGCAGTGCAGTACCGTCCTCGGTCAATTCGGCCTCGCGTTTTCGGAGAGTGTCGAGCATTGCTGCATACCGCTGAGACTCGCGTGCGGCAGCCAGAGCTTCCACAACCTCTTTTCGCTCTTTCTCAAGATCGTCGATCTTTCCGCGAAGTTCTTCGAACTGGCTCGAAATGAACATCTCAAGTGTTTCGCCGGGTTTCAAATTAAGGCATTTTTGCGACAGTATTGGGCAAAGGCCGTCGCGGATCTCCTTCTGAAAACGCTCATCACGGTCAAGTTCGGCACCGGCCGCCGCGATGCCGGCAACGATATCGGCGCTGCGCTTTTCGAGTATGGCGACATCGGCCGCACCGCGTGCCCGGACCTCGGCATCGCCGATATCTGCCTGATTCTGCTTGAAATTCTCGCGCAGGCGTGCGAGGCGTTTTGCTGCCGTTTCGAACTGGTCTTTCAATCCGCGGCCAAGCGTTACCTTTGACCTGAAAGCCGCCGCTTCTTCTTCGAGGCGAGTTTGCTCAATGGTCTTCGGCATTAGCATTTTGATCTCAGCCTTCGCCGAGGCTATCCGTTCGAGGCGTTCGGTGTTCTGCTTCTGTTCGGCAGCAATGTGGGCTTTTTGCACTTCGATCTTTTCAAGATCGTCGAGTGTCGAAACGATCTTGTGCAGGCGTTCCGCTTCTTTTTCGGCCAGTGTAAGTTCGGTTGACAGGCGTTCGAATTCCGTAGCGATAGCGGCGTGTTCCTTTGCCACATCTTCGGCCCGCTTCAGTTCACCCTCGCATCTGGCGATATCCTCACGCACTGCCATCAACTGAGTATCGACAAAACGTACCGTATCCCGCAGTTTTTCGGCGGCTTGCCGGTACTCCTCGACCTTCAAAAGCCTGTCAAAAGCCGATTTACGCTCTGTCGCTCCATCCAGAAAGATCGCGGTGAAGGTTCCTTGAGGCACTCCGATAGCCTGTCGGAACAGCGACCGCAGATCGGTGCCTGGTTCCAGGCCGAGATGCTGCCAAAGGAACCGCAGTACCTCCTCCTTTTTGTCCGCAATTCGGAGGCCAAGCCGCGGATCGGTAACGTAATATCCGGTTCCGGTATCACGATGGACGGAATATTCGCGTTCATCGACGCCGCTTATGAACGCAACATTGACCGAGCCTTTCTTTTCACCGCGTTTAATGAAATCGTCTTTCTTATATTCGAGCAGGTCGAATAGAACCCACGCTATTGCCTCGATGATCGTGGTCTTTCCGGCACCGTTGCTGCCCGTAATAGCGGTCGTTCCGGGCTGGAAGTCGTACGCCGCCGAGGCATAGGACTTGATATTCTGAAGTTCGACGCGGGTTATCTGCATTGCGGCTTAATGAGAGTTTAGAATAACGCCGCGAGTAACAAAAGAAGAGAGGATGCGGTTGTGTTACAACTTATGTATCACGATGCTGCCGTTGGTCGAAGAAAGCCGGAAGGTTGTGCTGCCGCCGCTGCCGAGAACGCCTTTTATCATTTTGACCGGCCCGTTGGGGGTGCCTGTAAGATCGTCCGTCTCGGTCTTGAATGGCAGATCTGACCTGAAGTCGCCCCGTCCGTGAGACACGACCACGGAACTTGAGGTGTCTGCGGGTAAATTGAGCCGAACTTGGCCGATCGTGGTGAAGAAGTTGTACGCGGCATCCCGCACAGCACCGCCAGTGTATCGTATCGAACCTGAGATCGAATTGGCATCGACCTGCTTGTAAAGGACGTCCTGCATCGTGATGGTGCCGCTGCTTGTGTTCGCTTTTAGCGCATCGCCGCTGGCACTCGGCCCGACATCGAAGAGCAGAATGCTGCCCGTGGTGCTGTTCACCTTAATCGGGCCGCGTGCGGTCTCCACATTGATGTCGCCGCGTCCGGTCGATGCCGAAATGCCGTTAGCGATATTGCGAAAAGTGATGTCGCCGCCGATCGAGTCAAAAGCGGCCTTTCGTACCGAATCGATAACAGCACTCAGGTCACGCCCTTTTACGCTTACGCTTGCATTGCGCGGCAGATCGATCTCGATAGAATCTCCCCAAATGCATCCGGGCGAACCAAAGCCTGAGAACTTTTCATCTGCCGAATTCAGCGTTATCCAGAGCGGCTTTTCGGTAGCAGTATTTGATTCCTTGACCGAGAACGAAAAAGCCGATCCGTCGCGCACGAGGACCCGAAGTTCATTTTGATCGGAGCCGTTCACGAGCAAACGGCCGCTGACGGCGCACAGCGAAAGATTTAGCTTAGGGTCAACCTCGATACGCCTTTCGGTAGTATCACCGTCAAATTCGCGGTCCGAAGCATTGTGCCGCACGTCATAAGGAACGCGGCCGTGCGGATTTTTCGGTTTCGTCCGAGGCGTGTCTTGCGCAGGCACAATACCCGCGGACGCAAGCAGCACCGCGAAGGCGAATTTCGGCAAACGCCGCCATTGTTTGCTATCGAATACTCGCAACCAATTCCTCCGTCTGCGAAAGCGAATTCAGCAGGTCGATCTTGTTCTTATACGATGTGAAAAGCATCTGGCGTGCCGCATCGTCCTTAGGGTCCTTACGTACCGCAGTGCGCATCTTTTCGATCGTGTCATCGACGACGGCCATGTCACGTTCGTACGCGACCCTCTCGGCCGGCTGTAATACAAGGTCTTTTGTAGAACCTACACTCTTTTGAAGTGCGGCGATAGTTTCCAGATAGCTGCCTTCGCCGGCCAACGCACCGCTAGATCGAGTATTCGCCGCAGGTACGGAACGCGCAGCGGAATAAGAAGCACGGACAACAACAAGCCGCCGCTGATCCGGCCTGCTTTCCGTCGAAATGACCGCCGGAGCGGCGTTATTGTCGATCGGCTTTACCGGAGTTTCAACAGCCGGTTCGTTCGCCGGTGCCGTGATCTGTAGAGTTCCTGCAACATCCCGGTTGTTTGCAACGCGCGAGGTTCCGGTGAACAGAAGCGAGAGCGTAACAGCCGCGGTCAGCAGCAGAACACAAGCGGCTGCTATGCCCGGGCTTGCGACCAATGACAAGATCAGGGAGCGAAAGCCGCCGAGCAACGAGCGTTCCCTGCGGTCGTGAGCAATTTCGGCGTTGATCCGTGACCACAGACGCTGCGTCGGTACAAGTGTATCCATCTCGCGTTCAAGGGCAGGGAATACTACCGCTGCCTCGCTTTCGGCACCGGCCAGCATCGCCGCGCAGTTTCCGCAAACAGCGAAGTGCGAATTGACGCTCTCATGTTCTGCCGCCGAAAGTTCCGCGTCCAAGAAAGCCTGTATCGTACCGATGTCCGGACAGTCCTTATTCATCTCTTCTCCACCTTGCCCGCTTGGCCGTATATCTTTGCGAATTCACTTCGTGCACGCGCGATAAAAGTACCGATGCTTGTCTCATTCAGGTCGAGGCTCGCAGCGATCTCTTTGTACGAAAGGCCTTGTTGTTTGAGCATAAGGCAACTCCGCAGAGGCTCCTTTATTTGGGCAAGTGCCCGGAAAACATCTTCAATGCCCGCCTTTTCCTCATAATCGGCCTCAACCGAGCCGGATTCAAGCGCACCTGACGTTTTGACGTAGTTATCTTCACGAGTGTTCGCTCTTATTTGCCCGCGAACAGTATTCTTTGCCAGGTTGATCGCGACGCGAATAAGCCACGGTCGGAGCATCTGTTCGTTGGTGATCGAGCTCAGGTTCTTGTGCAGTTTCAGGAAGGTTTCCTGAGTAACATCCTCGGCGAGGCCCGATTCGCGGACGATACTGCGCGCGGCTCGATAGACCGTCCGATGGTGCAGTAAAAAGGCCTCCTCGAAGTCTATTTCTATCTTTGCCGACGTCGTCGCTGCTGTATTGGACATTATGTCCACAAGGATCTCGCTGCTCTGGTTCATTCCCGCATTCAATGATGCACTCACTATCTAAAACACCGCCGAGTGCTCGAATGTGACAAGAGCAATATCTAGAATTTCACTATCATTAACCGAGCGTTGCCTTCAATGATCGGGTCGCGTTCATGCCGCGAAGTTATCAAAAGCACATCGGTGACGCCCGGTGTAACTTCGATACGCTCGATCGCAGTGTTAAGTTCATACTTGTTGGCCGCCGATCCTATTACCGCGAGGCGGCGAAGGGCGTTTTTCCAACCAATTGCCGGCGTAGCAGTTCCTTCTTGGCCCGCTGTCAGCAGCTGTATCTCATCGGCGGTGTGCCGTAATTCTGAGATCAAAGAAGCGGTCAGCTCAACCCCTTTTTCGAAGCGGTCGGCGTCGCTGTCCTGGACAAAAGTGTCGAAGATGATCAGGAAGCAGCTCTCGGTCTCCGCCGCATGATCGCGAACCGTAAGCCGCGATGTGCGTGCGGTCGCTTTCCAGTCGATATTTCGCGGGTCGTCGAACGGTAAATATTCCCGAAGGCCGAGCAACTCATTGCCGGAGCCGCGGGTTCTTGAACTTCGTTCGCCGTCAATGCGGTGAAGAGTAGCGGCCGGAGATTCGACGTCAACGATCGCCGGAAGCACAAAAAGCTCCTTTCCATCAGCGGCGAGCCTTCGACGATGTCGAAAGAATCCGAACGGAAATTGTGTCGTTACCTCAAAATCCCGTATGACGAAGCGGCCGCGGTGATCAAAGATCGTTTTGATGCGGGATTCGGCAGTGCATTTCGCCCGCACGAACTCAGCATAGCCGACGGTTCGGCGGACGATCGGCGGCTTGTCCACTCGCTTTAGGATGAATTTCGGCAGAAGCTCCCGCAGTTCGGGCGACAATGTTGAGTTCTCGCGGTCGGTGCCGCGGATATCGACCACGACCGAAAAGGCAGGCAGAAGGAGTTTATTATTCGTTACATCAACCTCGATCGGGGCAGCTTCGCGGGCATATATCGGGTCGGGAAAGCGAAACCTGACCGAAAGGCGCCGTACAGACAAATTTCCCGCTAAAAAACCGACCGCAACCGCAGCCAATAGGAACGAAAGGATCAGAAAGAGCAGGTTATTGCCCGTATTCCATGCCGAGAAACCGACAACAAGGATCAAAACGATCATCACGGCTCCGCCCGTCGTGAACTCGAACGGCAGATCCATCTGTGACGCTTCGCGGCGAGCATTGCGCACCATCGGAGGAACCACAAAGACGACGATCAGAAGCACGAGGACAAGTGAAATACCTGCGGAGATACCCGCTAAACGCAGGTCGCCGATACTGTGTGCATAAAGTGTCAGCGCGGCAAGGCCGAGGCCGCCGAAAACGATCAACGTTCCGATAGCGGCGCTGCGCAGCTCTCTCGGACTTATTTGGCGGACAAGGCGTAGCAGGCGGCTCATCGCTCTTTAGACGGGGACCGGCACTGAGTCGAG
This sequence comes from Chloracidobacterium sp., assembly GCA_015075585.1. NCBI lineage: Bacteria > Pseudomonadati > Acidobacteriota > Blastocatellia > Chloracidobacteriales > Chloracidobacteriaceae > Chloracidobacterium > Chloracidobacterium sp. The sequence continues at coordinate 893,445 of JABTUB010000001.1, forward strand.
GATCTCGTTAAGAGCATCAGATGCCGAGCTGCCGCTGCGGCTGCCGACAACTATGCGGTGTGAAAAGCATGGTATGACCGAACGTTTGATGTCGTCGGCGATGCAATATGAACGGCCCTCGACCAACGCGAGAGCTTGTGCAACGCGGAAGAGTGCCAGCGAAGCACGCGGACTTGCCCCAAGCCGGATGCGCTCAGGCGAGCGCGTTTCCGCGACGATCTTCAACAGATAGTCAAGCAAAATGTCATCAACGCGAACTTCGGCTGCCAAGGCCTGAAGTTCGAGCACATCCTCACGGTGGATAACGGGCCGGACCGTCTCGATCGGGTCGCTCAATTCGCGATCTCGCAGAAGGGTTTTCTCATCATCGGCGTGCGGATAGCCGATATTCAGCCGCAGCATAAACCGGTCGAGCTGCGACTCCGGCAGCGGATACGTACCGTGATGCTCCGAAGGATTTTGCGTCGCTATAACAATGAACGGAGCCGGGAGCGGACGTGTAATGCCGTCCGCGGTGACCTGTTCCTCAGCCATTGCCTCCAGAAGTGCCGACTGCGCCTTTGGGGTTGCGCGGTTGATCTCATCGGCAAGAACGACGTTCGCGAAGATCGGCCCGGCGTTCCATTCAAATTCGCCCGTCTTCTGATTAAAGACCGAAAGGCCTGTAACATCTGACGGCAACAGGTCGGAAGTGAACTGAATACGTTTGAACGTAAGGCCAAGAGCCTTTGCCAAGGCATTAGCGAGCGTCGTCTTACCAATGCCCGGGACATCCTCGATAAGAAGATGGCCGCGGGCAAGCAATGCGACCATCGCAAGCTTAACCGCTTCGTGCTTGCCGCGGATCACACTTTCGACAGACTCTTGCAGCGCCGCGATCTTTTCGGCGGTATTCATTCCGCCGACAACCTCGACCTTTGCTGTATCGCTCTCACTCGCGAACCAATCGCGCATACCTGAATATAGTAACTGATTAGAGGCCGGAACCGCATCAAAAAATTGTGCGGCGATCAAGCGCAATTGAATTTGCGCCCAAAAGAACGTAAGATTTTGGAACAAAGAACGCGGTCGGCCGTGTTAGATTCGAGATGGGGCGAACGCGAGAATTATGAGATCATTTGGGCGAAAGTTTCGTGGGCAACAGGGGTTTAACCTTATCGAGTTAATGATCGTCATAGCGATCATCGGGCTTTTGATCGCCGTCGGCGGTTGGGGTTGGTCGTCAATGATGCGTTCGGGCAATGAGACCGCAGCCGCTCAGACGCTCGACAAGATACGCGTCCTGCAGGCACAATACGGTTCGAAGAACCGCGGAAAATTCGGCACATTCGATGAGCTTATCCAGATGGTCGGTATGGACGAGGCGTTCAAGGGCGAGCGGCCCGTAGTGAACGGCTACATTTACACAATGACGGTCGAACAGCAGACGCAAAGCAAGCCTGCGTTCTATTCGGTAAACGCCGACCCGCAGGTGTCGCAGGGTGTTTCCGCAACGGGAAATATTCATTTTTATACCGATTCGTCGATCGGCACGATCCGGCGTACGGATGAGGATCGGCCTGCGAAGGCGGACGATCCGTCGCTCTAAACGGAGCAGTTTCCGCCGTCTTAGCTCAGCGGTAGAGCACTCGCTTCACACGCGATAGGTCAGAAGTTCAAATCTTCTAGACGGCACCATTTTCAAGAACGGCTTGTGAGCTGGAATTTGCCCGCAAGCCGTTCTTTTTATTGTCGAATTTCCGCCGAGGAGAACATCTGTTATCCGCGCTGCTCGCTCCTAGGCCTTCTGTGCGACGATCGCGACAGAGTTTATCTTTGAATCGTACTTGCGGAACACCTTACGCATTGCCATGATGCGCTTTCTTGCTTTTGGATGCGTGAGGACATTGAACGCGATCTTCAATGATCTGAAAAAGCCCTCGTCATCAATAACGCGTTTCGGTTCGAGCAAATGCATCGGGTTCGAGATGATCTTTACTACTTTAAACCCTTCGTTTTCGAGCAGTGCCTTCCATTCATTCTCGGTAAGCGGCCGCGCGTTGACCTTGATGACTTGAGCCAATTCTCTTTGTATCTCGCTTTTCGTGTCATCGTCGATGTTGTTCGGAACCAGTCCCAGCTCGTGTATGCCGTACAGCCCGCCTTTCTTTAGGATCCGATGTGCTTCGCGGATGATCTCGGACTTGCGATGGTCCGCATGCATGGTCAGCATGGCTTCGCCATAGACCTTGTCCTTTGAGTCTTCGGGCAGCCCCGTCTCGGCAGCGTTCCCGAGGACGAACTCGCGATTCGGTTTGTCGAGCTTTTCTTTCAAACGCTCGATCACATCCTGATCCGCATCGACGCCGACATAGGTGTGCGGATGGTGCTCGAGGGCAAGTCCCGCCGTAAAACCCATGCCCGGTGCGAATTCGACAATGTCATCCTTCGGGGTGATATCCAGCGAGTTTATTAGTGCGGTCGTCAGCTCTTTGCCGCCCGGCCGCAGCACCCTTTTGCCCATGCGGGCCAGTATCCAATGTCCTTGTTTTATTTCATCGCTTTTCTTGAACATAACAACCTCAAGATCAGTTTACACCTTTCGGCCAGGTGATCTCCAAGCGCGCCGCGATCGGCGCCGTCGGTTGAAAAGGGTTCAATGCTGATATTCAGGGCAGCGGCGACGGATCAGGTGAGGTCGCTTTCTTTCCAGATTACGATGCTGTAACCGGGTTTCTTAGGCGGCGTTGGCTGAGGTGTCGGTGTAGGCTTTTTGCCGGGATCGACAACAGGCGGATTCTTCGGCGGCCTGTCAGGGCCTTGGCTTTGAGCCGAGGCAACTATCGAAAGTCCTGTCAGAATGATCGCAAAAAGAATGAATTGTCTAAAAACTCTCATCATTTCTTCACTTTCCTCCGTTTTAACGACGCCTTAGGGGAAAGAGGAAAGCGCGTCCGCCGTTTTCGTAGCAAACGGGGTGCCACGTTCGCTTTTGGCTATTTATATGCAAAAAACCTATGTTATTCGGCGATCTTTACGCACTCACGGCATTTGAAACCGACAATTTCGGCTATCAAGATCGAATTTTATACGAAAACGTGGAATTCTCAAGACTCAATTCCCAATGCAAAATGGCATAATCTACAATTATGAGCTCCGGGTTCCATAAATTACTTGCTTTTCTGTCCCTGTTGGCCACCATCGGCCTGATCGTAGTCGGCACACTTGCCATGCGGGGTTTTGTGAATGACGCCTCGACAGTTGAGGTGCTTTCGCAGCATCCTTCGATCCTGACACCGGCGGCCTTTACCTTTTCAATGTGGACGAGCGTCTTTGGCGTACTCCTGATCTTTGGTATCTATCAGGTGCTTCCGTCCAAGGCCGAGGATGCGGCGGCGGTGCGTCCGGGATATTTTCTTGCATGCATCGCTAACATCGCATGGTTCGTATGTTGGAGTTTTTCACAGATGGCTCCCGCCTTTGTGTTCATCTGCTTGACGGGCCTCGCCTTGTTCTTGGTTCATAGAAAGCTCGACCGAACCGGCACATTCATCAACGCACTTTTTGTAAAAGGCCCGCTTGGCCTGTATTTCGGATGGGTAACGGCAATGTTCCTGATCAACGCCGCGATCGTGCTTCAGTCCCTGCTTGGCGAGATGTCTGTCGCTGCGTGGAGCACGATCGGCTGTTTGATGCTCGTAATGGCGATAGCTGCTGTTTTTGCGGTGCGTGTCAGATGGCGCAATTTCATTTATCCGATCGGCCTTGCGTGGGCAGCGATGGGGATCGGGATCGGACAGACGGGCAAGATCGCGGTCATAATGGCGTCCGCATTGACCATCGCAGCATGCTTGTTGATTGCTGCAAGCATCGTTGTTGACCTGAAGGGCTTTGGCGATGAGTAGCGGGCTTATTTGCCTTTCGATCGCTTGTCCTACCGCAGAAGCGGCGCTTAGTGCGGCTCTCGGCCGAAATGCCGATCTCGTAGAGATACGTTTTGATGCGATGAGTGCCGCAGAGCGTGATGCATTATGTGAACGTCTGTCCACTCATCCGGAGCTTAAGGTCATTGCGACCTTTCGTCCGCAGGAGCAAGGCGGCCATCAGAACCTCTCGATCGAAGAAAGACTTCGATTTTGGCGGCGATCCGGCCCGCAGTTCGCAATGTGCGACATCGAAGAAGATATTTTTGATACCGTCAGTGTTCTGCCGCATCGGATCTTGTCGCATCATGAATTCAACCGGATTCCGGCCGGAGTTGAACACACTTTTCGGCGCTTAGCAGCCAAAGATCCGGATATGGTCAAGCTCGCGGTAAAGGCCGACGACGCGGTGGATGCCGTTGCCGTGTGGCGACTGCTCGGCACCGATACAAAAGCGGTCGTGATCGCTATGGGTGATGGCGGAAAGTGGACGCGCATTCTCGGCCCTGCTTACGGTGCAGAATGGACGTATGCCGCGTCGGGAAACGGCACTGCGACGGCTGAGGGACAGGTTACCATCGACGATCTGACAGATGTCTATCGCGTGAAGGAACTCAGCCGCGATACAACGATCCTCGGCATCATCGGCGACCCTGTATCGCGTTCTTACTCACCTTATATCCATAACCCTGCGCTGCATTCAAAGGGCATTGACGCGGTTTTTATTCCGTTTCTGGTTAAGGGTGCGGGCGAGTTTTTGAAGGAGATGGTTCGTCCCGAAACGAGCAAGTCCGGTCTTCGCTTTGGCGGGCTTTCAGTAACGATGCCGCACAAACAAGCCATCATCCCGTTCCTTGACGGCCTTGAGCCCGAAGCCAAGACGATCGGCGCGGTAAATACCGTCGAGGTTCGCAACGGAAGGCTGATCGGCCACAATACGGACGCTTATGGTTTTATCACACCGTTGAAACAGAAGCTCGGCGGCTTGTCAGGAATGCGTGCGGCGGTTTTTGGCTGCGGCGGCGCGGCGCGTGCCGTTGTCTATGCCCTTCGCCGCGAAGGCGTTGAGGTCAAGGTCTTTGCCCGCGATCCGGAAAAGGCCGCTGCGTTGGCAGCGGAATTCACAAGTTCGTACGGAGATATCGAGGAGGGCCGCCGTTCTGCTCGTGAATACGATGTTGTGGTAAATGCGACGCCGATCGGAATGCATAACAACACGGCCGCGGGATTGCTTTCGGCGGATGATATTCGGGGCATCAAACTTGCGTTCGATCTTGTAACAAAACCGACGGACACGCCGCTGATCGCTGAGGCGAAGAAGGCGGATGTTGCACACATTGGCGGAGCCGAGATGCTTTTGGCTCAGGGCGTAAAGCAGTTCGAGATATGGACGGGCATAGATGCCCCGGCCGATGTGATGGAAGCCGGGCTCAAGGATCGAATGGCATTGTTATGAAGCTGACGAGCGGATAATGTCAGCAAGTGTCGGAAAATGATGAACGAACGATATGGTCGGCAAATGCTATTTAGGGCGATCGGGGCCGAAGGGCAGGAAAGGCTTTCGCAGGCACGCGTGCTGTTGATCGGGTGCGGAGCACTCGGCGCCTCACACGCGGAGTCGCTTGCAAGAGCCGGTGTGGGCACGCTTCGCATCGTTGATCGCGATTTTGTCGAATTGACCAACCTCCAGCGGCAAGTGCTTTTTGATGAGTGCGATGCGGCGGATCGTGTGCCGAAGGCAGTAGCCGCCAAAGAAAGGATCGCGAGGATCAACAGCAGCGTCAGCGTCGAGGCAATAGTTGCCGATATAAATAATTCCAATATCGGATCATTGCTCGATGAAGTTGACGTTGTCATCGACGGCAGTGATAACTTTCAGGTGCGCTACCTCGTCAATGATGCCTGCGTAAAGTATGACGTACCGTGGATCTACGGAGCGGCCGTCTCGTCGTACGGTACGACGATGACGATACGTCCGCATAAGACGCCTTGTTTGCGATGCGTGTTCCCGGAGATGCCCGACGCAGGAACATCGCCGACCTGCGATACGGCGGGCGTTTTAATGCCGATCGTTACGACGATCTCGGCTATAGAAACAACAGAGGCGATCAAACTGCTTATCGGCGATCTTGACGCACTGCACGGTTCGCTGATGCAGATCGATATTTGGGCTAACGAGCGGCACAATATCCGGCTGGGCCTGCCGGATGCGGACTGCAAATGCTGCTGCGGCGGCATATATGAATTTCTCGATGCCGGGGAAGGCGAGTTCGCCGATGTACTTTGCGGGCGAAACGCAGTGCAACTCGCTCCAAGAGCGGCTGCGGGTTTTGATCTCGAGGCTCTTGCCGAGCGGCTTCAGTTCTCAACGGCTGTTACGTTGAACGGCTATTTGCTTCGCTTTACAAGCGGCGGCAACGAGATCACCGTCTTTCGCGATGGCAGGGCTATTGTCTCGGGAACTGACGACATCACGGCGGCACGTACGCTCTACGACCGATTCATTGGTACATAGCCGCTAAAAGTGCGACAATGCAATTGTGAGGTTTACGTATCGTCGTTACGTAAGGAACGATAGATGGGACGCAGACCAAAAGTTGTGATCGTCGGCGGAGGCTTTGGCGGGCTGTGGGCAGCCAAAACGCTCACGAATA